>JAYEGY010000031.1:0-19701 GCA_034659275.1 Bacteroidota bacterium | reverse complement strand
CTTCATAGAACAGATTTTAAATTTAACATGCCAATATAAACAAATTTTCAAAATTGTTAAATTGTTAAATTATGTAATTGTTGAAGTGTTTTAATAACTTATTCATTGAGCATTCCCTAATTTGTGCATATCTTTATGAACCTTATGTACTTTTTCTCTTATTCTAATATTTGATTATCATGTTATCAATCCGCGGAATCCGGCTTCTTCTCTTATCGCTTTCATTTATTACCCTTACCACCGGAATAGCCTTCGGTCAATCGCTCTATTTCCCTGAAAAATACAATTGGGAGCGTAGAAATCCTGCTAATCTGGGTTTTGAACCAGATAAGCTCAATGCGGCTATTGAATTTGCTCTTGAGAATGAATATTCCGGTGACAGGGATCTGCGGGTGGCTATACTTAAATCCTTTGGATATGAGCCGGGCATGAAAATAGCAGGGCCTACAAAAAAACGTGGAGGCCCGGCAGGAATAATTTTAAAGGATGGCTATATAGTATCCGAATGGGGGGATATAGAAAGGGTTGATAAGACTTTCAGTGTAACAAAAAGTTACCTCTCAACGGTTGTAGGCCTGGCGGTTGACGATGAGCTTATAAGCTCAGTGACTGATAAGGTTTTTGAATATGTCTGGGACGGAACTTTTGATGGTGAACATAACAGGAAAATAATTTAGTCATCGTGACCAGGTGGCTTGAGCCATCCAGGCTGGCGGAGTTCCTGAAGCTTGTTTATAGTTCGATGACTGAATAACCGTAATAGTTTACAATGCATAAAAAACATAATTGAGTACTGATAAATAACTCCTAATATGATTAAATTAAATGGTTTATACCCTCCACTTCCTACATCATTTAAAGAAGATCAAGAAGTGGATTTTTCAAAAATCTCAAAGAACATAAGTTTCCTCTGCCAATATGAGCTGGCGGGAATATTGATACTCGGTTCCAACGGTGAAATGGTAATGTTGAGTAATGAAGAGAAGAAAAAAGTGTATGATGCTGCAAGGAAGGCAATTCCTCCAGATAAGATCATGATCGCGGGGACAGGTGCCCAATCAACAAGGGAAACAATACATCTTTCATTAATGGCTGCTGACAGCGGTGCAGATGCTGTACTGGTTCTCAATCCTTCCTATTATAAAGGTCAGATGAACAGTGATGCCCTGATACAATTTTACCATGACGTGGCAGAAAAATCTACTGCACCTGTAATTATATATAATATGCCTGCAAATTCAGGTCTGGATATGGATGCCGATACCATAATAAGGGCGTCTGAGCACGATAATATAATTGGTATTAAAGATTCGGGTGGGAACATGGTGAAAATGGCCTCGGTAATAAAAAATGCAAAACCCGGATTCCAGGTACTTGCAGGCTCTGCCAGTTTCCTGCTTCCGGCTCTCAGCATTGGCGCCTTGGGCGGAATATTAGCCCTGGCCAATATTGCCCCTGAATTATGCCTTGATATCTATAACTCATTTAAAAATGGCGAATTGGAAAAGGCAAGAGTATATCAGCTTGCTGCGGTTGATTTGAATACTGCCGTTACCAGGAAATGGGGTGTACCCGCACTAAAGGCAGCTATGGACTATCTGGGTATGTATGGCGGTCCGGTACGCAAACCCTTACTGCCCGTTTCCCAATCAATAAAATCCCAGCTAATTGAACTGATCGACAGAACTTTACCAGACTCCTAAACAAAAAATGATATTAGATTGAAGATCAACGATTGCCTTACGGCGAGCTCGAATTACTCGCTTGCCTTTTGGCAAACTCGCAATTCTCGGTTTAAGATTAAAGATTTAAAAAAAGAATTCCCGATTACCTGGTTACCCGATTAAACCATTACACAATTCAACAATTCAACATAATGAAAAAACTCTTAATGATTCCCGGACCGATAGAATTCGACAATGATGTGCTTGCTGCAATGGGTAAGCAAAGCCTCAGTCACGTTTCACCAGAATTCATTGACATATTTGCTGATTCTCTGGCTATGATGAAAAAAGTATGGATGTGCCCTGACGGGCAGCCTTTTATAATGGCCGGAACAGGAACCCTGGCAATGGATATGGCAGGGGCTAATCTGGTCGAAAAAAATGACAGGGTGCTGGTTATCTCAACCGGATACTTTGGAGATAGGTATGCTGACTTGCTAGATCGCTATGGTGCTGATTATCATTTATTAAGATCTGCTCCGGGAGAAACAGTGCCGCTTGAATCAATAGAGCGTGAACTCCGAACTGGGAAGTATAAAATATTGACATTCACCCATGTAGATACTTCAACTGCAGCAAAAGTTGAAGTAAAGCCCCTGGGGGAACTGGGATCAAAGTATGACGTTATCACCATCCTCGACGGTGTGTGTTCAGTCGCAGGTGAGGAAATAAGGCAGCAGGAGTGGGATATTGACGTTGTTCTTACTGCATCTCAGAAAGCTATTGGTGTACCACCGGGCCTGGCCTTGCTGGTAGTGTCGGAAAGGGCAATGGAAAAATTCAGGAAAAGAAAAAGCAAAGTACAGAATTACTACGCCGACTGGACAAACTGGCTGCCTGTAATGCAGGCTTATGAACAAAGAAAGCCGTCATACTTCGGCACACCGGCCGTTAACATGGTGTCCGCCCTGAATATAAGCCTGAAACAGATACTTGCGGAAGGTCTCGAGAAAAGGTTTGAGCGACACAGGCGAACGGGAATGTCTTTCAGATCGGCGATTAAAGCTCTTGGAATGAAACAAATACCGGCAGATGAATATGCCGCCAATACCCTCTCAGCACCTTATTATCCCGGTAGCATTAAGGCTGCAGATCTCCTTTCAGCTGTAAACAGGGCAGGAGTGGTGCTGGCGGGCGGATTGCATCCCGATTTTAAAAATGAATATTTCCGGATTGGTCATATGGGTAAGATAACTCCCGCAGAAGCTATCAGGACCGTTACAGCCCTGGAAGAAGCATTGAAGGAGTGCGGGTATAATTTTGAAGAGGGGACCGGTGTAAAGGCAGCAGAGAAGGTTTTGGATCAGGCCGGATAATAGGTTTGATATCGGTTGGTCAATTTATTATATTTGTTATTATATCAAAAACAACCCTATAAATCAATAAACTACCTGAGCTATCATGAAAAAATTATTAAAAGTTTACAGGCCAAACTTACTGTTGGCTGTTGCTGCTATTGCAGTTATTACACTTACATACGGATGTAAGGAACATTACGAGGGATATAAGATCCTGGAATCCCGTTTTGTGGATGAGGTAAATGCGGAATGCGTACATCTCGAGCATATAAAAAGCGGAGCGCATGTATTCAAGATAAAGGCAGATGATCCGAATAAGCTATTTGCGGTTGCCTTTAAGACAGTGCCGGAATCAGATGCCGGAACACCCCATATCATGGAACATTCAGTACTTAACGGCTCTGAGAATTTCCCGGTAAAAAGTCCGTTTGATGTGCTTATGCAGGGATCGCTTAATACCTTTCTCAATGCTATGACAGGAGCTGATATGACCATATACCCGGTAGCCAGCATGAACGACAAGGATTATTTTAACCTTATGTATGTATACCTGGATGCAGTATTTAATCCGTTGATCTACAAGGATCCAAGGATATTCAAGCAGGAAGGCTGGCATTATGAGCTTACAGATGAGGAAGCTCCATTAATTTATAAAGGAGTGGTATATAACGAGATGAAAGGTTCTTATTCCAGTTCAAATCGGGAGCTGAGTTACCAGGTATACCGCAATCTCTTCCCCGATAATTGTTACCGGTATTCATCAGGTGGCTATCCCACAGCCAAACCGGACTGTCATATGAAGAATTTCTTGATTTTCACAGGAAGCATTACCATCCGTCAAACAGCTATATCCTTTTGTACGGTGATGCGGAACTATCCGGGGAGCTTCAGTTCATTGATGAAAACTACCTGTCGGAATACGAGCGTTCGGACAAAGTGGTTGAGATAAAGCATCAGGAGCCTTTCGACCGGATGAAAAGAGTGGTTGGCAATTATCCTGTGCTTGAAAATGCTGATACCCTTGATCAAACATTTCTTCAGCTCAGTTATGTTATTGGCGATGTGACGGACAGGGCACGTTATATGGCATATGATGTGATTGCTGATGTGCTTGTTAACCAGGAATCTGCTCCCCTGAAAAAAGCTCTGCAGGAAGCAGGTATAGGGAGTGATGTATCAGCATATGTTGATGGTAATAAACAGTTTGCCATGCATATAGTGGTAAGAAATGCAAATGAGGAAGACCTGGATTCTTTCTATGAGATAACAGAGGATGTTATTAATAAGGTTGTGGAAGAAGGACTGGATAAAAAAACTCTTGAAGGCACAATTAACCGGATGGAATTCATGCTAAGGGAAGGAGACAGTCCGCAGAAAGGACTGATTTACGGCATGCAGTTGCTGAGCGGTTGGTTCTACGAAGGTAATCCTTATAAAGGACTGGAGTTTGAAAAACCGCTGGCAGAGATAAAAAGGTCCCTCGAGGAAGATTATATGGAGCAGCTTATTAAGGAAGACCTTCTAAGCAATAATCACAGCCTGTTGCTGGCTCTTAAGCCTGAACCTGGATTGCAGGCCCGGATAGACAAAGAGATAAGAGCTGAACTTGAATTCGTTAAGGAAGATATGGACAGGGAGAAAATTAAAGAACTGGTGGAGCAGACAAATGAGCTTATTGAATACCAGCAGAGAGAAGACACGCCCGAGGCCCTGGAAACAATACCCATGCTTTCACTTGATGATATCAGCAAAGAGATCGGGTGGTATGAAGCGGAGGAAAGAGAGATCGGAGGCATTAAAACCCTTTATCTCAATGAATTTACAAATGGGATAATGTATAACAGGATACTGTTTGACCTCAGAACACTGCCGCTGGATAAGATCCAATATGCATCCCTGCTGTCAAACCTGCTCGGTAAGTTCGATACTGAAAACTACAGTTACGGAGAGCTTGATAACGAGCTGAATATACATACCGGAGGGTTCAGCTCATTTTTATTTATATATAATGGTGATCTTGACAACAGTAATTATATTCCCAAATTTATTATCCAGTCAAAGTCATTGCGTGCTAAAACAGGTAAGATGCTTGAGCTGGCAGGTGAAATAATCAATACAAGCGATTATACCGATAAGGAGCGCCTTAAAACCCTTCTTGTAAGACATTATGCAGCCGTGGAGGCTAATATTAAAAATAACGGTCTTAATTATGCCGCCCGGCGTATGCAATCATATTACGGGCAGACCGGGCTGCTTAATGAGATGATTTCAGGACTGGAATATTACTGGTTCCTGGACGGACTGGTAAAGAATTTTGATGAGAAAGCGGATGAGATAATTGCTGGTCTGCAGGAAACAGCAGCATCACTGTTTAACACATCAAATATGACAGCCGCTATTACATGTACGAAAGATGACTATGAAAACTATTCCGGGGAACTGGACCTTTGTGCCTCTTCAATGCCCGCAGGGGAGATGAACCGGATGGACTGGGACTTAGTACCCGTGAAAAAGAATGAGGCTCTTAAGACAACATCAAAGGTTCAGTATGTGGTGAAAGGTGCCAATTTTAAAGACCTGGGATATGAATGGTCCGGGAATATACTGGTGCTGAGCCAGATATTGTCAATCGACTGGTTGCAGAACCAGATAAGAGTGATAGGCGGTGCCTATGGGGGATTTTCAGGATTCCAGCGAACAGGCGATATGTTTTTTGGCTCGTATTGCGACCCTAACCTGCGCGAATCACTGGAGGTTTATAATAAGACAGCCGGATATCTTGAGGATTTTGACGCTGATGAAAAATCTATGACAAGGTATATTATCGGTACCATATCGGACATGGACTATCCCGAAACGGCATCAATGAAAGCAGGCACAGCACTGTCAAGATACTTTAACGGTATCAGCAGGGAGTTTATGCAGGCAGAGAGGGATGATGTTTTAAGCACTACGGCTGATGATATATCTGCCATGAAAACTATGGTAGAGGAGCTGATGGGGCAGGATTATTATTGCGTCTACGGTAATAATGAGAAAATTGGGAATAATGCAGATCTTTTCATGGACATAATTAATCCGCTTAAGTGATAAGAGGCTGAAAAGGGTCGAAGCATGTAATGATATAATCACTGTTTATCCTGCTTCTTCCCTTTACGTAAACAATGTAAAGCATTCAGGGACAGTGAGATTATAAATGCTGCCATAAGCCCCCACAATGTAAGATCATCAACAAGTTTCTGGCTGAAATCCAGCCCGGTAAGCCTGTCAGCAAGGTACTTGATATATGATGTTGGCAGGTCTGTGTGCCCCAGCTTTTCCAATATTTGAAAATGCCACTCGGTGAACGGGCAATAACCCGGAACCCCCACAATCAGACCCAGGAGAGTCCATGAAGCAAAGGTGACCACTATAGTAACCAGGTTGGCCAACCTGGTCTTTTTCCATATCCAGCCGAACATATTAAACAATATGAGCGAGGTGTGAAAAACAACAAAGGCAATATCAGCTATCCTGTAAATCATAACATAAAGATAAATCATTATTGTAACGTAGAGACGCACGATCGTACGTCTCTTGAAATTCTCATTATATTTGTATTTAATAAATAAAATTTATCAGGAGTATAATAAACAGATAAAAATTCAATATTATGAAAAAGCTATTAATCCTATTAGTCGTTGCCTTTGCACTTGCAGGATGCCAGCCTAAAAACAAGATACCCGTATATGCATGGGAAGGCGGACCCGGAGAAAAAACAGATAAAGAATTAATAAGAGAGTTCAGGGATCTCAACAGAAAAGGCATTGACGGAGTGATGTACAATGGAGGTCAGGATGCTTCCACTTATGAAAGGGTGGGGGCACTGGCAAAAAGGGCAGGCCTCGAATTTCATGCATGGATACCTGCCATGGTACAATCAAAAGAAGGATTGCTCGATACAAGCCTCTATGCAGTTAACGGCCTGGGACAATCGGCATGGGCACACCCTGCATATGTATCGTATTATAAGTTCCTGTGCCCGGAAAGAGAGGAAGTGTACGAATTCCTTGAAAATATGTATGCAAAGGTGGCTGATGTACCTGAAGTAGACGGAATACATCTGGATTATATCCGTTTCCCCGATGTGATACTGGCACGTGGACTGTGGGATAAATACGGACTTGTAATGGACAAAGAATATCCCCAGTTTGATTATTGCTACTGCGACACCTGTGTCGCACATTTTAAAAAACAAACAGGCATTGACATATTGGAAGTGGAAGACCCTTCCCAGGTTGAAGAATGGAAACAGTTCAGGTATGACCAGATAACAAGCATCGTAAACAGGCTTGCTGATATGATCCATTCAAAGAATAAAGAGATCACCGCTGCAGTATTTCCCGGTCCTAATTCGGTAGCCAAAAAAATCGTAAGGCAGGAATGGGACAAGTGGAACCTTGATGCTTTTTATCCGATGAACTATAATGACTTTTACCTTGAAGATACCGAATGGATAGGGGAAGTATGTAAAGAAGCAGTTGAAGCAACCGAAGGTAAAGCGCCCATATACAGTGGCTTATTCATATGTCCGGATCCCGGAGCGAAATCTACGGAACCTGACCCGGAAAACCACGGCCTGGTGCCTTCCGAAATCCCTGATGCTATCAATGAATCTGTCACTAATGGTGCAAAGGGTATATGCCTCTTCACACCTTCAAGAATGACCAAAGAGGGATGGAAGAGATTTAAAAAAGCTATTTACCGTCCACCGGAAGAAAAGACCGAGATTAAATGAGCAAGTTTTTTATTGTTACTCTGTGTTGCCTTTTAGCATTGGCTTCATGCAATATAGATAAGAGTAATCAAATGACTGAGGATAAAGTCAGGCAACAGGTTGATACGGTTGGCTTTGCACAATATAGCTGGCAAATGGACAGTGTCATGGCAAGACTTAACCGGAGGGGCTGGGAAAAAGTAAAAGGTGATCCCTGGAAGCTGGCTGTTTGTCCTCATGATGATTATACCTATGTTGGCAAACTCTACCGGTATTCAACCAGTATCACTTCGGATCATCTTTCGGTATCGGATATCGGCATGGGAACAACAGCGATAGCTACTGACTGTCACTGGGTTGCTTATGCTGCGCTGGGATATCGTTGATTAAACATGCTGTTTGCCCATCGTTGTTAATCTTTTAGCATTTCTCATGATTGAAAACATTAAAATATGCCCACATTTGGGAGAATTATCAAAAGACCCCGTAAGCGCAGGAAAAACCTGATGAAAGCCAGTGGCCAGTATTCAATGCTTCAGGAGATCAGTCTTATTGAACTGTTGAAAAAAGCACAGAATACAAAATTTGGCAAAAAGTATCATTTTAAGCAAATACTCAATTCAGAAAGTATAGTTGATGCGTTCAGGACAACAGTTCCAATTTTAGACTATGAGACGATCTATAGAGACTGGTGGCATCGCTCACGGGAAGGAGAGAATAATGTTTGCTGGCCGGGCCGTGTGAATTTCTTTGCTCTTACCTCTGGAACGGCAAATGATTCGAGTAAAAGGGTGCCGGTAACCACCGACATGATATTTGCAATGAGGAAAACTGCCCTCAGGCAATTACTAGTACTGGGTGAATATACTCTTCCTACCGACCTGTTCCAGAAAAGCCTTCTCATGGTGGGAGGCAGCACTTCCCTCACCAGAAAGAAAAGCTATTTCGAGGGTGATCTAAGTGGTATTCTGGCCAGGAAGATGCCTAAGTGGGCTCTTAAATTCTATAAACCCGGTCTCAGGATTGCAGGGGAACACAACTGGCAGCTTAAGCTTGACAAAATTACGAGAAGAGCCCGGCGATGGGATGTACTGGGCATTGCAGGCACACCTTCATGGATACAGATGATGCTTGAGCAAATAATTGATCACTATGGTCTGAAAAATATTCATCAACTGTGGCCGGATCTGATAGCTTATTCATGGGGAGGGGTAAGCCTGGCCCCATATCGCAGCAGCTTTGAAAAGCTTCTGGGAAGACCAATATATTACCTTGAAACATATCTTGCTTCAGAGGGATTCCTGGCCTACCAACATAAAACAAAAGGAAATATGCAGTTCGTTTGGGATAATGGCATATTCTTCGAATTCATACCCTATAATGATAGTAACTTTAATCCTGATGGGAGTATGAATCAAAATCCACAGGTCCTGTTACTGCCTGAAATAGAAGCTGGAGTAGATTATGCACTTATAATAAGTACCTGTGCGGGTGCATGGCGATACCTGATAGGCGACACAATCAAATTTCTCAATACTGAAAATTATGAAATGATTATCTCAGGGCGTACCAGGCATACACTTAACCTTTGCGGGGAACATCTTTCTGTTGATAATATGAATATGGCAATAGAATGGTTAAGTAAAGAGTTTGGGATTGAAATTACTGAATATACGGTAGCCGGGATTAAACATAATGACTACTTCGCTCATAAATGGTTCATAGGAATAAAAAACGGGGAAATACCTGATAAGAAAGAACTAACGCATAAACTCGACAAAAGACTGAGAAAGCTTAATGATGATTATAATACTGAACGATCTGCTGCCCTTAAAGAGGTATTTATTGAAATACTGCCTGTTTCAGTTTTTTATGATTTCCTGCGGCAGAAGGGAAAAGAAGGCGGCCAGCATAAATTCCCGAGGGTCATAAACCATTTAATGGATGAATGGGAACTTTTCCTTAAATAGGTGTTCCCGGGATTTTATTAACTTTGGTTTGCAGAGAAACACGGGGATATTAATATGGATAAGAACATGAATCGTAAATCACAAAATACCTATTCAAGGTTAAATGGTCTTAATAATATATTTCTATTGTCATTGATTTTTTCAGGCTTTCTTAATGCATTATCGTCCTATACAGCAACATGTGCACCCAGCGATACTACAAACCTTGCTCTGACAGCCTCAGTATCAACTTCATTCGTTTCTTCCTGGGAGACTCTCTCGGCCGTGAATGATGGATTCGATCCTTCAAGTTCAGATGATTACTCCCATGGAGCTTACGGAAACTGGGATGGAGAAGAAGCTTACAACAAGTATAACTGGGTTCAGTACGAATGGACCCTGGCAAAGCAATTAACATCCACATCTGTTTACTGGTGGGATGATGGCCTGGGTATAGACCAGCCCACGAAAGCTTATATTGAATACTGGAATGGTACTTCATGGATGCTGGCCGACTCAATAGGAACCGAACTGGATAAGTACAATCCTCTTAAACTGGGGATTATGACTTCAAAGATCCGCATTTATATGAAAAGTGCCATGGCCACAGGTATTCTTGAATGGCGTGTTTATGGTATGGAGGGAGGGCCATGCGATCCTACGGAGTTAATCCCGAATGTGAGAGTTAATGATGGCCCGGTGCAACAAACAAATACAGCTAATATCATGGCAGGCGACTCGGTATCTTTTCTTCCTTACCCGGAAGAAGGAGTATATTGGAGCTGGACAGGACCGTCAGGCTTTACCAGCACAAACCGTGCAGTTACCCTAAGAGATGCCGGTACCGGACAATCAGGCACCTATACCGTATGTTATATCAATGCCTGCGGAGCGGCCACTACCTGCCATTTCAATCTGACGGTAAGAACAAACAGTGATTTTTCTGCTCCTTTTTCATGGCCTGAATATGATCCAACAATCAGTTATGATTTCAGGGATGAGTATCTGGACCTGAGCGAACCAACGATGATACTTGATGATTGTGAGGGAGTTGTAGGTACACAGTCTTTAGAATGGTGGACTTTCAGGTGGGGAGCTACGGCGAACCCCCTGGTCACCACAGCTGCCATTACTCCCATGCTACAGAGAATGAACACTGATTTTGCCTATTTCAGAAATGAAATGGGCTGGCCACCGGATAAACGTGCAAAAAACGGCTATAAAAGTGCAATATACCTTTATGGTTCAGGATTATGCACTGATGATGCTTCCAATACCGAAACAGGGGGATGGCAGAGTAGCATTTATTATCAAGGAGAATATTGGCCAATGGTATTACTTTCATATTATCCTGTGTACTGCTTTGATCCCGGTTGCCCGTACGATGACAGGGAGTTCCAGATGGGAGCTGTGGTTCACGAAGGTATACATGCAATACTGGCAGACCTGCCGGGTTGCAGGAATGCTGCATGGTTCCATGAAGGTGGTAACACATGGCTGCAGCAGGAGGCAGAAGCCCGTCAGACAGGTGATTATAGCAGTATGGGCTTCCTTAACGGAGCATCATTTGTAGCTCCTTTCATGCCTATAGAGTGTTATAGTGGATGGCTGCAGGATAACAGTTTCGGCGGACCATCAGCTGAAGGGGTAAATATGTATAGCAACGGAACACAGATATGTACATGGAGGAATCTGCTGGGAGGAGTACAATACAGTAATGTATTTCCCACCTTTCTTGGTATTACGCTTGGTCAGGGAAGCATACCCTGGATATGGAGGTACTGCGAGTCAAGGGTTCTCGAAGGTATGGCAGCTGGTCTGGGAGAATCACAAATCAGACGCCTGATCACTGAATACAGGGCTAAACAGGCCCTCGTGAACATGGGAAAATGGACAGGTGCTATAATGGACCTGCTTAATTCACAGTTTGGGACCCCGATAAAAGCTGAATGGAGCCCTTCATGGCTCAATCCCGAAACATGGATTGCTACACCCTATGCTAAAACAACAAGTAACGGGAGCGGACTTCTTACTCCTGAATACCGGACCACTCCGGGATGGTCAGGGGCAAACCAGATACCCCTTGTTGTAAGTGGGGATCTTGTTAAAGTTGACTTTCAGCCCTTGGGCCCCAATATGACCTGCCAGCTATGCTACAGGACCAGGAATGGACAGACAGTATACAGCGTACCTGTGTATGGGGGAGAATGCAGCCTTAACCTCGACCTGGAACCTGCAAATGATGTTGTCTTTGCTGTTATAAGCAATACTGATTATATATATCATGGAGAAGAAACCCGTAAAGCTCATTATGATTACAGGCTTAAATTGGTTGAAGGTGTCGTAGGTCCGGCAGATATACATAAGAGATTCTATGACTGGACAAAGACCATTTCATCTCCTCTGGATATTGAACCGGTATACTCCGGTCCGGAACTGCTTATTTATCCAAATCCGGTAGATAAGGAATCCGTTATCAATATCAGCTTTATGGATTCTTTTACAAAAGCTGTTGATGTGAAAATAATGAACATGAGTGGCCAACCCGTATGGACCGGCAGAATAACAGGTGATACATCGATAAGTACGGGCATCCTGCCCGGACCGGGTATTTACTTTGCATCATTTAAGACATCAAAAGGCACCACCATACGCAAAATTGTTGTTCATTAGAGGCATCCGTCCCTTAAGATCATATTTATTTTATAATAAAAGTAATAGTGAACAATACCTCAACAGCATTGTTAAATACTGTGAATGCAGGTAATATGGCAAGAAAAGTAGTACATATAGGTATTATATTGATGCTGTTGCTCACGACAACAGGAATAAGTATATCAAGGCATTACTGTGGCGATAACCTCAGGTCGACAGCCATAATGCACATACCTGATGCCTGCTGTAACTCCGGATCATGCTGTCACACAGAGATATAGATCTACCAGCTGGATGATGATTTTACTGTCAATGCAGTCTATTATGTGAAAATCACACCCGGTTTTGTTCTTCATCATTTACCAGCTGAATTAGTCGCTTCAGTTTCCGAAACAGAAACTTCCGGAAATATATATAAACAGCCACCTCCTCCCGGGGGAAGGCAATACCTTGAGAGGATCCAATCATTTCTTTTATAATCGGCTTCTGAATAATACTGAAGGGATATAAGATCATATATTCCTTTTTAAGCAGTGTATTTAGTTAGAGATTATAATAGTTATGAAAAATGCTCAATAAAATCATTAAATATTTTTTAGAGAATAAGTTGGTAACCCTACTCCTTCTCACGGGATTGGTGACATGGGGAATTGTTACTGCTCCTTTTGGCTGGCAAATTGGAGGCCTTCCGTCCGACCCTGTCCCGGTTGATGCAATACCAGACATTGGCGAAAACCAGCAAATTGTTTTTACTAAATGGCCGGGTCGTTCGCCTCAGGATATTGAAGACCAGATTTCATATCCGTTAACTACCTATCTTTTAGGTATCCCCGGGGTAAAAACCATTCGTAGTTCCTCCATTTTTGGTTTTTCAAGTATCTACATTATTTTCAATGAAGATATTGAATTTTACTGGTCACGCTCCAGGATACTGGAAAAGTTAAGTTCTCTCCCCTCCGGACTTTTACCCGATGGTGTTCAACCCACATTAGGGCCCGACGCAACCGCTTTGGGGCAGGTGTACTGGTACACCCTTGAGGGACGTGATAAAAACGGAAACCCGACCGGGGGATGGGATTTGCATGAGATACGGACTGTTCAGGATTTCTACGTAAAATACGGACTGAATGCAACGGAAGGTGTTTCAGAAGTAGCCTCAATTGGGGGTTATGTTCAGGAATATCAGATAGATGTAAACCCCGATGCCTTAAAAGCTTATGACATACCTCTGCACAAGGTTATGCAGGCAGTGCAGAAATCGAATCGGGATGTAGGGGCAAAAACCATTGAGATTAACCAGGCCGAATATCTTGTGCGTGGTTTAGGTTATGTTAAAAAGACCGAAGATATTGAGAAAGCCGTGGTTGCCGTTCAGAATAACGTACCTGTTCGAATAAAGGATATAGGCGTAGTTATGCTTGGTCCGGCTTCACGAAGGGGCGTTCTCGATAAAGATGGAGCTGAAGTGGTAGGTGGGGTTGTTGTGGCACGGTATGGTGCTAACCCTTTGCAAGTTATCAATAATGTGAAAGAAAAAATTGAAGAAATTTCACCCGGCTTGCCCAAAAAGACACTGGCAGATGGCACAGAAAGCCAATTGACCATTGTTCCCTTTTACGACCGTTCGGAACTGATCTATGAAACACTGGGGACCCTGGAAGAAGCTTTGTCGCTCCAGATTCTCATCACTATTCTGGTTATCATCGTGATGATCTACAATCTGCGGGCATCCTTTCTTATTTCCAGTTTATTACCTATTGCCGTACTCATGGTTTTTATTGCCATGCGGTATTTTGGTGTTGATGCCAATATTGTTGCTCTTTCAGGTATTGCCATTGCCATTGGAACTATGGTCGATTTGGGAATTATTCTATCGGAGAACATCGTAAAACATCTTGATGAAGCTCCTCCCGGGCAAAAACTGATAACAACTATATATAATGGTGCTGCAGAAGTAAGTTCGGCAATTCTTACTGCCGTTTCAACCACTATTGTAAGTTTCATCCCTGTTTTTACCATGCAGGCAGCAGAGGGCAAATTATTCGGCCCTCTTGCATTTACCAAAACTTTTGCTTTGGTGGCGGCCTTGCTGGTTGCCTTGCTCATTTTGCCAACTCTGGCACATTATTTTTTTGGATTCAAAATAAAAAACCCTCGTCACAATAAATGGGTTAATATTTTACTTATTGCAGCAGGTATAGTTGGGTTATTTGGCAGTTTAGCCTGGGCCGGTGTATTATTGATTTTGTTTGGCAGTATTCCATTTGTTAAACCGCTGATATCTGATAAAAAGCTATTTTAAAAACCACTTTTCCGTAAAGCCTTAGACAACATTGAATTGGTTTTGGTGGCAGCAGGGGTTGTATGGCTTTTGGCAAAGTACTGGTTACCGCTCGGTGCCGGGAAAAGTGTACTACTCAACTTTATCTTTGTTGCCCTGCTTGTTGGTTTCATTTTAGGGGCATTTACGCTCTTACAATTTTCCTACAAAAAGATTTTGACGTGGATATTGAATAACAAAATCAAGTTTTTACTGATCCCTGCCCTTTTAATACTTCTGGCCGTGAATATATGGATGGGGTTTACAAGCGTTTTCGGTTTTTTGGCAAATGGAGCAGATAAAATAGGCTGGAACATTCGGACAACTTCCGTTTGGTCAGGTCTTGCCCATTCTTTTCCCGGAATTGGGAAAGAGTTTATGCCTGCATTAGATGAAGGCAGCTTTTTGCTCATGCCAACATCTATGCCGCACTCAGGGGTTGAATATAACAGAAAAGTAGTTGGCCAGTTAGATATGTTGCTGACAAATATTCCCGAAGTGGATCTTACCGTTGGTAAATTAGGCCGGGTGGAATCGGCACTCGACCCTGCTCCGGTTTCCATGTACGAAAATATTATCAACTACAAGACGGAATATGCACTTGATGAAAAAGGGCATCGTAAGCGCTTTAAAACAGACAGAGATGACCGCTTTGTTTTGAAGAATGGAGACGTACTAAGCAATCAGGAAATGCTGACAAAAGGTATCTCGTCAGATGAGATGGTACCGGATGAGAATGGAAACTATTTCAGAAACTGGCGTGAACACATAAAATCATCCGATGATATTTGGAAGGAAATTGTTGCGGCAACTAAAATACCCGGTGTTACCTCTGCTCCTAAATTGCAACCTATCGAAACGCGTTTGGTAATGTTACAAACAGGAATGAGGGCTCCCATGGGCATAAAAGTTTTCGGGCCCGACCTGTCAACCATCGAGGAGTTCGGAATAAAGCTTGAGGGAATCCTGAAACAAGTTCCGTCTGTCAAAGCCGAAGCTGCCTTTGCCGACCGTATTGTGGGGAAACCCTATATTCACCTGAATGTCAACCGGGATGAAATTTCACGCTATGGATTGAATGTCGAAGATGTGCAACAAACCATTGAAACCGCTATTGGAGGCATGAAAATATCATCAACCGTAGAAGGACGTGAGCGTTTTCCAATACGTGTGCGTTACCCGAGAGAGTTAAGGGACGACCCTGAAACGCTTGGTAATATTTTAATTCCAACATCCACGGGAGCGCAAATCCCATTAAACCAGTTAGTAGATATTGAATATGTCCGGGGCCCGCAAGCTATAAAAAGTGAGAATACATTTTTGGTAGGCTATGTGCTGTTCGATAAAAAGGAAGACTATGCCGAGGTAGATGTAGTGAACGATGCCCAGGAAATGATTCAACAAAAAATCGATGCCGGGGAATTAATTGTACCGGCCGGGGTGAATTATACATTTTCGGGTAGTTACGAAAACCAGGTGCGTGCCGAAAAACGACTGAGTATCATTGTGCCTATTGTATTATTAATCATCTTCCTGATACTCTACTTTCAATTCAAATCGGTAACCACTTCACTAATGATTTTTACCGGGGTGGCCATGGCTTTTAGCGGAGGTTTCATTATGCTCTGGCTATACGGACAGGGGTGGTTTGCCGATTTCACGGTTTTTGGAATGAATATCAGGGAACTCTTCCAGATGAATACCGTCAATTTGAGTGTTGCCGTCTGGGTGGGTTTTATTGCCCTTTTTGGGCTTGCCACCGATGACGGGGTGTTAATGGGAACTTATCTCGACCAGAGTTTTAAACGCAACCGTACAAAAACAATAGAAGAAATCAGGGCTGCTGTTGTGGAAGCCGGAGAGCGAAGGATAAGGCCCGCTGTAATGACAACCACAACAACCATTATTGCACTGTTGCCGGTTCTTACATCTACCGGGCGCGGCGCTGACATTATGGTGCCTATGGCTATTCCTGCTTTTGGAGGAATGATTATAGCAGCAGTTACTTATTATATTGTTCCCACACTTTATAGCATGCGTGAAGAGTTCAAACTTAAAAAATCATAATTATGAAACGATATATAGTATTAATAATGGCAATGTTGTTTTACGGCAGCTTGAGTTTTGCTCAAACTCTGGACGATTATTTTCAGATAGCAGCCGAAAATAATCCGGGTTTACAGGCTGTGTATAACGAATACGAGGCATCTTTGCAGAAAGTGCCACAGGTGAATACTTTACCCGACCCTGTTTTTAAATTCGGCTATTTTGTTTCCCCCGTAGAAACAAGAGTGGGGCCACAACAGGCAAAACTCTCCCTTACGCAAATGTTCCCCTGGTTTGGCACATTAAAAGCACAGGGCAATGCTGCAGCGTTAAGGGCAGAAGCAAAATTTCAAAGCTTTATTGATACACGGAACAAACTTTATTTTCAGGTAGCTTCCGCTTATTATCCTTTATACGAATTAAAAGATTGGATTCGCATTGAGCAGGAAAATATTAGAATACTTGAATCTTACAAAACCATTGCGGCTCAAAAGTTTAAAAACGGAACCGGAACAATGGTTGATGTGTTGCGGGTTGACATTATGCTTAAAGATGCACAAACCAATCTTGAAATCCTAAAGCAAAAAGAGAAACCACTAGTAAGTACTTTCAACAAGCTTTTAAACAGACCTGAAAATGAAATAGTCCTGATCAGGGACTCTTTGAAAGCGGAAACCCCTTCAAATAATTTCAGGAAAGATTCATTGATTGCTTCAAATCCAAAATTAAAAGCATTGGATTTAAAATTACAGGCAAGTAAAGCTTCGGAATTGATTGCACAAAAGCAAGGCTTGCCTAAATTAGGTGTAGGTTTAGATTATGTTATGGTTGGTGAGTGCACTGATATATCATTGCCCGATAACGGCAAAAATGTTTTCATGCCTATGGTAAGTGTTAGTATTCCAATTTTCAGGGGTAAGTACAATGCTTCGGTTAAAGAATCCCAATTGATGCAGGAAAGCTATGCTAATCAGAAACAAGAAGTAACGAATATGCTTTTTTCTGAATATGATATGGTTTGGTTTAAGGTTCAACAGCAGTTGCAACTATTGTCACTTTATGAGCAGCAAATTCAAACCACGCAACAATCCCTGAACTTACTTTTTACTTCCTATGGCAATTCCGGTAAGGAGTTCGAAGAGGTGTTGCGAATGCAGCAACAATTGTTGAAATACCAAAAAATGAAATCTACGGCTTTAACACAATACCATGTAGCCGTTGCAAAAATAAATTACTTAACATCAAAAACATATTAAAATGAAGACACTGGATAAGAAAACAATTATAATAGCCTTAGCCACTTTAATAGTTGGCTTGTTGGCAGGCTGGTTGATTTTTAGAGAGGATAAAAGCAATTCGCACGATAACCATGAAAACGTTAAAACTGAAATAAACGGAGAGACTGTCTGGACTTGCTCCATGCACCCACAGATACGTCAAAATGAACCGGGCGATTGCCCAATTTGCGGAATGGATTTAATTCCCCTGGAGGACGATCAAAACACTGAAGTTGACCCAATGGCAATCAGCATGTCACCCACGGCCATGCAATTAGCTGGTGTGAGTACTGCAATTGTCATGAAAATGGATCCGGTTAAACAAGTCCGGCTGAATGGAACAGTTCAAGCCGATGAACGTTTGGTTTACTCGCTATCGTCACACATCCCGGGTAGAATAGAAAAGTTAATGCTGAATTTCACAGGTGAATTTGTAAGCAAAGGACAAACCATTGCCTATGTATATTCACCCGAACTGGTTACTGCGCAGGAAGAATTGTTTGAGGCACAGAAAATAGCTGAATCGCAGCCCCAATTATTTGCTGCTGCCAAAGAAAAATTGAAAAACTGGAAACTTTCGGATAATCAAATTGAAGGAATACTGAATGCAGGAAAAATACAGGAAGAATTTCCTGTACAGGCCGGTGTTGATGGTTATGTAACATCAAAAATGATAAACCGGGGCGATTATGTTCGTAGAGGCGAAAAGATTTATGAAATAGCCGACCTTTCTAAAGTCTGGCTATTGTTTGATGTATATGAATCGGATATGGCATGGGTAGAAAAAGGCGATAAAGTTGAATTTTCAATATCCTCCCTGCCGGGAGAAAATTTTGAGAGTATCATTTTCTACATCGACCCGGTGATTAACCCAAAAACAAGGGTGGCGAAAGCCAGGGTTGAGTACAATAATGTAAACGGGAAACTCAAACCCGAAATGTTTGCCTCCGGCGTGGTTGATGCCAAATTAACCGGAAAATCAAATTCACTTGTTGTGCCAAAAACAGCCGTAATGTGGACAGGCAAACGCTCGGTTGTTTACATCAAAACAAAATCGGATCAAGGAGTAAATTTTATCATGCGTGAAATCACTTTGGGACCGGCTTTGGGAGATAGTTATATGATTGAAGACGGTTTAATGGAAGGAGAAGAAATTGCAGTAAATGGTACATTCAGTATAGATGCTGCGGCACAATTAGCCGGAAAACCAAGTATGATGAACCCCGGGGGGAGGAATGGTTTCAACGGGACATGATCACGGCGGGATGGACATGGGGGAAAGTGAATCAAAAGAAGGTCAAGAGGTACAACCAAAAGTAGAATTGTCAAAACCTTTATCTATTGGCAAACAGGCTAAAGATGCGTTACAACCTTTATATGCTACCTACCTGAAATGGAAAGATGCCCTTACAAACGATGACTTCGCAGAAGCTCAAAAAATCGCAACAAACATGAAGTCGGCATTGGATAAAATCAACATGAACCTGTTTAAAGGCGACGCCCACAATGCATGGATGGATTATCAGGGTAAGCTAAGCAGCAGCTTAGAGTATAATACTCCCCAAAATTAGGACCACTGGTTAAGGTGAAAAAAAACATTAATTTTAACCAGTAATTATGAAAGCAAAACGAAAAAAACATTCAGCAACCTTTAAAGCTAAAGTAGCTATTGAAGC
>JAYEGY010000030.1:0-19765 GCA_034659275.1 Bacteroidota bacterium | reverse complement strand
ATGTTGATCAACCTCCTTTAACAATAATAAGCCTGCATCGTTAGACGTATGTTCCTGTGTAAATGACAGTTCAACCTTCTTTTTGTTAAAGTCAGTCAGGTGAAAAAAACTTAATTGACTTGATTTTCCCGATCTTTTTTGGAAATCCTGCTTAAAATTCTTAATTTTATGCATAGGTGGTTTTTTTGTTTTACGTAACTTCAAGATAGTGAATATCAAGGAGATAAGCTAATAAAAATCACCTTTTTTTTTGTTTTTATGAATTATTCAGGTTAGAAAATATAAATTTGATTTATCGATTATTATTGCCTTCGCTTTATTTACAGGTGGATCTTTTTATTTTCATTATCATCCGGGAATACAAATTTTCAAAGACAATTTCTGGATGTTTTTTAAGGAAATGATAATCCTGCTTCCGGTATTGTTTATCCTGATAGGCCTTTTTGATGTCTGGATACCCAAAGAAAGGATACAAAAGCATCTCGGTGTATCATCAGGTATAAAAGGGACACTTCTGGTGATGTTTCTTGCATTTTTACAGGCCGGGCCTTTGTATGCCGCTTTCCCTGTAGCATATCTTTTATGGAAAAAAGGATGTTCTCCAACCAATGTTTTTATTTATCTGAGTGCATTTACCACGGCAAAGATCCCCATGATAACTTTTGAAATCGGATTTTTGGGACTAAAGTTCTCTTTACTGAGGGTGTTAATAACCATACCGGTTTTTATCATTATCGGGATAATTATGGGAAGATATTTCAGGAAAAATAATTGCAGAATTAACAAAATATAATAAATAACTGTTTATCAATTTAAAATGCAGACAAAGAACGATAAATTTATAGGCCAATTATTTAAATTTGTCACAGAATGATAAAAAAAATACTTCCCTTTTTATTCATGATCTTACTGGCAGCCTTGCTGATTTTCGGGCTTGCCATGAAGAACAGAATTAATAATTCCCTGTCGGAGATTTTGCAGGAACAGGCTTCACCTGAAATAATGCTTTCATCAGAGGCTCTTATTGATTCTTTGTACAATTATGAGGAAAAGAACTCGACCTATGACATCACTTTTCTCGAATTTGGGTCGAAAGGATGTTCTGCCTGCAAGCGTATGGAAGGGGTGCTGGATGAAATAAGACAAAAATATGCCGGCAAGGTCAATATAGTATTTATTGATGTCCTCTTACCAGAAAGCCAGAAATTAATGAAATATTATGGCATTGCAGCAATTCCAACCCAGATCTTACTGGATAAGCAAGGAAATGAATATTTCAGACATACAGGCTTTATCCCCTCAGATGAATTGGAACGGGAATTTTATTTAAAAAATTGAATCTGACTGTTCTCTTAATTCATCGCTGGTATCTTGCTGGCCTCTGGGGCAGGCTGCTTTTTATAAACTCCCTGAGGTCGTTATTGGCTTTCTCCAGGTCTTCCCGCCGCAGGTACATCATATGTCCGCTGCGGTAGCCCTTAAAGCTAAGCCTGTCATTCATCTTTCCGCTGGGATCTATCTGCCACATGGTGTATTTGGAGGCAAAATAAGTGCATGCTCCGTCGTAATAACCACCCTGGAACATAACTTTAAGATACGGATTGGCAGCCATTGCAAGCCTGAGATTTTCCCTGACATTGTTTTCCGACCTGTCCCAGGGCCTTACATTACCCGACATATTGTATTTCACATTCGTCTTAAAACCAAGCACTTCCCTTGTATAATAGTTAATGGCAGGCGCAAAGGCATGGTTCCATGTGCTCATCTCTATACTGAAGTCCGGACTTATACCAGCTTCAGTCTTATCTATACCAAGATACCTTGAATCTAGACGGCCGATCATATGTCCACTCCTGTCCCTTAATAACTCCTTCCAGAAGAAACGTGTAGGCAGGTCGAGATTATGTTGCAATATCGCTTTCTTTGATATGCCGGAATAATAGGACATTCTTTCGGCAACTTCCTCTTTTTCTTCTATTGTAATAAACCCGCCTTTAGTTAAAGCAGGAATTAAGGTATTAATTGTAAATTATTCAGCTTCAAGCAGAATCTCCGGTAAATCTTTTTTCTGTAATTCATCGATAAGCATACCGTGATGCCAGGCAGTGGCAGTGTAGTAGGGAAGGTTTAGTCCCGAAGATATGGGAACATCTGATTCAAATATCCTATAATCGGCCGGGGATACCATGATAACACCGTTAAGGTACATCCACTGCCTGTTCTGCAATTCATAGGCTAATCCTGAAACCCTTGTACCGCCATAGCTTTCGCCGATAATATATTTAGGTGACAACCACCTGTCATGCCTTGATACAAAGTCACTTATCCATGCAGCAAGGTATTCTATATCGGCATTGATACCGAAAAACAGCTTACCGTCGGGCATTTCCCCGTCTTTGCCTTTTATCATCCTTGAGTATCCCGTATTCACCGGGTTAACATACACTATATCAGCTATGTCCAGAATAGAGTAGGGGTTGTTCCTTACTCCGTAAGGCTGGACAGGGTATCCCTCGTCATCAATTTTCACGATTTTAGGTCCGGTATATGCCATATGCATCCAGACCGATGCAGCACCGGGACCTCCATTGAAAGATATCAGCAGTGGTCTTGTGTCACGGTTACCCGGGATATCTCTTGTATAATAAGTGTAGTATAAAGTAGCAACTATCACATCATCAATGTATACAGACTGAGTACCTGTAGTAGCAGTATAAGTGAATTTTTCACCGTTTATAGTGGTGCTGTGCTTCGTTACCACCGTGGTATCAACGGGCAAATACCTGTCCTGGCCCAGGATTGCAAGTGCAGTTGCTAAAAACAATAAGCCCAGTAACAATGATCTTCTCATGTTTCTGATATTTGTGTTTTTTGAATGCAAAATAATCTATTTTGCTCAATTTATGGTCGTGACAGTTATGTTATAAAGGCATGGAATGTTGGAATATTGGAATATTGGAATATTGACATGATGGGATTATAGACTAATACTAATATAAACATTATTCCATTATTCCATTATTCCATTGATAATGCTATCGTATGCTTGAATCATCTCATTTAGCTTATCCGGATTGGTCTCTGCCAGGTTGTTCTGCTGACCGGTATCATCTTCAAGGTTATATAGCTGGTAGTCATCTGAATTGCCCAGTTCAATATTCACATTGCTAGCAATCGCAGGACCGGGATAGGGCGGTATCAGCACCCAGTTTCCTTTCCTGAATGCCGTCCTGCCTCCTGCTTCCATTATTAGCTCTTTTCTGCCAGTGGTATCTTTGCCAAGAAACAGGTCAAGCATATCATAACTGTCGGGCCCTCTGAATCTGCTGCCGGTGAGATTAGCTAGTGACGATAAAAGGTCAATCTGTGAAACCAGAGCATTTGAAACCGATGATTTAATACTACCCCTCCAGTAAGTAATGAAAGGAACCCTAGTACCTGCTTCATAAAGGCTGTATTTACCGCCTCTGAATGGGCCGGAGGGATTATGTTCCCCCAGTTTCTCCACAGCATAATCATAATAGCCATCGTTCAATACAGGACCGTTATCGCTTGACAATATTATCAAAGTGTTTTCAATCAGGTCATGCTGTTCAAGAGTCTCTATTAATTCCCCTACACACCAGTCAGCTTCAATGATAACATCACCCCTTGGGCCCATGCCCGTTGCACCTGCAAAGCGTTCATGCGGTGTTCTGGGGACATGCGGTTGCTGCAGGGCATAGTAGAGGAAGAATGGTTCATTCTTATGTTCTGAAATGAAATTCTGGGCCTGTACGAGGAAGGTATCGGCCATATTTTCATCCACCCACCTGGCCGATTCACCTCCTTTCATAAAACCGATCCGCGGTATGCCGTTAACAATGCTGTTATTATGACCATGGTCCCACATCATCTTCAGCATCTCAGGGTTCTCCAGGCCCGTTGGTTCTCCTGGGAAGTTTTCATTATATCTTACCTCAATAGGGTCATCCGGGTCAAGCCTGACGACGTCCCCGTTCTCAATATAAACCGTAGGAACCCTGTCCTGGGTAGCAGCCAGGATATATGAATAATCAAAACCAACATCATTTGGACCGGGATTAATATGCTTGTTCCAGTTAATATTACCGTCACCCAGACCGAGATGCCATTTGCCAACAATACCTGTCTGATATCCTTGTTCTTTCAGTATACCCGGCAGGGTTAACTTCACTGTGTCAATAATAAGGGGTGCAGTCCCGGGCAGAACCCTTGCCCTTTCATTCCTCCATGGATATTCACCTGTAAGCAGAGCGTACCTGCTTGGGGTACATGTCGCTGATGATGAATGTGCATCTGTGAACCTTATTCCACCTTCAGCCAGCCTGTCTACATTTGGTGTGGATATTTCAGTAGCTCCGTAGGCACTAACATCCCCGTAGCCAAGGTCATCAAAATAGATCAAGACTATATTGGGTTTTGATGAGTTCATTGATTTGTCCGGGGATGACCTGCATGAAACTAGCAAGCTTAAAACAATAGAAACTATTACAGGGAAACCAATTTTCTTCATTATCGTTATTTTTTTGTTTTCAATAGGTATAAAGATATGGAATAATGGAATAATGGATTGATGGAATAATGATTTGGACCCAATAACCTTTTACTCCAATAACCAATAACCCCAGTATTCCAGCATTCCAATATTCCAGTATTCCAGTATTCCATGGAAAATGTTTCCCAACATATGATATTTCTGATACCTGGCCTATATTTGTTAATTAATCATTCAACCTTAATCCCGATTCAACAGTTAAACAATTCAACAATTCAACAAATTAATAGTATCATGAAAAAACCGAGCAAATCTATTATTCTTCTGTTATTCACCTTATTAACAGGTGTTTATCTTTATTCTCAGGATGAGAAAAAAGTGTTGAACGTCGATGATTACGACAGGTGGAGCCGGATAACTTCGGTCAGCCTTTCTGATGATGGTAACTGGATGACTTATGGCTTGAGCCCTAACGGAGGTGATGATACTCTGTATATTAAAAACATCAACTCAGGCAAGGTTTTTTCAGATCCTTACTGTGACGACCCGGAATTCTCACATGATTCCCGTTGGGTGATCTACAAAAGAAATCTCAAGGAAAAAGAAGCTGAAAAACTTCGAAAAAGTAAGAAACCGGTTTATAGCAAGGGAGTATTAATGAATCTTGCATCAGGCGATAAGGTAGAATGGGAGAAAGTTGATGATATGTCCTTCTCACCGAAATCTGATTACCTGGTCATCAAGAAAGAAGGGGATAAAAATGATCATAATGGAACAGATATGCTTCTCAGGGATCTTGAAAGCGGCAGTTTAATGAATATAGGCAATGTGAGCCAGTATAAGTTCAATAAGAGGGGCAGCCATCTTGCATATACTATCGATGCTGCTGACAGGGCAGGTAACGGCGTTTATGTAATGGACCTGAACAAAGGAACAGTCATACCACTGAATACCGATACCGCAACATACAGCCAGTTAACCTGGGATGATGAGATGCTCTATCGTACTGAATGGGAACAAAAAGGAACATCCCTGGCTGTTCTGAAAGGAAATAAACCTGACAGCCTTGAACAACGCATTAATAAACTCCTTGTGTTCAAAAATATAGATTCATCAGACCCCATTTTAATAAGTTATGATCCTGCTGATGATAAATCATTTCCCGATGATTACGTGCTGAGCGAGAAAGGAAGGCTTGCTTTTAGCCTTGATAATAATAGAATGATCATCAGCATAAAAGAACAGGAAAAAGTAGTAAAGATGAGCCGTGATACCATTGCCAATGTTGATGTATGGCACTGGGACGATGAAGAAATACAGTCGGTCCAAATAGTACGCAACAGGAGAAACCAGATGTCTACTTACTCAGCCTTGCTTCATCTTGATGATATGAACTTTGTGCAGCTCGAGTCAGATGATATGCGAACAAGCATCATAAATCGTAATGCCGACAGGATAATAGGAGGTAATCCCAAGCCATATATATCGGACACTGACTGGGGTGGTGGCTATAGCGATTATTATATGATAGATCCCTATACAGGAAAGAAAACACTTGTTGAAGAGAATATAGGAAGGGTTATGGGACAATCACCTGACGGCAATTATTTCCTGTATTTTAAAGACGGGCATTTTTATACATATGATCTTATAGCAAGGAAACTTACTAATATATCTGAAAACGTTAAAGTTAGCTTTATTGATATAAAAGAAGATCATCCATATGAGAATCCTTCATATGGTCTTGCCGGCTGGTCGTCGGATAAGAAAACGGTTTACCTGAATCATCTTTATGACCTGTGGGCTGTTGCCCTGGACGGAAGCGGTGGATATAACCTGACAGGTAATTACGGAACAGAGAATGAAATCCGGTTCAGATTCAACAGATCACGTAGTAGATACAGGAGGATGATGGGTAGTACTGATGAAGATCCCTATATTGATCCGGAAGAAGATATTTACCTTACCGCCTTTGGTGAATGGACAAAAAAATCGGGATACTTCCTGCTTAAGGACGGTAAAGCTCCTAAGAAACTTATTTTTGATGATGCCAGCTATGGAAGGCTGACAGATGCTTATGACGCTGATCGTTTTCTTTTTACGCGGGAGACATTCATAGACTTTCCTGATTATTACACTGTTGACGCAGGATTTAAGAAACCTGTTAAACAGACTGATGCAAATCCTCAGCAGGACGAATACCTCTGGGGAAACAGGGTGCTTATTGAATATGAGAATAAGCATGGTGACAGGTTACAGGGCACGCTGACCCTACCTGCAGGCTATGAAAAGGGTAAGAAGTACCCCATGATAGTGTATTTCTATGAGAAAATGTCTGACAGGCACCATGATTATTCCATGCCTACTTATGACGACCGCCCACATATGTCTACATATGCAAGCAACGGATACCTTGTTTTCATGCCCGATATCAAGTATTATGAAGGACAACCGGGCTGGAATGCACTCGATTGCATAACAGCAGCAACTCAAAAGGTCATTGATGAAGGTTACGCCGATCCTGATCATATAGGTCTACAGGGTCATAGCTGGGGTGGTTACCAGTCTTCTTTTATCCTAACACAGTCAGATATGTTTGCCTGTGTTGTAACGGGGGCACCTGTTACCAACTTGACCAGCATGTATAATATCCTGTATAAGAACTCGGGAACCAATAACCACGGTATTTTTGAGAAAGGACAGGTTAGGATGGGTAAAGGTATGTTCGACGATATGCAGAATTATATTGATCAATCTCCGGTACATAATGCACCCGGGATAAGTGCTCCTTTTATGATTTTGCACGGTACTGTCGATGGCGCCGTTGACTGGAACCAGGGACTTGAGTTCTATAATGCTGCACGCAGGCTCGGTAAGGAAGTAATACTGCTATCATATCCCGATGAGAATCACCACCTGGCAAAGGAGAGTAACCAGATTGATTTTCAGCGGCGCATGAAGCAATTCTTCGACCATTACCTCAAGGGTACAGAAGCACCGGAGTGGATGACTGATGGGATATCATACGAAGATAAGCTGTACAACAAAGCAAAAAAATTAATTATGAGTTATGAGTTATGAGTTGTGGACTTTTAACCGGTCGGTACGTCACATTTCTCAATAACTCATCTCTATTATCTCACTATAGCATAAACAGGAAATAACTAGAATATTAGGCTTGTTTTGAATTTCGAATATCGAACATCGAATATCAAATGATGAAGGAAGTGGATGAATAATTCACGATTAGTTAATCCTAGCTGAAGAAAAATAATATTTAAAAATCAATAGGCCATTCATACAATTTCATTGTTTATTGGACTACACCTAATTCGACATTCGTTATTCGTTATTCGTTATTCGACATTCATAACCTTTGTTAAAAGCAGTTAGTAGGATAGAGAATACCATTTTAAAATGGTTGGAAAAATTCATCACTCATCGCTCATCACTTAATATGCTGTTCTTCAGCTGTCGACAGGTACAGCCCGTTAAAGAACAGTTTGTATGTTCCATGCGACTGTGCCCTGAAAAGTATCTCGGGGCCGAAAAGATATAGCTTACCCTTGCCAACATCGGCCTCTGCCATTGCAGTGCCGGCATAAAGACGGTCCTGTCCCCATGCCCAGCCGCTTCTCAAGGGTTCGTCACTGTCGAACCACGCTACAGGTCTTATACCCATCTTATCTGCATCGGGTTTGAGCCTGAATACAGGGCTGTTATCAAAAAAGATGTCAATACGTTCCTTCATTCCCCAGGCAAGGGGAAGTTTGTTATTTAATCTGACCTGGAGAATTGAGGATGGTATAAAATACTTATCCCTACCCAGCTGTTCACCTTCACTGTCTACAATGTGATTACTCATGGGCAGACCGGCATGATAGGCAAGGTTTGTGGAACTGCCAATTGCTATGATCGTTCCGCCATCGTTAAGAAAAGCAAGTAATTGAGGTATAGTCTCCTCGCTTGTTACCTCACCAAGCCAGTCGCGGTATTCAGCAGGGATATCACTTTCGTCATCATTATACCTTGAATATCTCCTATACTCTTCACCCGGGATAGCCCTGTCGACATATACCAGGACATCAAAATCTTTTATCAACTCACCTTCATCGAGCCTTTTCGGGAATACTTTTTCATAAGGAAACTCAAATTGTTCAAGGATAAAACGTGTCCAACCCGATTCCATTGAGCCTCCATACCTGTCCCACAGCCCGATCCGGGGTTTTCTGATCTTCATAACACTGTGCTCAGGGGCCTTGTCTATTCCATAGAAATGAATACCCATGCCGGTGGCAGCTTCCTCTATTATAGCATTTGCTTTCCGTGATGAAGGTATATAGATAGTGCCTGCGGGCCATTCCCAACCACCGGCTGAGAGGCTTTCGGTGATCCAATATACATCCTGTTTCTCTGCAAGCAGCCTGTTTGTGAGGGTAGCAGCATCATTGACAGCATGATTAACGAGGTAGCCTTTAGCATTATCAGCATTTGCTATAACTCCTTGCACAGGCTCTGCCATCCCCTTTATTTCCTCGAAGGGCCCATCCACAGCATCCAGTATGCGATCAAACTCTATTCCCATCTGGTATGCTAGGGTGTAACCGGCATTGTCGTAGGGAGGATTTGGAGGCCCGCCTTCATACTGGAAATCATCCGGATAATCTTGTGGCTCAAAGAGATCCAGGATATGAGGTCTGAAAGCCTGGTCTGTCCTGAACACCAATGATCCTTCCGGGTAGGTTTTCCCATTAACTGTAAAATCCTTTGTGGCCCTGTGAACCCTTACACCATTTTTAATAAAAGTATTGGCAAATTTAACAGCTGTGGGGAAGTCATCTTGATCGGAAGGTAAGATATATGCCCTTGGATCCCTGTTATCAGGCAGCCTTAGGTATTCCATATATTTTAAATCCAAACCCCTTCTCCTGTAACGGCTCTGTTGATCCTGGCCATTTTTGTTCTCTTCATTGGCAACCATTTCTTTCAGATTGTCAATTATATCAGGATGGATAGTCCAGTTATCCCTGCTGCCTTTTTCAATATTGTTGCGCCCCATCAGGTAACGGTTATAAAGCAATGTCTCCCTGTATCGTGATGCATAATCCAGTATAGCCATATTCATTGTGTATGAATACTCTATGGCATCCCTGAACGGAAATAATCCAGGTTCAACAGGGTAGGGCATGTCGTTGGTTGGTAGCTGCCTGTCGGGATTAAACTCAATTTCGATAGGAGTGGGATTACCCTTTATTTCAGTTAAAATGCCTATCTGGTTATGAAAATATCCTGTTGTGCGCAGGTTGCCGTTAAACCATGTTGAATAGCTGGCAACCGACCTCATGCCGCTGCCGGCTTTGCCTTCGGCAATAAGCCTGTTGTGCATTGCCAGTCCGACAGACTGTATGCCCGCTACCAGCAGGGGGTCAAAATTATAGTTGGGAGGCTCACGGAAAGGTGGGACGAATACCACCATACCGTTGGGGCCTGACTGGTGGTGGTTATACATTATCTGTGGGAACCATTTCCTGTACATTATGCGCGACATATTTTCCGTTTCAGGCTGTGTAACCATATAGGAATCGCGATTGTTGTCATGCCCGATATACTTCTGGTAAAGGCGGGGAAGGCCCCTCGTACTCCTTTTAGCGGGATCTTCATGCCTCATATACCAGTTACCTACAAGTTCAAGACCATCAGGATTGGCAAAGACAGCCAGTAATATAACATCATCAAGTATCCTCAATGTTTCATCGTCATTCCTACTCACCATCCTGTAAATTGTCTCGATGAGCTGATGTGAGCCACATACTTCTGTCGCATGCAATCCTCCATCGATCCAAATAACCGCTTTCCCTGTTTTGGCCAGCTCCCTGGCTTCCCGATGGTTTAAATCTTTAGCCAGTGCAAGCTTTTCGGAAATATTCCTGTAATGATCAAGCCTGGAAATATTCTCAGGGCTGCTTATTACAGCCATATACTGCGGCCTTCCTTCAGCCGTCATACCAATTTTCTCAAGCACCATACGATCTGATTCCTTTTCAAGCAACTTGCAGTATTCCAGGGCATTAGTATAGTTTGTTAAATGGTAATCTGCACCAATCTCAAATCCAAAGAAAGACCGTGGACTGGTTATTTTCTCCTGGGCTCCGGCCCTGAACGGAATAATAAAACTTAAAAGTAAAAGTGCTGCCAGTAAATAAGTCACATTCTTAAATCGACTGTAATGATTGTTGATCAACACTTTGCAGTAATTCTTTGATTCAGTTATTTTCATCATTTTAAAGGATTATTAACACCGATAAATGTAAAAAAATAGTGAAAGAAAAGTTTAATCAGTCTGTTAATAAAACATAATATGTGCTTAAGAATATAAATCAGCCAACTGTGTCACTCTTGACAGGAAGTATGGTCCCTGATCAGTGTATCTATACGGCAAAATCTGTAGCCCCTGCTTGTCAATTCTTCTATCAGGTCGTCAAGTAAATAGTAAAATTTGTCTGTTCTCATTGGTGATGAGCCTATATGCACAAGCAAAATGAAGCCGTTTAAGCCGTTTTCACTTTTCGACTCATAGTCTAATATGTTATGGTATATCTCTTCACTATTCCGGTAGTTAGTCATATCACCGTCGGCATATTCGTCACCCGTGAATACGAGGGCTATCTCTTTTGTTCTGGTATCACCGCGTATAATAGCTCCCTCATGCCACTGAAAATTATCATGATCCTGGCTGAACAGGATTAGTGGTAGTGATGTAAATATTATAAGTGATAAAATCAACCTCATGGTTTGCATTGGGCGAACTCGCCCCGATATCCCGCGGCCTGGTTCAGATTCTGTATTAATCACCATGATCCTGAATTAATCTATTTATCAGCTCATCAGGTATTTGTACAGGTTTATTTGTATTATTACTTAACATCACCAGTGTTGTTTTTCCTTCTGCATACAGCTTGCTGGTATCAGCATTCTTAAAAAGGTATGTCACACCTATGCGCAGGGGAGTCAATAATTCAAATTTCAGCTCGCATATAACATTGTCGGTGAGGAGTATAGGTTGCTTGTATTTGCATGAGGCTTCTGAAACAATAAAAACAATATTATTTTTCTGGTATTCCACCAAATCATTAACCAGAAGTTCGGTACGAGCATTTTCCATATAGGTAAAATAGACGGCATTGTTGACATGATTATTTATGTCAATATCTGAATAGCGGATATTTACCGGCACTGTATGGCTCATATCTGAAAACCAATAATAAATGTTGAGGACATAAATTTAGTAATTAAAATGTATTAATAACTGGCACCGTGTTGCATAAATTCGGTATTAAAAGAGCATTTAACAACGATAGACCTGTTTAAGGTTTACATTTTAATATTATTTCCTAAAATACCTACCTTTATATTAGTTCTTTGAGCATTAATTCACTAACGCATAATATTATGAAAAAACCAGTGCTAACCTTATTTGCTAGTTTTTTATTCCTCACCTCCATGCTATCGGGAGGAATTGAAGATGGAAATACCAGAATTTATACTGTATTCTTATCACAGGGATATTTGGGTCCCGGTGGATCTGCTATAAACCCTTTAACCAATAACGATCTGCTAAAGAAAATCCAAAGTGAGTTTGATAATATAGATTTCATTAAGAGGGATCTAACAGAATCAGGATTATCATTGAAATCAGCCTTTGAAGAACTGGAGAATTCTAAAGATAGCTTTGATGGTGTATTGATTATCGGTACTCTGAACGATTACAGGTTGGCATTTACAGGCTTACCAACTATAGTGGTTTATAATCTCTGGGAATGGGATAAGAACCCTTATAAACTCTTTGCTACAGGCAAGGAAGAAGATTGTGTCCTCACCAGTGGTCCGGAATACAAAAACAGTAGAATAATTACTGCCCAACTGGACAGAAGACGAATCTGTGATCCTGCAAAATCTCAGGCTATGTTCAATGACCTTGTTGATAAGATTAAACTTATCCAGGCTATAAAGCGACTTAAGGAAACCAGGATATTGTCCGTGTCACCATATCCTTATATTGCCCAGGTTGATTACCAGGGTGATATAAATAAACACATGCCTGAAGATTATAACGAAACCTATATTCGCGAATTAAAGAAATCCTTAGGGGTGGAGATTGTCAGGCTTGGGCCTGAGGAGTTTTATGAAGCCTATCGGGAAAGCAGCCAGATAGAAGCTGAGAAAATAGCTGAAAAATGGATTAAGGAGGCCGCAGGTGTTAAAGCTGCCAAATCTGAAATAATAAGAACCGCAAGGGCATATCTTGCTTTTGATGCCCTTAGGGAAAAATATAATTGTAATGCGGTCTCAACCCATATGCGATCACTTACAGGCAGCGGGAAGTTAGAAGACCGGTTCTGGCCGGGCCTTGGTCTCGAATGTGGTTTTAAGACAAGAGGAATACAGGCTGTATGCCAGGATTATCCAAATATCTTAATAGCTGAGCTGGTAGCATATTTTATTAATGGCAGGCCAAGCATGCTTGGTGATCTCATGATAGATACGGAAAATAATGTGGATATACTAACCCATTGCGGTGCTCCTATTAATCCTTTTGGGGATGACCGCAGGATGCCATATATTATAAGAACCCATGCTGAGAGCCCGGTAAGAAACACACTGGATCCAGGCTCTTCAACCGGGCTGCAAGTCGAATGGCCTGTAGGAGAGCCGGTTACAATATGGAAGTTCTATGTTCTTCATAAGAAAATAGGACTGCATACCGGCAGGATAGTGGATGGCCATGCACTTTATAAAAACCTTGACGATATAATGTGCAGGACAAAATTAATAGCTGAAGTTGACGCAAGAAATGTACAAAAGCACTACTTCGCAGATGCATATGGCATTCACAGGGCTGCAACAATTGGTGATTTGAGGAAAAAATTAAAAGATTTTGCTAAACTAATAGGTTATGAGGTAATGGAAGAGGATAAACCGGATTAAAAGATTCAGGCAAGTCATCCATATTATATTTTGAGAGCTTAATAAGATTCATCAAAATGCTTTTAAAGTCGGTTTCAGCTTTAAATTTGTCCGGTTCATGGTATGAAAGCTGGTTTGCATAGGTAATCAGGTATACTTTTGGATTAATTTCTAATAAGACCTGTTATGTATACAATTAAATTCAGCCGGACTATTACAATTACTTTATTATTACTTCTGTCAACTTTCGTATTTGCACAGGACCCGCTTATGGGTGAAACCAGAGGCGGGGGTATTGTAACGTACGAGAAATTCGACGTTTTTGACCTTTCTGAGTTCGAAGAATCTTCTGGTCAAAAGGTAAAAGAATGGCTTGCAGGCATGCCCAGGGGAAGGAAGGAAAATAAGGTACTGTATTTTAATAATAAGCACGCATTGTTCACTGATGACCCGAATGCTGAAAACGGGCAGCTCAGCGAGGAAATGCAGGTGATGCTTGAGAAACTGCCGTACATATCATTTCCTTCTCCCAAAACACACCAGGTCTATATTGATCGTGAAGAAAGAACAGTTCTTGAGCAAAAAGAACTTATGACCCGGCTATTCCTGGTCGAATCTGATCTGCGAAATTACGAATGGAAACCGGGAACAGACCAGGTTAAAATACTGGGCTATAACTGTATGAGTGCCACCCGTACAGTGGGAGACAATGAAGTGAAAGTCTGGTTTGCGCCTTCCATTCCAATTCCCCTGGGGCCGGAGGAGCACTATGGATTGCCCGGTTTGATCCTGGCCGTGGAAGTGGAAGGTAAAAATGTTTTTATGGCCACTTCCGTGGACCTGACAGAGCCTGACCGGAACCTTTTTGAAAAACCTGGTAATGGAAGAAGGATGAAGCAGGATGCTTTTGAGAGGCTCCTGGCTGAGAAGATGGAAGAGTACAGGCAAAATAAGGAAATTGAAGAGAGCAAAAAGGCTAATAAATTCTAAAAGCACCATTATTTAACAATAAGCAATGAAAAAAAAATTATTATACCTGGTTCTGTTGTTTGCTATATCCACGCCAGGATTTGGCCAAACCACTATCAACGGTTCAGTGACTGATCCTGACAATGAGCCATTGATTAATGCTACAGTAATACTCCTTAGCCCGGCTGATTCAACTATGAAATACTTTGGCGTTACCAACGAGAAAGGAGAATTCAAGGTAGTGTCTGTTCGTGACGGAGATTATATAATGCAGGTATCCTATGTAGGAACAGAATCTCTTTATGAAAGCATTACCATTCCTTCAGAAAAAGGTACAGACTTCGGTCAGATCATCCTTAAAGAGGAAAGTATAGGTGAAGTATCGGTAGTGGCTGAATATGTACCAATCAGGTTCAGAAGCGATACTGTCGTCTTTAATGCCGATGCCTTTAAAACAAAACCGGATGCCGTGGTGGAGGATCTCCTGAAAAAGATCCCGGGCATTGAGGTGGATGTATCCGGTAATATCAAAGCATTGGGAGAAGATGTAAGTAAGGTACTGGTGGATGGCAAAGAGTTTTTTGGCCGCGACACCAAGGTGGCTACAAAAAACGTTCCCGCCAGGTCGGTTGAAAACGTGGAAGTGCTCGATAAAAAGTCCTACGAGGCTGAATTTATGGGAATAGATGACGGGGTGCGTGACAGAACAATAAACCTGGAGCTAAGGGAAGATGCCAAAGCAGGGTATTTCGGAAATTTCAAGGCAGGTGCCGGTACCAATGAGCGGGTTCAGGCAGAGGGACGGCTTTACCGCTTTACCTCAAACATACAGATGGCAGGCCTTGGGATGTATAATAATGTAAATGAATTCGGTTTTGCCGCACAGGGAATGGGTAAGTTCGGAGACAAGGTGAACGGGGAAAACCGAACAGGGGCAGGAGGATTGAATTTTTCCTATAATCCCACCGAGTTTAACAGGTATTATATCAGCTACCTGGGCTCGGCTACAAGAAATATCCTGGAGCAGTCCTCAGAAGGAGAGTATTTCTCCGATGCAGGCAGCTACCAGCAGTCGGTGCTTACGGACCGGGAGACCAACAACCGCCCTAATTCAATGGACTTCGGTCTTCATCACCGTTTTAATCCAAAACACAACCTTATTGTCAGGGGGAACATGGATATATTCAATAATGACCTGGAAAGGATAGCCACCACCAACACTTTTGTTGACACAGAAGACGTTAACCGGCTCCTTAGTGAGGAAACAAGAGTGGAAGACAGGCTGGCAGGCTCCGTAAACATGTCATATATGACCCGCCTGAATGAAGGGAATACACAGTTCAAGACAGAGGCAAGGTTTAGCCTTAATCATCAGGAGGAAAACACCGAAATACAAAATACTACAGAGTTGTTCGACCCTGTTTCCACCAATGTTGTAAGCCAGTTCATCGACAGAAACACGGATAACTATTTCTTCAGCTTCAACCCTTCTTTTGTGCAGCGGATAACCAGCAGGTGGTTCCTGAATACAGATGTCAGTATGGGCATGCATAACCAGGGTATCAATCAGCAGCAGGGTGATATTCAGCCAACCCGGACAGTGATCGACTCGTTGAGCCCTGATTTTCTCCGGGAACATGCCTACATTGTCCCCGGACTGACCTTAAAGAGGGGAACAATGAGTTCCCAGTTACATATTGGAATGCGGACAGCCTGGAACCGCTATGGGACAGAGCTCGGCGATGTGTCGGGCAGCAGGGAAACCTTTTTCCATCTCCTGCCTTCAGTATATTATGAGTGGAAGATCAGGACAGGAAGGAGACTGACTGCCCGGTACAACAGTAACGTTAATATCCCCACTGCAGGGCAGCTTCTACCGGTTTTCAGTACGGTAAATCCTCTTATGCTCACGCAGGGAAACAGCGAGCTGATCCCGGAATACAGTCATAATATCCTGACCGAAATATCCATCTTTGACCAGTTCTCGTTTACTTCTGCGTTCTTCAGGGCCAGCGCTACTTACACCCGGAATAAGATCAGCTGGGAGCAAACCATTACCGATGAACTCGTGAAAATTAACAGGCCCGTGAACGTAGACTGGGATTATACAGCCAATGGCTACCTTAATTTTTCCACTCCCTTGCGCAGGCTGGGTATTAAAGTCAATCTGCGCCTGACTGAAAATTGGCAGAAAGGACTGAATATCGTCAATGACAAAGAGAATGAACTGAATTCCCTGACCCATGGTGTTGACTTTAGCATTGAAAACCACAAGAAGCAAAATTACGATGCCAGGCTGGGTGCCTCAATATCTTATACGGATACTAAATACTCAGTGCAGGATGAATTGAACAATAAATACTACAATACAGTATATTATGCCGACCTGCGTATCATGCCCTCCGAAACATGGAATGTCAACCTTACAGGCAGGCTCACCAGGTATAACTCACAAACTCTGAATGAGAACCTGAGCATACCCTCTGTGGATGCAGAGATAAACTACTACTTCCTGAAAGGAAACCGCGGGGTGCTATCGCTCAGGGCTATCGACCTTCTGGATAAGAATAAGGGATTTCAGCAGCTAAGTGATGTGAACTATATAATGCAGATCAACAGTAACACCATGGGAAGATATATTTTACTATCTTTCAGCTACCGCCTTACCGGTGGCAGAGGCGGTAACAATACCAGATAAAATGAAATTTGAAAAACGGAAAATACTGCTGATCATCCTTTTGGCAGGCCTGCTGGTGTCAGTACTGTTCAATATCAGGACTATAATTTCATTATCAGAGGGTTTCCGGCAAATGAAATCCTCGGGGTTGATTGAGGGAGGCCTTGCAGAAATGCTAGACAGTAGCCTTGGTGACAGGATTAGATTCTCTTTCTTTAACCTGATTATTGAATTTGTAGTCTTTGTGCTTGTTGCATATTTCAATTATTCATGGTTGAAAAAAATTGTCGACTATAATGAATTCGGAAGATTCAAAACACCTTTTGTTATTCTTTGTAACCTGATATTGTATTTTATACTTATTCCCCCGGGCAAATGGTTGCATTCGGCCTATTTTGCTCCTTTGGAGTTAGAATGGAACAAAAGGATAGAGTTTGATATACAGAATTACCTGCTCATTAATATTTCGGTTTTCCTTCTTGCTGTCCTGGTAGCCAACCTGCTCTTGATTATGAAGAAGATGCAGCAGGCCCAGGCTGAAAACATCAGGCTTGCAGAGGAGAAGTCAAGGGCCGAACTGAGTGCCCTTAAAGAGCAGCTCAGCCCTCATTTCTTCTTTAATACCCTGAGCACCCTAAGTTCAATAGTGCGTAATTCAAAGAAAGAAGATGCGCTTACATTCATTGAAAGAATGTCACAGACATACCGTTATACCCTCTCTATTAAGAAAAACCTCGTGAAGGTGGGAGAGGAGATGGATTTTCTCAATGACTATGTATTTCTTTTACAGGAGCGATACGGAGATAAACTGGTTTATATTAATGAAGTGGATGAAGCATTTTATAACAGCTACTTGCCACCTATGTCCCTGCAATTACTCGCTGAAAATGCTATCCGTCATAATATAATCACACGCGAAAATCCATTAATAATACGGGTTTATACTGATGATGGAAATATATGCATAGAAAACAACCTCAATGAGAAACCGTCGGAAGGCAGCCTGGGAATAGGGCTGAAAAACCTGTCTGACAGGTACAGGCTGCTGGCAGAAAAAGATATTGTAATAAGCAAGAAAAATGGTAAATTCATAGTAAAATTACCGCTTATTAAAAATGAAGCTAATAATAGTTGAAGACGAAGCAGCAGTAGCCAGGAATTTAAGAGATATACTTGCTGATACTGAACCTGAAGCAGAAGTACTGGCGGTACTGGAATCGGTTAGTGAAACCATGGACTGGCTCAAAAATAACCCTGCACCCGACCTTGGATTCTTCGATATACAGCTGGCAGACGGAAGCTGCTTTGAGATATTCGAAAAAACAAAGATTGAATTCCCTGTGGTCTTTACAACTGCCTACGATTCCTACGCATTGCAGGCGTTTAAGGTTAACAGTGTAGACTATCTCTTAAAGCCAATCCGTAAGGAAGCTCTGAGGAAAGCCCTTGATCGATACGAACATTATTTCAGCCAGAGACAATCAACTGATTATCAAAAATTAATAGAGGCAATTAGGCAGATACGCCATCTGGAAAAAAAGGAATATAAAAAAAACTTCCTGGTATATATCCGCGACAGGATCGTACCTGTTCCGGTTGATGTTATTGCTTTTTTCTTCATGGAAGGGGGGAAAGTCTATTGTCTTACATTTGAAGGTCGGAAATATGTAATGGATGAGTCATTGGACAGGTTACAGGCACATCTGGATCCGGATGATTTTTTCAGGGCTAATCGTCAATTCATTGTATCCCGTAAAGCAGTCATTTCAGCAGCACAATATTTTCAAAGGAAACTAAAAATAATTCTCAATCCTGATCCCGACGAACCGGTTCTCGTAAGTAAAAACAAAGTTAGCGAATTCAAGCAATGGATCGAAGGTATATAATCATAGAGTATACTGATTCAGATTATTTTTCTACCCAACTTTCGATTTCAACAGCTACTTCATTACGCCTGTTAATCATTTTAAAGGGGGGATTGTAACCGAAATACATATATTCACCAAGAGGGATCAGATTATGCTTTTTAAGCTCATTTGACAGCATTTCTTTATACTCATCAAGCTTATTGTCATTAGCCCATCCACTAAAGCTTAAAACGGCCAGAATTTTTGATTTTTCTTTATGTAATTCAACTTTTGGATTTGATGGCCTGGGCAGGTCATCCATCTCATATTTTGATGGCATTATAAAGCTCATCTTCATTGTATCAGCCATATCAACAACAACAGGAGAGGTCATGCTGATTTTCTCACTCTTTTCGTTTCCACCAAAAATATACCCGGCCACTGTGCTGAATCCTTTACCTGAATTTCCTCCGTACGATTTGCCCATAATGGTTGAAGCCATTATTAATTCAGGGTACTCCCGTATCTCTATTTTGCCAAGTTTTTTAAGCACTTTGTATTCAGGAGTCTCTGTTTTTTGCGCGAATATATTTGACATAATCATTTGATTTGAAAGTCCGCTTATTAATATTGCCAGTATTGATATTTTAATCAAATTATTCATACATTAACATAGATTTTCACGGTAAACAACCACCCGTAATTTCAGACTATGAGTAGGTTGCTCCTTCAAAAATAACATTCCTGCTTTTAAGCCAGGAGTATTTGAACCTGGAATAATTGGACATCACC
>JAYEGY010000029.1:0-69938 GCA_034659275.1 Bacteroidota bacterium | reverse complement strand
GAAGAAAGAGATGAGAAAATTAGAAGAATGGTAAAAGCGATGACATAAATAAGGATAATACGCACAAGCCACACCTTGTACCTGTAATTAGGTATACCAAAGAGTATTTCTATTGTTCTTGCGTCCTGGTCGTTCTGTATACCGAAAACAGCAGGATAAAATACAAGAAGGATACCGCAGAAAACGAATACCCCATAAAGATCTTCCACCCTCGATACATCTTCAGTGAAAACATAGATAAGGGTGAGACCTATGTAAAATGCTACAGCACCAAGAAGAAACCAGATAAAGCGGTTAGCAAAAATGATCTTCAGGTTATATTTAACCATCCTGGCAATAACATCAACCAGGTTGACTATTCTGTTAATTCTGCTCATTCTTTAAATCCTTTTTACTTTTTCTTAACAGCCACAGATAAGAATCTTCAAGGTTGGGGTTTACATTCTTTGCACTGTCATGTGGTTTATCTTCAGAAATGCATCTTACCTTTACACTTCCTTTCTCCGATATGTGATGCACTACCATATGTTCGGCTGCAAACTTCCTGAAATCTGACAGTGGAATATTAAACTGCCAAACGCGACCTTCTGCTTCCTTTGTCATCTGGCTGGGATGACCAAGAAATTTCATATATCCTTTATCCAGCACAGCCACTTTATTGCAAGAGCTTGATATATCCTCAATAATATGGGTTGAGAATATAACCACTCTTTCACGGCTCAATTCTGAGAGAAGGTTCCTGAACCTGATCCTTTCACGCGGATCAAGACCCGCTGTTGGTTCGTCAACCACCAGGATACGAGGAAGGTGCAGCAGTATCTGGGCAATGCCAATCCTTTGCTTCATGCCCCCCGAGTAAGAACCTATTTTCTCATCTTTACGTTCATGCATATGCACCGCATTGAGGACGTAGTGTACACGTTTGTTCCTGGTTTCTGTGTCGGTAATACCTTTTAATATGGCCTGGTGTTGCAAAAATTCCCATGCAGTCATGTTTTCGTAGGTGCCAAATTCCTGGGGCAGGTAGCCAATGAGGCCCTGCAGTTCTTCACGTTTTTCGGCAACATCAAGTCCATTGATCCATATTTTACCATAACTCTGGTCAAGGATACCGCAGATAATCCTCATAAGTGTAGTTTTACCTGCACCATTGGGACCCAGCAATCCAAACATACCCTTTCCTATTTCAATGGATACCCCACCGAGGGCCTTGAACGGCTTACGAACCTTACCTATGAGGGGAGTGGCTAGCACAAGTTTATAATAAGCCTTCCTGAGGTTCCTGAATTTACCTTTTAGACGATAGATATCGGTACCTTTCTTATTAAGGTACCTGCCCGTTGACCATATCATAAGGCCTGCATACCATAAAAAGCCAACGACAATCACCGCAGCAATATTATTCCATTTGAGCTGGAAAATAATGAGGTTAATAAGGGGTATAAGCCAGAAGACGGCTATATCAAGTAATCTGGTGACAAATGATGATATCCTTCTTTTATGGAGAACAGAAGATACCGGGTTCCACACGGTAATAATCATAAGCCAGCATAAAATACTGAATAAGAATATCCAGAATCCGTTTTCCAGGTATTTATATGTAAAGTAAACAAGGAAGCCCAGCAATGGTATTTGCCATACGAACTGGTCGAGGTCCTTTATCGAATGGGGATCTTTCTCCAGCCCCAGGCGGCGCCTTATCTTTTTTCCTGCTTTCCATTCCCTCAGGGGCCGTGGTTCGCGATCATATATTTTTACCAGGCTCCTGATAACTATTCTTACAGGTGCATCGCCGGCAATAACAGTATCGCGTGCCTTCCTGAGGCTCGACTTAACAAACCATGTGACTGCAGGGACAAGTATTACAGTTAGTATCGTGCTTATAAGCTGCCAAAGGAATTTATTGATATACAGATATATCATTGTAACCAGGAAAACAAAAACAAGCAACATGAATATTTTTATTTTCCAGTTCTGTGACCTGAACCATGCGATGGAATTTTCAAGCCCCGTGTAAAAAGTGGGTATAAATACGAGCGTGAGCATTGTGCTCAGGGCAAGTCCACCGATAACGGTAATGGCAAAGGAGGCACCTATTGTGGAAGCATATTCTGATTTCCCCATGGCCAGGGGCATCAGGGCCACTATAGTGGTTATAGCAGTAATAAGTATGGGTCGTACACGTGCCAGGCCTGCTGTCATGAGAGCACGCGATCTGCGGTATCCTCTTTTTCTGAGGATATTTGAATAATCAATAAGAATAATGCCATTATTAACCACCACGCCAAGAAGTATAAGAAAGCCCGTAAGTGTATTTGCATTAAGCAGTGAATTGCCTGTGAGGATCAGTGCAATAAGGGATCCCAATGCTGCCAGGGGTATTGAAAGCATGAGCACTATAGGTGTGGACAGTGATTCAAATACTGCAGCCAGGATCATAAATATCAACAGGAAGGCAATACCTATCAGGTAATAAAAATCTTTCATCTGGTCTTCTTCATGGACTACTTCAATGGCGATACCTGATGGTATGTTCATCCCTGCAACCAGGTTATCAATTTCTTCCCTGGCGTTTTCGAGCAGGGTCTTGGAGGCATTTATCTCGTCATTGAACCTGTAGGTGACAGTAAGGCTTTTTTCCTGGTTTTCACGGTGTATATTACCCATCCCATAGGAAAATACAATATTTGCTATCTCTTCCATCTCAACGATGTTACCACCCGTACCTGATATTTGTAAATGTTTCAGGTCGTCAATATTTTTATATTCTTCTTCCTCTGCTTTTTCTTTGTCGTACTTAATGATGATATCATATTCCTCATTGCCCTGTTTGAATGTAACGCCTGTGGAATATTCCGGTTGAAACGATGCCAGTTCCCGGGCAACATTATTTAGGCTGATGTTGTTCCTGCTCATCAGTTCAGTGTTAAAATTCAGCTGCACTTCAGGTGTGTTATCCTGTATATTGACATTGACAGATCTAACCGTATTCAGGTCTTCCATGTAATATTCAATGTCATCAGCCAGGTCTTGCATCTTACCGAAATCCTGTCCTTTGATTATTATACTTTCGGACTCGGTACCTATACCCAGCATGCGGGCCAATCCTTCACCCGGATTAACGCCACCGGTGCCCCCGCTTCCACCCATGCCTCCGCCTGAAGAAATCTCTCCCATTGTTATTTCAGCACCACCAAAGTCATGCACTCTTTCATAAATATCATTTTTTATTTCAGCCAGTTTCCTGTCACTCTCCTTTTCCCAGTCTTCTTTGAGCTGGACGGTAAGTGCAGCCTGGTCTTCCTCAATTTTTGATATTAGGTCACCCTTCTCCGGCAGGTTATCAAGTCGTTTTTCCAGTTCAGTAACCAGGGCGTCTGTATTTTCAAGGGTTGATCCTGGGGGCATGATAACGCTTATGGGGAAGCTGCCCGTCTCTATTTCTTCCAGTGTGTTGATGCTCAGCCCCAGACTTATTAACAGAGCTGCAAAGAAGACTGCCAGCGATCCTATTATGGTGGTGGCCGGACGGCGCATGCTGGCTTTCAGAATGAGGAGGTAATACTGAATGAGGCGGTCATGGATAGACAGTCTCTTAAATATTTGTGACTCACTTTTCTTTGACTGTTTCAAAAGATAATGAGTGGCCATTGGTATGAGCAGGAGAGCTACAACGAGTGAGACAAGGAGGGTGGATACAATGGAAACACCTATGTTTTTACCTATTATTTTTACCAGGAAGTTGCTGGAAAAAACAAAGGGAAGAAATACCGTGATGGTTGTAAGGGTAGCTGCTATTACCGACCTGTAAACTTCCCTGGTACCTCTTCTGACCGACTCATCTGTTCCTGTACCACTGCCTGCAAGCCTGTAAATATTTTCAAGCACAACAACGGAATTGTCGATAAGCATGCCAATGGCAAGGGCCATACCGACAAGGGTGAGACTGTTTAATGTTATACCCGCTGCATAGAAAAAGTTAAAGGCTGAGAATACAGAAACAGGGATTGAAAAAGCTATGATAAATACCAGCCGCAGGTTCCTGAGGAAGAACCACAATATTAATACCGCAAGAAGTCCCCCGACAAGGGCGAGGTTAATTATCTGGTCAATATTTTTCTCCATCACTTCGGCGTTATTGTTTTGAACAATAACTTCCACACCTGATGATGCCAGGTTTTCATTAAGCTCCTCTATTACCTCGATTGTCTTGTGGGAGAGATCGATGATGTTAGCCTGGTTATCATAAACAAGGTTAATAGTAACTGCATCGAGGCCATTCACACGGCTGTATGACTCTTCTTCCTTAACACCGAAGAATATATCTGCAATATCTTTGAGTAATACCGGTCCCCGGGGGTTCACTATTATATCCCCGATGTCCGATACGTTGGAATATTCAGCTGAGATATTCACAAAGTATCTTTTTTCAGCTTCATATACACGGCCTGCAAATACTTTTTCATTGCTGTTTGAGGCAAGGAGGGACCTGACCGTGTTCATTGTAATACCATTTGCCTTGCATGCTTCTTCATTGAGCCTGATCTCTATAGAGCTTTCCCTCCCACCGAATACCTCAACACCTGCAATGCCATCAATATTTTCAAGCCTGGGCTTAATTTCTTTATCGGCTATATTCCTTATCCTGTCCACACCGCCGGTTCCTCTTACCTGGAGATCCATAAACCGGCTGTTGAGTTGCTCAAGATCGATCCTTATGATATTGATCATAAATTCTTCAGGAAGTGATGCGGACAGTACATTGATCTTTTCCTGTAATTTAAGGTATGAATATTTGAGATGGGCATTCTGGCTGAAATATATCATGACCGTCCCGTATCTTGAGTTAACTGTTGATTCTATTTTTTCAACATCTTCCAGTGTGCCAACAGCTCCTTCTACTGGTATCACAGCCTGGTTTTCGATATATGAAGGATCGACCTCAAGCATAGAGCTTACCTGGACTATTAATGTTGGCAGTTGGGCATTGGGATAAAGCTCAACCTGCAGTTGCTGATAGGATACATAGCCAAGTAATGACAGCCCTATAAAGAGCATACTGATAAGGGTCTTTCTTTTAATTATAAATTCCATAACAGTTTACTCAACTTGAGGAATTACGGTATTCTTCCTGATTGTTATCCGTTCTTTCAGCGCATCAAGTACCCAGTATACACATGGTATAACAACCAATGTCAGTATTGTTGATGTTACCAGGCCCCCGATCACTGCCAGGGCCATTGGCGACCTCAGGGAGGCACTTTCTCCAAAGCCGAATGTCAGTGGCAACAATGCCAGTATTGTTGTGAGGCTGGTCATTATGATGGGTCTTATCCTCTGTGCTCCTGCTTCAATTATTGCCTGGCGCCTGTTCAATCCATCCGATCTGAGTTGATTGATCCTGTCGATGAGTATGATCGAATCATTCACGGCAATGCCTGCCAGCATTATTATACCTATGTAGGCCATTATATTAAGTGTTTTGCCGAGCAGGAAGAATATCCACACTGATCCCACAGCTGCCAGAGGGATGGTTAGTAAAATAACAAAAGGATGGACCAGTGACTCAAATTGTGAGGCAAGAACCATATACACAAGAATAATTGACAGTATCAGTGCAAAGGTCAGGTTTTCCATTGACTCTTTGCGTTTCAGTTCCACTCCAGTTATAACGGTACGGTAGTCAACTGGCAGGCTCATCCCGGCCAGGTTTTTTTCTGCCTGTTTAACTATCTGATCAAAGGCAATATTTTCGTCTACCATGGCATATACATAACTCGTTCTTACCTGGTTATTCCTGTTTATCTCACTGGGTGCCCTCACCTTTTTTATTTCAGCCAGTTCACTGAGGGGAACAGAGACCGAACCCGCGTTTATCAGCAGGTTTTGCAGGCTGTTCAGTGGTAATTCTTCCAGTTTAACAGTAATATCCTTCAGCTCACCCTCCTGTTCAAAATCACCTGCCCGGGAACCTGTGAGGTAAGACTGTACCTGTGAAATTATACTTTCAACACTGACACTGTAATAACTGGCTTTATACCTGTCGATCACAATATCAACCTCCGGTGTGCCTTCGTCAAGTGAGCTGGTGATATTGTAAATATTATCCGAATCACCAAGCCTGATCTTCACTTCGTTTGTCAATTTCTCAATCACATCAAGGTCTTCACCTCTGACTTCAACTACAAGTGGGGCTTCATCCGTGCCCAGTATTGTTTGAAGGGCTGTCTCTTCTCTTTTGAAACTAAACTCAATATCTTTCAATGAATTAAGTTCTTTTTGAATCAGTGTAATTGCATTATCAGAGTACATTGCATATTCATCAGTAAGGAATACTCGTATCGAGGAAGTATTCTCATCCCTGAAAAGATCTGATTTTCCCGTACCTGTTGTTGTTGTCATCCCCGAATGGCTGTACAGCATTTTCACCTTGTCACCCAGGAGTGTTTTTATCATGTTTTCAATTTTACGGCTTGTTTCGGCTGTTCTTTCCAGGCTTGTTCCCTCCTGTAATTTCAGCTCAAGGGTAAATTCTGATGATTCGGCTCCCGGCATGAACTCGCTACCCACTTTTGGAAGGATGTATGCTGTAGCTGCCAGCATGGTTACAGAAAGAACGATTACCAGTCCTCTTCTTGCAGTTATTTTTTCGAGCCATCCAGAGTACCACCTGAAGCTGACCGATTTTTCCTTCTTTTTGGATCTTTTATCCTTAAAAAAGCTTGTCACCAAAAGGGGTATAACAAGTATAGCCACAAAGAGGGAAGATAATAAAGAAAAAGCCACCGTCCATGCCTGGTCTTTAAAGAGTTCCCCCGAAGCTCCCTGGAGGTATACTATAGGCAGAAAGACTATTATTGTTGTTATGGTTGAAGCTGTTATTGCACCTCCCACCTGTGCTGTACCCTTTATGGCTGCTTCTTTAAGCGACATACCCGTTTCATAATTACGGAAAATATTTTCCAGCACTACTATAGCATTATCAACCAGCATACCGGCTCCGAGTGCAAGACCTCCAAGCGTCATTATGTTGATTGTGAGGTGATTAAAATACATTAGGTTGAATGTCGCTATTATCGATATGGGTATCGCAATGCTAATAACCAGTGTAGTGCCTATGCGCCGCAGGAATATGAAGAGGACGAAAACAGCCAGTATTATACCAAAAAGAGCTGTTTCCTCAACTTCATTAATGGCCTTATCAATAAACTGTCCCTGGTCCTGTACTTTTATGAACTCGTAGCCGGGAAGGGCTTTTTTAATTTCTTCAATTGCTTCTGTAAGTTCTTCCACTGCAGTTACGGTATTATACCGTGGTTCTTTATAAACAGATATGCCTACACATCTTTCACCGTTTACAGTCACAATGTTTTCAGGATCTTTATTTGCGACATAAACATCTGCAACATCGCTAAGATAAACGGGCACTCTTTCTGCAGCATCAAGGGTTTCTACCGAACTCCCTGCCTGGGAGCCTTGAGCTATCTCCTTGAAGCCAAGAATTATATGTTTCAGGTCGTCAACTTCCTCTATTACACTTACTCCTTTTACTACATACCTTATACCCAGATCGGTTATTGAGCCTCCCGAAACATTACGGTTATAACTGTTTATCTGCTGGGCAATGTCGCCGGTGGAGACATCATAAGCCTCAAGCAAATATTTATTTGTTTCAATTACCACTTCACTTTCTTCATGTCCTGATAGTTGAATGTCTGCAATACCCTCAAGCCTTATCAGCTCATTGCGGATATAATTTTCTGCTGTCTGCCTCAGCTCGTCCATGTCACTTATCCTGTCATGCTTCAGGGCAAGTATCATTACGGGGGTGGCATTTGGATTATATTGAGTTATATTGAATTCATCAAGGTCGGCGTTCTGGCTGAATGAACTGATATCTTTCTGAAGATCAAGAAAGGCTTCATCCATATCTTTATTCCATGCATATACTACTACTACCTGGGCGGTACCAACCATTGAAACAGACGACACATTAATTGCATCCTTCTGTCTCATTGCTATTGATTCAACCTGATCAACGTACTGTTGCTCCATTTCTTCAGGCGGACGTTCACCGGCCTGCAGTTCAATATATATTTTGGGGTTATTCAGATCAGGGAAAAGATCTGTCCCGAGTTTACCAAATGAGATTATTCCAAGCAGTATGATACCGAGCACCAGCATAAGCACTGTTACCGGATTTTCAACTGCAAATCGGGCTATTTTTTTCATTTTGGAAATGCTTATTTCAGTATTTTGACCTTTGCATTATGGCTGAGGGTTTCAAAGCCATCGGTAACAATTCTTTCATTTGTACTCAGACCTCTTACTACTTGAGCCTCTTCATTATTCTCCAAACCTGTAGCGATCAGTCTTTCATTTGCCACACCCCTGTTTACTACGAACACTGTCAATCCCCTCTGCCTCGACAGTATAATGTCTTTTGGTATCACGATGACCGAGTCAGCCCTGGCTGTTATTATATTTGCTTTTACGAACATTCCAGGTCGCAATTTCAGTTCAGGATTGTTTATTTCAATGGTACCCTGGAAAGTCCTTGTATCCGGATTTATTGCAGGTGAGAGCTGTGTGATCTTACCATTTAGAGTATCTTCCGGCAGTGCATAGTTTGTGATTCTGACATCTTTACCGGTACTGATGGTGTTAATATATTTCTCGGGGAGATTAACTTTCAGTATCATGGATCTGTAGTTCATTATGCCTGCAATCAATGTTCCGGATTTTATTTCGGAGCCCTGTGTATAATGGGGCAACTTAGTAATTACGCCATCGAAAAGTGACGTTATTTTCATTTTTTCCATCTGTATGCGGGCATTTTCTAAGTTTATCTGGGCATTAGTATAATCATAGCCGGCCTGTTTGAGCTCATTAAGTGTTACGCCACCTTTCTCGTACAGTGACTCCTGCTTTTCCAGGTTGCTTTTGGCCAGCTCCAGGTTGAGTTCGTATAATTCAAGTTTTACGTTGTTTTTGTATTCCTCATCTTCAAGCCTGGCAATCAGTGATCCTTTTCTGACCCTGTCACCAAGTTGCCACTGCCTGCCTGTTGAAGGATTCTTTTCAAGGTAGTACCTGGCGGCTATCTCTGACTCCAGTTCAATATCAACCACGGGGTAAACAGTCCCCGTTGTGCTCACGAATTCCTCAATAGATTGAAGTTTTATATCTTCTACTGAAACGGGTATTTCGACATCAGCTTCAAGACCGGTATCCCGGTTTCCACATCCTGCTAGAAACAGTAGCAATGATGCCAGATAAATTAATTTGCTTTTCATGACAAGATATTATTATGTTATTTATTCCTGATCAAGTGTCTTTATTGGGGTTACAGCTTCCTGATTCTCAAAATCATACAATGTTTGTATCTTGAGGTTCAGTAATTCCAGTTTATATGATATGATTGCGTTGGTTAGTGACAGTTGTTTTTCTGATAACTGGTTCTGGTAGATGTTGAGGTCCATGCCTGTAAGATCACCATTTTCATATTTTTCCAGGTTTAGCTCATATGTAAGCTGTGCATTCTTAACATTCTGTCTTGCTATTTCAATCTGGTTTTTCAGGTTGGTCAGATTCCTGTATACCTTTCTTATATTTATTATGATATCATTTTCTTCCTGTTCGTAACTTATCATCTGTGATTCGATGGATGCCTCGGATGCCTTGATCCGGGATTGACGCTCGCCCCAGTCCCAGAGGGGTATTGAAAAAGATAATGAGATCTGCTGGTTATCGGTTGGGGTTTCATATATATTGCCCAGTTTTTCATTATCACCAAACAGCCCTACGGAGAGGTTGAGGGCACCATAAAACTCATTGAGGGCTTTAGTTTGAATAAGTGAGAATTCAGAGTTTTCAATATCGATTTCCCTTTGCCTGAGTTCCATCCTGTTTGCCAGACCATGGTCAATGGCAAATGCAACATCAACGTCAACTGTATCAACAGAAATATCAGGTATTACAACGATATCGTCATAGAGGCTCATACCGATGAGGAGTTTGAAATCATCCTTGGCATCTGCAAGGCTGACCTTCTGGTTATCGACGTCTGAACTTGATGTAGCCAGGTTAAGCTCAGCCTGGAATAATTCCTCGCGGGCTGATAAGCCTGCATCTACCTTATTTCTTATTATATCATAGCTTTTCTTCATATTCTCATAGGCTTCTTCAGCTATTACAAGACTTTGTTGCTGCTGGTATACCAGGTAAAAATACTGTGCCACCTGTCTCTCTAGTGACAGCCTCTGTATAGCATAATTAAGCTGTGAATTTTCGAGGGCCAGTTCCAGTTCCCTTATTTGTATTTTTGTCCTGTTATATGTGAATAAAGGCTGGTTAATATTAAGGGACAGGTTGTTACTGAATCCTGTGGTACGTGTATCATTATATTCGCTGTAGGAATCTTGCCACGAGAATCTGTTAGTTAATGATATTGTAGCATCAGTGGCCACAATAGGCTGCGATATTCTGAAAGTACCGAAGGTGGCGGTCGTTTTACGGGTATTCCATTGTGAGACAAGATCGTTGAATTCCCTGTTATGGCTATATTCGAACGGGTTGATTGAGAGAGAGAACTTAGACTTAAGAGCTGCTCTCTGGGCGTTCAGGTTTTCCCTGTTTCTCACCAGGTTCAGCCTGGTTCTCTTTATGGACGGGCTGTTTTCTTCAGCAATATCCATTGCCCTTTCAAGGGTCAGTCCCTGCTGCCCTGTTGCATTAAAACCAATATTAAGAACTACTGATAATAATAATATTAACTTCTTCATCTGTTATTATAGATATTTTGTTTTACCCATTTTATTGCATCACCGGTCACCGTTCTTCCCTCTGACTGGTTTGTCATTATCACCCTTGCGGTATCGGGAGAAAGGTAATAGGATCCGAGGTAGTTCCACCCGTTTTCTGCATTTTCCCAATCTACAATCATTTCCTCGCTGCCATCATCATGCTCAACGCTGAAATGCAGGTCCTGCATCGCATTCCTGCTTCCACCACGACCGATCATCATTCTCTGGCCTCCCCGTTTACCGATATAAGTATATATATCATAATATCCCGGTTCATCTATTTCAGCTGTCCAGCTAATATGCCTTTCGCCGCTCCCGGCACGGGTGTATACAGCTGATTTCACATATTTCCCGTAGTAGTTGCTCTGTACCGTCTTCTGCCAGTATTCTGGGGCCCACCATATAAACATTTCCCTGTAGTTATTACCATCATCCCCTCTTATATTCAGCCATTTCTTCAACCTTCCCGTTGATGTTTCCTGGTAGATCCTGAATCCCGGGTCTTCATTATCAACAATTATTTCATTTTCCTCATGTAAAAGGGGTATCCTGTCAAGCACTTCTTCTCCTTCAGTATTGTCGTTAGTTTTACCTTTCATAAGGTCTATCAGGGGGAATTGTAGTTCACCCGGGTTATTGATTGAAAAGAGTGTGTTTACAAACATCCCTCTTGGCTCTGCATCAAGAATGACACTTACCCTTTTCGCCTGCCCTGCTTCCAGCTTCACGATTTTTTCAACATCATTGGTTTGCAAACCCCTTCCGGCCATGCCTATGGAAATATTGCCCCTCCCTCCCGGGCTTATGGATATGGAGACATTACCTTGCATACCACGTCCTCCACCGGGGCCGCGTCCGCCCGTACGAAAGCCTACATTAAATATACCTGCTGTTTCTTCCGGATTGGATGCGGTAAAGCTTACCTTGTATCTTGTACGGGTACCGACAACCACCTCGTAAACCTCTATATCAGAGAAAAGAAAACCCGGCTGCTCTTTGCCATTATACCACTGGTCAAGATAGGGCTTAAGATTAAACTCGAATCTTTCATAAAGGTTATTGTTGAACTTATTTATGCTGATATTCCTGAATTTGTTTTCTTCCAGGTAATCAGAAAACCAGGTATTAAATTCTTCAATACCCGCTTCGGCACGCATTAGATTAAAAAGGTAATCACCCTTCAGGGTAAGTATTGCACGGGTGGTATCGTTAGAGGGATTTAAGGCCAGTATTTCAGCCATACTTTTATCCCTGAGGATGGTGTTTGCCCTGTCATTTTCGCTCATCCCTCCAAGGAACCTCCTCTGGAATCCTCCCTGGGGAGTTTCAATTTTCTGTAGGTGGGTTTCAAACACAGCATTCATTACAGGATACCTGTCGGAAAAGAAATTATTCTTATAGAAATAGAAACTGGGTCCCATTAAATATCTTCCGGGTACCATAGTAGTATTTCCACTGTTAAAGCGAAAATCAGAGCTGGTAATGAAGGTAGTTCTGATAAAATTGTTAAATGCCCTGACCTGAAGTTCTTTATCAGTTATTACCTCGTTGCTCCTTTCCATTCTTCTTTTTTGTCGTTTAATGGTCCGGTAAAACCCGGCTTCATTTATTGATGCCAATTTTTCGGGTAGAAGGATCATTGAAGGCTGTACTTCAGCTCTTGTCTGGGTATTCTTCTTCTCAATTGAGTAGAAATACACAGGAACTTCAACAAGGTTTAATCTTTCAAAGGGGTATTCAGTGCTGAAAGTGGTTTCAAGTTCAGTCATCACACCCGAGATTAAGTTTCCCAGTGTATCGCCCAGTTCATTGAGATCATTTCTGAAATAATCGTGGCCACTGTAATAATGAGCAATAAAATCAGTTGAATCAACACTGATGGTATCACTTGTGTAATAGCCTTCAACAAGACTGATCCCGGTTAAGGGATTCTCATTTTCAAAATACCAGTATCTGTCATCAGATGTCCTCTTGCCCTGCGAAATGGCCACAAGTCCATTATTGCGTTTAACCTTGAGTTTATAGTTTGTGAAATCAATCAATATCTTAGCCGGGCTGTCCGGGTAGAAATTAAGGCCTGCAACCGGGTACCAGTGGGTTTCAGGAGTGAGTAAGAGGAAATCATCTTTTTGTATGACCTGCTTTTTATCAAGCCTGAGCGGACCTATAAGGAAAGGATTTTCTTTTATATCTTCCTTATGCCAGGGATAACAAAAGGCTTCTTTAATTATACCTTCATAACTGATACTTATGCTTACGGTAGAATCAGGAAGAAGGCCCTTATCAAGATCAACCAGTATAATATGGCCATCAGATCTGAAAGGAGTTAACGAATCGTTTACAAGTATCTCTTTTACTGATAAGCCGGGATTTAGTGAAAAAGGCACTTCACTGACATTATTATCATGACTGTTAAGGCAATTCAATTCTGCACTGGCAATAATATTGCCGCCGGTATACTCAATTTCAATATCCGCATCGGTGACCTTTAAGAAATTAGAATCCTCATATTTCCTGTTGGTTTCAAGAACGGTATTCTTCAGCTTTCGGGTGTTGTAATAATTATCCAGGAAATAATAGGCTGAATAGGACGCAAGGGCAAAAAAACCTATAAGAGAAATGACGCTGATTGATCTGTGTATTTTTGATTGAGGCAGTCGTTTAAAAATCAATATAGTAACAAAGATAAAAACCAAACCCAGGGATGTATACATAATTCTCTGGGATAATATGATATCAATATTGCTGAAGCCGGTCATGCCACTCTTGAAAACAGGAAATCCAAAGAGCATATAATCAAAAAATGAGTTCATCCTGTTAAAGAGATAAAACATGTTCAGTGCTGCAAATCCCAGTAATAGAAGAAAAGTAATTGCCTGGTTCCTGATAATTGACATAAGTATATAAGCAAATCCCAGGCTGAAAATAAGTGTGGATATGCTGATAATCAGAAGGTATTCAAAATATGCAGCTGCGTTAATGCTTGCCTGTTGTGTTATTATATTAATAATAAGGCATATAGCCAGGATAAGAATGTTTACACCCAGGAAAAGCCTCATTATGCCCAGTGATTTGCCGAAGATATATTCCAGGTTTGACATAGGTCTTGTGTAAAGCACCTCGTTGGTATCCAGTTTTTTATCCCTTTTAAGAAAATCGGAAGCAAGAAAGATGACTATTAATGACTGTGCAATATTCAGGATGTACAGGTTTAAAAGAGGCATCGATGAGGGTATGGCCAAAAATTCCCATTCTTCGTCTCCCACGGGACTGAAAAGCGCGATATTCATTATTGTAAGAATGAATAGTGCTCCTATTGAGAATAGCCTGAACAGCCAGCTGCGACGTAGTGTTTTTGCTTCATAATGGGCAACGGTCCTGATATTATGTAATGAGATCATTTTATTCAGCTTAAATATTTACGAATGCCCCATTAATTTTATGTTCCATATAATACACATATGCATGTTCAAGGTTTGGTTCAATGGGCTGGTTGTCGAAAGCAGGAACATCTTCAGCCACCACCTGTGCATCCCAGCCAATCTCGCTGGGTAGTGATGATATCACATGGAATTCATCTTTCACACGGTCATATTCTTCCTGTGTTAGCTTAAGGTTGAAAACATGACCCTGGGCCTCTTTTATGAGATCATCAGGAGAACCAGAATAAACCATCTGCCCCTCGTTTAGCAAGGCCATGCTCTGGCATGTGGATGAAATATCGCCTACTATATGAGTTGACAGAATAATTGTCACATCATGCTGGCTGAGGTCTGACAATATATTCCTGAAACGTATTCTTTCATCAGGATCAAGACCTGTTGTTGGCTCATCAACTACAATGATCCTGGGATCACCAATAAGTGCCTGTGCTATTCCAAGGCGCCTTTTCATACCACCTGATAATTTATTTGCCTTCCTGTCCCTGGCCTCCAGCAAACCAACCCTGTCGAGCAGTTCATCCACAATAAGCAACCTTTCCTTCCTGTTTTTAATACCTGCCAGTGATCCTGCATAATCCAGGAACTCCCATGTCTTTAAGCGTGTGAAGAAGCGAAAATCCTGGGGCAGATAGCCAAGGTAGGAGCGGAGCTTCTTCCTTTGTTTTTGTATGCTTTCACCATTGACCAACACCTCACCCGAACTGGGTTTCATAAGGGCAGCGAGCACCTTCATCAGACTTGATTTACCGGCTCCGTTCGGACCCAAGAGGCCGAACATCCCCTCTTCAATGCCAAGTGTAATATTCTTAACGGCATGATTACCATTTTGATATATTACATTGAGGCCCTTTATCTCGATCTTCATCTACTGGTATTTTTATTGATATGAAAGTTTTATATATAATCTATTGGACTCTTTAAAGACAATAAATATTTCAAATAGCTGGTAATATTTTTTTAAATTTTATGTTTTTAATAATGTTTAACATTACCGTAATGATTTTAAATATCCTGCAGCCGTGTAAAAGTAATTTCTAATTTTGTAGAACAAAAAAAATTAACATTGGATCCAGAAATAAATAAACTTAAGATATTAAACGATCCTGTACACGGGTTTATTAAAATTCCTTCCGAATTCATATTTGATCTTTTAGAAGATCCCTGGTTCCAGAGACTGAGATTTATTAAACAACTCGGCCTTACCGATATGGTTTACCCGGGAGCAACGCATAGCAGGTTCCTTCATAGCCTTGGTGCCCTGCACCTCATGAGCCAGGCTCTCATAACACTTCGTAAAAAAGGAATAGAGATTAATGATGAGGAATTCGAGGCCGCCCTTGTGGCAATTTTGTGTCACGATCTCGGGCATGGCCCCTTCTCGCATTCACTTGAATTTAATATATCGGGGAAAATAAGCCATGAGGATGTATCATTGATAATAATGAACATTCTTAATAAAAAATATGATGGCAGGATGGATACAGCCATTGAAATGTATAGTGGCAAATATCAAAGAAAATTCTTTAATGATCTTATATCCAGCCAGATAGACATGGATAGGCTGGATTACCTATTGAGGGACAGCTTTTATACCGGCGTTATTGAAGGTTCAGTTGGCTCTGACAGGATAATAAGTATGTTGAACACCGTTGATAACAGGTTGGTAGTAGAGGAAAAGGGCATTTATTCAATAGAAAAGTTTCTGATAGCCCGGCGCTTTATGTACTGGCAGGTATATATGCATAAAACGGTTCTGGCTGCTGATCAGATGTTGAAAAGACTAATCCGGAGGGCAAGATATTTGATTTTCAATAATGAACAGGTAAAATCATCCTCCTCCGTTGACTATTTTCTCAGGACAAAAATCGACAGGCTTGACTTACTGGAAGGAAAGAATAAAGAGTTTGCGGGGATGTTCTTCAAGCTGGATGACTGCGAGCTTATTGCTTCGGTGAGGCAGTGGACAAATAACCCGGATAAAATACTGGCAGACATGTCACGGGCATTTTTACGTCGACGCCTGCCTGCCATTGAACTTTCGGATAATCCCTTTCCGGAATCAGCTATGAATACTGTTATTGATCTGTTGAAGGGTAAAAATGATTTCAGGTCAATGGATATTACGAGTTATGTATATAAAGGATGTATATCTAATATTACCTATGCTCCTTCTGCTCCGAGTGTTAAGATAATTATGAAGGATGGGTCCCTGAAGGAAGTTACAGAGGTTTCGAACATTCTTCGCCATGAGACATTATCAAAAAGTGCAGTCAGGTACTATCTTTGTTACCCTAAAGATATCAGAAGCATCGTTAACAAATAAACGGAATTACCACGTTGAAAAAATTTATATAAAATGAAATTTACAGCACAAAAGATTGCCAGATACCTGAACGGAGATGTTGAGGGAGACCCGGGAGTGATTGTGGACTCGGTGGCTAAAATTGAAGAAGGTCACGAGGGCACCCTTTCTTTTCTTTCCAATATGAACTATGAGAAATACATCTACACCACCGGTTCTTCAATTGTAATAGTCAACAGGGATTTTAAACCATCTGCCCCGGTTAATGCAACAATGATAAGGGTTGATAATGCATATGAGGCTTTCGCAAGCTTGTTGACTTTATATGAACAATCAAAGCCAAAGAAAAAGGGTGTCCATCCCAGGGCTGTGATTGAAGATTCAGCCATAATAGGTGCTGATGCTTATATTGGCCCCATGGCTTATATAGGTGAAAATGTGGTAGTGGGTGACCGTTGTTCCGTTTATCAGAATGTCAGTATCGGGGATCATTGCAAGATAGGGGAAGGTACGGTAATTTATCCCGGCGTTACGGTTTACCATGAGTGTATTATAGGGAAAAATTGCAATATACATGCAGGTTCGGTAATCGGCAGTGACGGATTTGGTTTTGCCCCTCAATCTGATCAGAACTATAAGAAAATACCACAGCTAGGTAATGTCGTTCTTGAAGACAATGTGGAGATAGGAGCCAATGTGGTGATTGATCGTGCGACTATGGGATCCACAATAATAAGAAAGGGCGTTAAGCTGGATAATCTCATACAGATAGGGCATAATGTGGAGGTGGGTGAAAATACGGTAATGGCCGGGCAAACAGGCATAGCGGGATCGACTAAGATAGGCAAAAACTGCATGTTTGGAGGCCAGGTAGGTATAACCGGCCATGTTAATATTGCCCGGGGAACAAAGGCTGCTGCCCAGGCAGGTATCAATTCCCATATTTTAAAGGAAAACACTACTGTTTACGGCTCTCCGGCTTTTGAATACAGGAAAGCCCAGCTCTCACATATAATATTCAGAAGACTCCCTGAACTAAAACAGAAAGTTGAAAAAATGGAGGAGGATATCAGAGAGATAAAAAACAGATAATCAGATACGTTCCAAACGAATATGTTTGATAGCAACCATGTTAGCATGGGTTTTTATAGTACGTTCGAAATATTTTTTATTTCTTTGCAGCCATATTAATTCTATTAAAGCCATAATTTGATGAGTATAAAGAACCAGAGAACTCTTGCCAGGGAAATAAGCATGAAAGGCAAAGGATTGCATTCAGGTATTGATGTGACGATTACCTTTAAACCTGCTCCTGTAGACCATGGTTACAAATTTTGCAGGGTTGATCTGCCAGATAAACCTCTTATTCGTGCCCTGGCTGAAAATGTAACGGATACCAGCAGGGGGACAACCCTATCTGAAAATGGTGCATCAGTTGCCACTATTGAACATGTGCTTGCATCTTTTTATGGTATGAACCTCGATAATGTACTTGTTGAGATTGATGGACCGGAGGCACCTATAATGGGTGGCAGTGCCATGAAGTTTACAGAAGCGATAATAGAAGCGGGGATAGTTGAGCAGAAATCGCTCAGGAAGTATTTCGAAGTAAAGGAAAAAATAGTCTACTCGGATGAAGAACACGGAGTTGATCTTATAATATATCCGGATGATCACCTCAGTATAAATGTGCTTATTGACTACAATTCAAAAATACTGGGTAACCAGTATGCGGTACTTAATAACAAGGATGATTTTGCGGAAGAGATATCAAAAAGCAGGACATTTGTTTTCTTCCATGAGCTTGAACCTCTTTTCAAGGCAGGAAGGATAAAAGGAGGGGATCTTGATAATGCCATAGTCATATTGGAGAAAGAAGTACCCCAGTCTGAAATTGACCGCATTGCCAGATTGTTTAATAAACCAAACATTACTGCTCACAAAGAAGGTATATTAAATAATACGGCTCTTCGTTACCCCAATGAACCCGCGCGTCATAAACTACTTGATCTGCTCGGTGATATGGCCCTTGCAGGCCAGCATATAAAGGGTAAGATTGTTGCTACCAGGCCGGGCCACCTGGCAAATACCAACCTGGCCAGGCTGGTAAGGCAGGAAATAAAAAAAGCAGCTATCAAAAAAGATATTCCTGTGTATGATCCAACTGCAGAGCCTATATATGATATCGAGGAAGTTAAGAGAAGGCTGCCTCACCGATACCCTTTTCTTATGGTGGATAAGGTTATACATAAGGACGAGAGTTCGGTCGTGGGAATAAAGAATGTTACATTTAATGAGTTTTTCTTCCAGGGTCATTTCCCCGAAGAACCTGTTATGCCCGGAGTATTACTTGTTGAATCAATGGCACAGGTAGGAGGGATGCTCGTCCTTGGGGATGTTGAGGACCCGGAAAATTGGTCAACGTATTTCCTCAAGATTGACAAAGTTAAATTTAAGCAGAAAGTTGTACCGGGGGATACACTTATTATTAAACTGAATATGTCAGAACCTCCACGACGGGGGATTGTATCTATGTACGGCCATATTTATGTTGGCAATAAACTGGTTGTTGAAGGAGAAATGGTTGCCCAGGTTGTAAAAAATAATAAATAATGATTTCAGATCAGGCTTTTATACATCCGGATGCCACACTCGGGGCAAATGTTGCTGTTGAGCCCTTTTCCTATATAGCAGGTGATGTTATTATAGAAGATGGTAGCTGGGTAGGGCCCAATGCCACTGTTCTCAATGGTGCCCGTATCGGTAAAAACTGCAAAATTTTCCCGGGGGCAGTAATTTCAGCCATACCCCAGGACATGAAATTTGCCGGCGAGATAACAACTACGGAAATTGGTGATAACTGCACCTTCAGAGAGGGCGCTACCATTAACCGTGGCACGGTGGCCCTTGGCAAGACAATAATGGGAAATAACTGTCTGATGATGGCAAATTCGCATGTGGCACATGATTGTATAATAGGTGATAATTGTATCCTTGTAAATAATGTACTTCTTGGCGGTGAGGTGCATATTGATGATTATGCCATTATGGGAGGCGGATCGGCAGCCCACCAGTTCTGCAGGGTGGGAGCACATGCCATGATAAGTGGCGGTGCAATGTTCAGGAAAGATATACCACCTTATGCCATAATAAATAATGATCCGGTTGGTTTTGTGGGCGTTAATAAAATAGGCCTGAAAAGAAGGGGTTTTTCCCAGGAAAAAATTGATGAACTGGAAGAGATATATAAGGTTATGTATTTCAGCGGCAGGAATATAAGCCAGGCTCTGCAATACCTGAAGGATAATTTTGAGCCTACTGACGAATTAAAGTATATTATTGACTTTATCTCTAAATCACAAAGGGGTATCCTGAAAAGGGCAATAAAGTAGTTATTGTTTTCAAACCTTTCAAACCTATTATTATCGTACCTTTATATCAAATCAAATAATTATGTCAGAGAAGGAACAATCCGGTGAACAGGGTTTTGGAAAATTTGCGCTGATTGACAGCTTGCGAAAAAAATTCAAAGCCTTTTTTGATGACAGCCTTTCATCGAATAATATAACAAACACTCTTTACCTCGAGGGTATTCATTTCAACCTTATGTATTTCCCGCTTAAGCATCTTGGCTATAAGTCGGTTATTAATTCTATTTCCGATCTTTATTGCAGGGGTAAAAAACCTCAGGCTGTTTCTGTAAATATGGGGGTGAGTGTGCGTTTTAAGAAGGAAGATATTGAGGAAATAATAGAGGGTGTATGCCTGGCATGCGACCGCCATTCTTTAAAAATATCATCGCTTGACGTAAGCAGCTCGCTGACAGGACTGTCAATAAGTATAGCCTCATGGGGCAAAGAGGCTGAAGCTTTTGAAAGGAAGGTGCCTGAGGCAACAGATCTTATATGTGTTACAGGTGACCTGGGTGCTGCTTACCTGGGCTTGCAATTGCTTGAGCGTGAGCGAAAGGTGTTCGAGGAAACAGGGGGTGCCCAACCCAAACTGGAAGGCTTTGAATATGTTATCGGAAGACAGCTTAAGCCTGAATTGAAAACGGTACAGCTTGATGAGCTTGCCAAAAATGATATTAAACCGGGGATTATCAGGACGGTGAGGGACGGGCTGGCCTCTGAACTGCTTCATATTTCAAAGACCGTTGGCCTGGGTTGCAGGATTTACCATGATAAAATACCCATAGACAAGGATTCAGCATCGGCAGGTAAAGAGCTGGGCTTTGAACCGCTGATTGCCGCACTTAACGGGGGTGATGATTTTGAGTTTGTGTTTACATGCCCTGTAAAGGAGCATGAAAAACTGGAAAAGATAGAAGGAATAAGTATAATAGGTCATCTGGTTCCCCGGGAAGAAGGCAACAGCCTTGTCCTCCAGGACGGCAGCCTGGCCGAGATGAAAGCCCAGGGCTGGGAAAGACCCCCTTTTGAAGAGTGAATGCTGCGAAGCTATTAACTATTACTGAGTGGTGAAACTTAATTCTTCCCCATATGATATACCCTCGTCATTGATGGCAAAAGCCCTGTAATAATAGGTCGTATTAGGTACTAAATTGTCAAGGACAACTATGAAGAGACCCAATCCGGATCCTTCAGTTACCTTATTATCATCGACTGTAGGTAACTCATCGGTGCTGTAACAGATTCCCCTCTCGATTACAGGTGAGGCACCATGGTCAGACACTTCACCTTCACATTTCGCTGATTCATTGGTTATGGAATATGCAATCCCTGTATAAACTTCAGGTGACAGGCGTTCAAAGTGGAGGGTCTTGATATCACTTACCCAGTCAATGTCGAGCTGTATCCTGAAAGTAGTGCCTTTTTCTACTGAGATTTCAGCTTCAAAATCGTATATCCTGGTGGTAAAAGAATTACATGGTATAGTAAGATTATTAGCCCCGTATTGAATTTCCCAGTCATGATCTTTCCTGATCTTAAAATGACCACCTTGCAGAAGCTCCAGCGAGGGTATTTCATAACTATACACATAATTACTGTTAGCCAGGTATGTGAAGTCATAATCAGTTTCCCAGTTGCCACCGGGATATGCCGCACCGACAATGCTGTAAACGAAGGTTGAAGGATCAGGAACGGTGAAACTGATTTGGTTTCCGTAATAAGTGTCGAAAGCATTTGTTACATATGCCCTGACATAGTATGTTGTTGATGGTGAGAGAGCTGTGATCCGGGTCGAGAATGGTTCTGTTCCGGATCCTTCGTCGCTATGGTCTCCATCTATAGTTGGAGTAGTGCCTGTTGACCAGCAAATACCTTTATTGGTAATAGGACTGCCACCATCACTGATAATTTCTCCATTTATTATAACGCTGTATACCGTTAAACTTTTCGGTGGATGTGTTTCTACTGCAGCAGGATCTCCGGTGATAAATGATTTTTCAATTCCATAGGCTATCCCCACACTATTGATGGCATACGCCTTTACATAATATTCAGTGGCCGAATTTAAATCGCTTACCTCGTTCATGAATTCACCCGGTCCACCCTCCTCATTCAGAACAACATTATCACTCATGTCCACATCTGGTGAAGTGCTATAGCAAAAGCCCCGTTCAACCACCTCGACGCCTCCTTCATTTATTACATTGCCAATTAAAATTGCAGTGGTAGATGTAATGTTTTCAGGTGCATAGGTTTCTATTGTTGGGATTTCAGCAGCAATGAATTCTATTTCATTACTGTAAGATGTTCCTTGAGAGTTATTAGCAAAGGCCCTGACATAATAAGTACTGCCCGGTTCAAGGTCTATTATTTCTTCAGTGAATTCACCGGTACCACCCTGATCGTTAATAACAACCTTATCATTCAGGTCAGGGTTAACCAATGTGCTGTAGCAAAAACCTCTTTCAACAACCTCTGCGCCCCCGTCACTTGCAACGTTGGCCGTTAAAGTGGCTGTTTTTGAAGTAATATTTTCAGCCGGATAGAGTATTACTTCGGGCACTGTAAGGGGGAGGGACCTAAATGTTTTGGTATTACCGTACACTATTACCGAACCATCAGTTGCAAAAGCCTTGTATTGATATTGTATGTCTGGTGCAGGATTTTCATAAACAACCTGGAATACACCCTCACTGCTGGTTTTCCCAAGTGAAAGTTCTGTGAAATTGCCTGATGACTGAACGGTATTACTGATAGCAATACCATGGTTCTGTATTGGAGTCTCTCCGTGATCAATGATCTCCCCTTTGATAATTACGCCATCATGATTTATCTCCTGGGGATCGACATCCAGGGTTGTTAATTTAACCACCCTCACAGGCTTCTTACACTCGCCCAGGGATAAGGCAATCGCTATTGCTACGAGGCCAATTAAATATGGAGAAAATGCTTTCTTCATCTTCCGAGATTTATTTCAGAATAAAAATAAAATCACCCCCTTCATCCCCTACACCCTGTATAACCCCTGTGCGCGGCACCGTGGGGCTGTTATTCTCGACGGCTACACGAATCCTGCTATAGAGGCTTTCCGAGGGCAGGTATTTATCTTGATTACCCCTGAGCCTGTCGAGCAGGTACTCTATAAATACACTATGATCAGGCACCTCTTTCAGTGTACCGCTGGTAATAGCTTTTCTGCTGGGAAGATTATAAAGTTCTTCTATACCCGCCGGGGCATCGTTAATACTACGGTGTACTTTAAAAATGGAACCTGCAAAGCAAGCATCTGAAATCAGGAGGGTATGTTTTGATTTAATTGCTTTGAGGTAATCAACCAGGGAGCTGTTTGGGAACCATGCTGCCCTGTTTTCCCTCCTGGCATCGGATGGCAGCCAGTAACCCAGTCCCGTGTCTTCTTCCCACAGGCCATGCCCTGCATAAAATATAAGCAGGTTATCTTCCTCAGTTACTTCTGAGGATAGTTTGTCGAAAGCTATGTAGAGATCTTCCCTTTCTGGATTCAAGAGGAGATTTATATTCTCTTTCTCAAAGGTGTATCTTTCTGCAACTACATCATATACTGCCCTTGCGTCCCTGATGGCATTTTCAAGATCTTCACCCATTGCAGGGTAATCGTTTATGCCAATAATAAGTGCATAGTAAGTGCCGGGATTGAGTGTTCCTTGTGCAAGGTTTGTTACGGGGGCAGTATAATAAATGTTATAATCATACCTCTTTTCAATCTGAGCGTCTCTTAAAATATCGATAATCAGGCTGTTCCGACCCGGTTCAAGTTCAATCTTATGCCAGAAAAAATTACCGTCCATGTTTTGCTCAGGCCTGTCATTGATGTGAACAATCATAGAGCTGTCAAAAGGGCGTACCTCTCCTGCAAGATCAAAGGATGATTCAGGTGTTACAAAAACGCTTGACTCTTCCATTTCGGGCTGATGAAGAAGCATTTCTATAAGAGGCTTCTTCTTTTCCGGGATATTGTTTATATGTATGGAGGATTTCTTACTTATAATTTGCCCGGAAGCTCCTGAGAAGTAAAGAATCATAAGCAGTGTTAAAGTGAGTCGCACAGCAAATATTTTCATGATCCATACTTTTAAATGTCCATTTTGCATATAGCTGTATCCCGTGAATGTCATTTGCTGACACACCGGCTGTAAAATTATCGGGCCGTGAATAAGGTATAACTGCAGACCATATAAGGTTTATGGCCCACACCCCTGCTGCTCCGTATACAAAATATCGGGCCCGCATATAGGATTTCTCAGAATCAATGAACAACCTGTCACGTTCTTCTTTTATGTCAGCTTCAAGATATTGATCATACTTTTTGTTGGAATCTAGAATAAAATAACCTGAAGCAGCCAGGCAGCCGTAACCAAGAACACTGAGTATCAAAGGGTTTTTTTACTATTGACTTTGCTCTGGCCCAGACCCGGGGCAAAAAGTGAAGAGGCTATTATATTGCCACGTGAGTATGTTCTTAATGGGGGGCTTACCGGCCGGTCATTTCTTTCTTTTATGTTTTCCTCTTTGTCAGTGATCACTTCTTCGAGGAGTTTAGAAGCTTGAGGCTGGATATTTGCAGTATCCTTCTGTTCAGGTTCCTGTACATTCACATTTATCCGCTCGGCAATTATCTGCACCTGGATATCATCATTCAAGCGGAACTCATCTTCAGCCAGGCTCCATATTATTTCCTTATTTCTTCCGCACTTAATATTTTTTCCCAAATCACCACTTATATTTGAAGTGGGAATAATTCTGCCATCAGATGTAAAAATACGCGGGTTTACAGTAAATAAGGCATCATCACTGCAATTTAATATATCAAATCTTATTGCGAGGGTATCGTTATAAAATGATAGTTCGGGCTCACTGATTGTAACCTCTTTTTGTGGAAATAACTGAAGGCTCAGCACAGTCAAAAATGGCAATATAAGCTTTAAAGTCTTCACCTGTCAATAAATACATAAAGCAATATACAAATTATATTAATATAGATCAATATATTAGAGTGTTCAACCGGGTTTTGTTTTGATTAAATAGACTCTTCTATTGACGAATGACTTACAATATGTTGGAAAAATTATATCGACCCGGGCTTTTTTGTTGCCTGATGGTTCAGGACCGTCAGCTTCTTATTATGTCCCTCCCAAATGGTGAAAGGGCTATGGCAGCAAGCTTGAAATGTTGCATACCAAAAGGAATGCCTATAATGGTAATACATAATAAGAGTCCAAAAAAAGCATGTGAAATTGCAATTGCAAGTCCGCCCAATAATAGCCAGAGGATATTCATGATTATATAAAGGCAACCGGAAGCTCTTATATCAGTCCGGACTTCAGAGCCGAAAGGCCACAGGGCAAAGATCCCAAGCTTAAGTGTCTGTATAGCAAAGGGTATGCCTATAATAGTAATCATAAGAGCTACGCTGGCAATAAAGTATTCAATAGCTATAATTATACCTCCAAACAATAGCCAGACGATGTTTCCAAGAATTTTCATTTTTTTACAAATAATCAACTAAAATAATAATTTTTGGAATGGGTTGCTTAACTCATAACTCATAACTCATAACTCATACTTGCCTCTGCCTGATTTAATCCGTTAAAAATTAGTATTTTTATCCTTGTTTTATTTGGATTACTTATGATTGACGAAACAATAAGTAAATTATAACTGTTAAGCTTGTAAGGATTTATGTTTAAATTTGATCTGCGGAGATGAAAAAAGAGAAGGATAAGGATAAGATATTAAACGATGTAACATCAGGAGATTATAAGTATGGTTTTTATACCGATATTGATACCGAAATCATACAAAAAGGTCTTAATGAAGATGTTATCAAACTGATATCGTCAAAGAAGAAGGAACCGGAATGGTTGCTTGAATTCAGGCTTAAAGCCTATAAGACGTGGCAGGATAAAAAAATGCCCCGGTGGGCTCACCTGAAGATACCGGAGATAAATTACCAGGATATAATATATTACGCTGCACCAAAGCAGAAAGCCAGCCTCAAGAGCCTCGATGAGGTTGACCCGGAGTTACTCGAAACCTTTGACAAGCTTGGAATACCTCTTGAGGAACAGAAAAAGCTGACGGGAGTGGCAGTTGATGCTGTGATGGACAGTATATCCGTGAAAACTACCTTCAGGGAAACACTGGCCGAACTGGGCATTATCTTTTGCTCATTCAGTGAAGCGGTAAGAGAACATCCCGACCTGGTGAAAAAATACATGGGCACTGTGGTACCCTATACTGATAATTATTTTGCTGCCCTTAACAGTGCGGTGTTCAGTGATGGGTCATTCTGCTATATCCCGAAAGGAGTGAGGTGCCCGATGGAACTATCGACATATTTCAGAATCAATGCCGCTAATACCGGTCAGTTTGAGCGTACCCTTATTGTGGCTGAAGATGACAGTTATGTAAGTTACCTGGAAGGATGTACGGCTCCTATGAGAGATGAAAACCAGTTACATGCGGCTATTGTTGAGATTATTGTGGAGAAAAATGCCGAAGTGAAATATTCAACCGTGCAAAACTGGTACCCGGGCGATAAAAACGGGAAAGGAGGAGTGTATAATTTTGTTACCAAGCGTGGAATTTGCAGGGGGGAGAATTCGAAATTATCATGGGCTCAGGTGGAAACGGGATCAGCCATAACATGGAAATACCCCTCAAGCATTCTGAAAGGCGATAATTCAAGCGCTGAGTTTTATTCGGTGGCTGTAACAAATAATTACCAGCAGGCTGATACGGGAACGAAAATGATACATTTGGGAAAAAACACTAAAAGCATCATCGTATCAAAAGGCATATCGGCAGGCAAAAGTCAGAATAGTTACAGGGGACTGGTAAAGGTGCTTAAGAATGCTTCAAATGCACGTAACTTTTCACAATGCGACTCCCTGCTACTGGGAGATAAATGCGGGGCTCATACCTTCCCTTATATTGAAGTGGATAACCGGTCAGGCATAGTGGAACATGAGGCCACCACTTCAAAAATAGGTGAGGACCAGATATTTTATTGTAACCAGCGAGGGATAAGCACGGAGGATGCTATAGGATTGATAGTGAATGGCTATGCAAAAGAAGTATTTAATAAGTTACCTATGGAATTTGCAGTAGAGGCACAGAAACTACTGCAGATAAGCCTGGAAGGATCAGTGGGATAAATAAAGTATTAATTATTATTTATGAATGATTAGATGCGAAAGAAGAGGTGCGATTCAACAATTAAATCTGTCTGCTGACAGGCAGGCAATAAAACGATTCTAAAATATAAAAGATGTTACAAATAGATAATCTGAAGGTTGAAATAGAAGGCAAAGAGATACTAAAAGGTATTTCATTAAATGTAAAAAAAGGGGAGATACATGCCATTATGGGGCCCAACGGGTCGGGAAAGAGCACTCTTGCCTCGGTGCTGGCAGGTAAGGATTTTGGAAATATTACCAAGGGTAAGATAACTTATATGGGTAAGAACCTCCTGGAAATGGAAGCTGAAGACAGGGCAAAAGAAGGTTTATTTCTGGGCTTCCAGTACCCCATAGAAATACCCGGTGTGAGCATGGTTAATTTTATGAAGACCGCCGTGAATGAGCACAGGAAATACAGGGGACAGGAACCTTTATCTTCATCAGATTTTCTTAAACTGATGCGCGAAAAGAAAGAATTGGTTAAGATTGAATCAGGCCTTACAAACAGGTCGGTCAATGAAGGATTTTCAGGTGGAGAAAAGAAAAGAAACGAAATATTCCAGATGGCCTTGCTTGAGCCAAAACTTTCAATACTTGATGAAACAGATTCAGGTCTTGATATTGATGCTCTGAAGATAGTGGCAAACGGGGTAAATCATTTGAAAACGCCAAATAATGCGACTATATTAATTACTCATTACCAGAGATTACTTGATTACGTAATCCCGGACGTGGTACATGTCCTCTATGATGGTGAGCTGGTTAAAACAGGAGGCAAGGAACTTGCCCTTGAATTAGAAAAACAGGGATACGAGTGGATTAAGAAGGAGGTTGATATCGTAAATTATGAATAAGAAAACGGAGGCAATACAGAGATTCTCGGATTTGTTCAGGAATAATAGCAGCAGGATAGAAAAGAATTCAGCTGCCCTGTTAAACAGGTTCCGCAGGGATGCCATGAACCAGTTCATTGCACTGGGTATCCCTGACCGTAAAAATGAGGCTTATAAGTATACAAACCTTGAACCGTGGTTCAAGGCCGACTATGGATCTTATTTTGTCCCGGTTGAGGCCGATTTCAAGGCTGCTGAAAACTTCAAATGCGACGTTGCGGATCTCGACAGCTATGACCTGGTTTTGCTGAATGGCTTCTATCCAAAATATAATGGTACAATTGCGGATTTGCCGGATGGGATAATGGTTAGCAGCCTGGCTGAAGCAGCAGAGAAATATCCGGAGATCCTTAATAAACATTACGCTAAATATGCTCGAAATGGCAGCGACGGGCTCATCCCTCTCAATACTGCTCTTGCATCCGATGGTATATTCGTATATGTTGAAAAAGGTGTGACACTGGAAAAACCAATACAGGTCATTAACCTGGTACATTCTGATAATGATATGTTTGTGCAGCACCGGAACCTTATTATAGTGGAAGATAATGCCCGGATGCCCATGATAGTATGCGACCATGCCCTTACACCCCAGAAATTCCTTACCAATGCCGTTACAGAAGTCTATGTTGGCGAAAATGCAGATTTTGATATTCTCAGGATTCAGAATGAGCATAATAATGCAGCCAAGCTAACACATACATTCATCCATCAGGAAAAGAACAGCCACGCATTATCAAACAATATAACCCTTCATGGTGGAATGGTCCGTAACAGTACTTACCACCATCTTAATGGGGAAGGGGCTGAATGCAATGCTTTCGGACTTTACCTTACCGACAGGTGGCAGCATATTGATAATTTTGTGAGCATTGATCATGCCTGCCCGGGATGTGCCAGCAACCAATTATTCAAGGGAGTGCTTGATGATTATGCCACCGGCGCATTTAACGGGCGCATATTCGTTAATAAGGGAGCACAAAAAACTGTCGCCTACCAGAAAAACAATAGTATCCTGCTGACCGATGATGCTAAGATGGATACCAAACCTCAGCTTGAAATATATGCCGATGATGTTAAATGTAGCCATGGTGCCACAGTTGGCCAGCTTGACCAGGATGCAATGTTCTATCTTCGCTCAAGAGGGATAAGTCAGGATGAGGCTAGACTGATGCTTATGTTCGCCTTCACCCACGAAGTAATAGAAAAAGTACGCACAAAAGCCCTGCGTGAACGAATTGACACCCTGGTGATGCAAAGGCTGAGGGGTGAGCTGAGCAGGTGCGCGACATGTACAATTGAGTGTGATAAATAATAAAAGCTGTGCTTGATATAAAAAAAATAAGATCTGATTTTCCGATACTGGCCAGTACAGTTTACGGTAAGCCACTGGTGTACCTTGACAATGCTGCCACAACACAAAAGCCTGAGTCTGTAATTGATGCCTTAAATGAAGCTTACAGTACATTTTATAGTAATATACACAGGGGGGTACATGCACTGAGCGATTTATCATCTGAGAAATATGAAGAGGCACGTGAAAAAGTAAGATCTTTTATAAATGCAGGATCGGTGGAAGAGATTGTATTTACTGCAGGTACAACAGCTTCAATAAACCTTGTTGCATTTTCATTCGGTGAAAGATATATAAACAGTGGGGACGAAGTGCTGGTAACGGAACTGGAACATCATGCCAATATAGTCCCGTGGCAAATGATGTGTGAACGAAAAAATGCCAGGCTCAGGGTGATTCCCTTAAATGATGACGGATCATTACATATTGAAGACCTTGACAGTCTGATAAGCGAAAAAACAAAGATAGTGGCTGTAAGCCAGGTGTCAAACACACTGGGCGTTATCGTTCCTGTGAAAGAGATAATAAAAAAAGCGCATGAGCGTGATATCCCCGTGCTGGTTGATGGGGCACAGGGTATACAGCACGGGCATGTTGATATGAAGCAACTCAATTGTGAGTTCTACGCTTTTTCGGGACATAAAGTGTACGGCCCTACCGGAATAGGCGTATTGTACGGTAAAAGGGAATGGCTAGAGGACTTACCACCTTACCAGGGGGGAGGGGACATGGTCGACCGTGTTACATTTGAAAGTACTACATATAACAAATTACCCTTTAAGTTTGAAGCTGGGACTACAAATTTTGTTGGAGCCATGGGCCTCGCAAAAGCCCTGGATTATCTTGAATCGGTGGGTATGGAAGAAATAATAAGACAGGAAAAAAAGCTGACAGAGTATGTACGGGAGAGAATGAAAGAGATAGACGGCCTTAAAATATATGGTAATATAGAGGACAAGATATCCATAATGTCTTTTCTGATTGATAAGGTTCACCAGTATGACGCTGGCATGATACTGGACAAAATGGGTATAGCTGTCAGGACGGGATCGCATTGTGCCCAGCCTGTAATGACCAGGTTTGACATTGACGGGACGATACGTGCATCAATGTGTTTCTATAATACCACAGAAGAGATAGATATGCTGATTGAAGGAATAAATAAAGTAAAGAGGATGATGTTATGAATAAACCTGATAAGTCTATTGACGAGGTACAAAATGAGATTATTGAAGAATTTTCCATGTTTGATGACTGGATGGAAAGGTATGATCTCCTGATTGAAGAGGGTAAAGATCTTCCTGCAATAGAAGAGAAATATAAGAAGAATGATTACCTCATCGAGGGTTGCCAGTCGAGGGTGTGGCTCTATCCTGAATTCGATGATGGCAGGATTTATTTTAAAGCCGATAGTGATGCAATAATAACCCGTGGTATAATAGCGCTCTTGATCAAAGTTCTATCTGGCAGAACACCGGATGAGATAATTGACACCGATCTGTATTTTATTGACAGGGTAGGCTTGCGCCAGAACCTGTCTCCTACCAGGTCAAACGGCCTGCTGGCAATGCTAAAACAGATGAAAATGTATGCAATAGCATATAAGGCAAAACAGAAAAACTGAGATTATTATGGAACGCAATAAATATATGGAAAAAGAATCAAGGATCATATCGGTTTTCAAAACCGTTTTTGACCCTGAAATACCTGTTAATATATATGACCTTGGCCTGATATACGATATAAAAATTAATGAGGACAATATCGCTAATATTACCATGACACTTACAGCTCCTAACTGTCCCATGGCAGACATGATAGTCGAGGAAGTGAAATACAAGGTGGCGGGCACTAAAGGGATAAAAGACTGTAATATAACGCTCACCTTTGATCCTCCATGGGACAGGGGCATGATGACAGATGAGGCAAAGCTCGAACTGGGGCTTCTATAAAAAAATGGTTGATGAAATAAAGAATAAAGCTCTTGCACTTGGCTTTGATCTTTGTGGAATAGCACGTGTGAGACCCCTGGATGAACACAGACAAAAGCTCAGGAACTGGCTTGCGAAAACATATCATGCCGAGATGACCTATATGACCCGGCATTATGAAAAACGTATCAATCCCTCTCTTCTCGTTCCTGATGCCCGTACGGTAATAGTCACAGGTGTGAATTACTTTAATAAGTATGAACCCCGGGACGATCAGCCGGAATTTGCCATATATGCGCTGGGTAAAGATTATCATAGGGTACTCAAAGACCGACTCTACCTCTTATTGGATTTTATTAAAAGCAAGGATCCCGAAACCCGTGGAAGGCCATTTGTGGATACAGCGCCGGTGCTCGAAAGGGCATGGGCGGTTGAAGCAGGCCTGGGATGGATAGGCAAAAACAGCATGCTGATAAATAAAGATCTCGGTTCCTTCTTATTTCTTGGTGTATTGATAATAAACAGAGAGCTGGAGTATAATAATACTATTTCAAAAGACTTATGTGGTAAATGCACAAGATGTATTGATGCATGCCCTACCGGTGCAATATTGGAAAACAGGACCATTGATTCAAATAAATGCATCTCCTACCTTACTATAGAGAATAAAGGCAGCATAGCGGAGAAATATACTGAAAAGATTGGTAAGAAAATCTTTGGTTGTGATATTTGCCAAACAGTATGTCCATGGAATAGCAGGGTTAAAGAAACGGCGATTAAGGAATTTGAGCCGTTGCCGGAAATACTGAAATACACTGTGGATGACTGGAAGAATATTACTGAAGAAGAATTTAATACAGTATTTAAAGATAGTGCGGTCCTGAGAACAGGTTATGAAGGGTTTATGAGAAATCTCGAAGATTTAAGATTTAAGATTTAAGATTTTAGAGGTCAGGGGTATAGAAATAAAGGAAAATGCTGACCCATGAAAAAAAATTAAAAGCGTTGCCAGGGAATACATCCGCAACAATTCGAGGCGGGTGATTAATATCAATAATTCAGCCTGAATCATTGATATTATTAAATAAACTTGACTTTTTCCTGAACACCTTGTAACTTGAGAGATAAATAATTAAGCATTCGAAATAAACCTCTAAATATTTTATTATGAAAAACCAAACTATTGTAATTGTATTATTTCTGGTCGCATTAATTTCATGTGACTCCGGCAAATCTGTGTCAAAAGACCTGGTAACAGGATTGACTACCTGGGGCGATGGCCTGTCCTGTGAGGATGTTTATTTATCGGATGGCGAAGAGAAAATTAACAGGAATACATTCACCTATGGTGAAAAGGTTTATGTAAATTTCGAAAACATTGAAGGCTTTAAGAAAGAAGATGGCTATGCTTTCCCCGGTATGCAATTATCAGTGCTTAACCAGGCCGGTGATACAGTAGTGATCTACCCTGATTTATATACCGATTATCAGGACGGTATCGACATTTCACCCCTGCTGCTACAGGCTAACCTGACTGTTGCTGATCCTATGCACACGGGTAAAGAATACACTCTAAATGTTGATATCTGGGATAAAAAAGGGGAGGGTACTTTTAAGGCAAAACTGGATTTTGATGTAATACCTGATGAACAGATAAAAATTGAAAACAATAACCTGTCTTATGATGAGGTATACCTGTTCACCGAGGAAGAAAACAATGTGGTTATAGGAAATGAGGCCCATTTCAATGAGAATATATATTTGATATTTGAGGGCCTGGAGGGATTCCAGGAGGAAGACGGTGAGATTTTTATTGGACTGAGTTTAAAAGTCATGGATTCTGAAGGAGAAATTCTTATTGATGAGGAAGATTTAATTGGTGATTCCGGACTGCAAGCGTCTCAAATAAAAGAGCAGCTGGCACCCAATTTCATAATCAGGGATACTAGCATAAATACACCTGTTTCATGCGAAATTGAGATCTGGGACAAAAAAAGTGAAAAAAATATTAAAGCTTCATTAAATCTGAAACTGAAATAACCGGATATTTAAGTAATTTTGGTATTCGGTTTGAATGAAATTAAGATTGCTTAAATATTTTCTGCTTTCATATGTCTGGCTTATAGCTGTTCCTTTTGCCCAGGCTCAGCTTTCCCTTTCAATGCACCTTGATGCAGGTAAAAACAATGTGTCGGAGGGCTTGTTTATAAGAACAGCAGCGTTGGGGGAATACAGCTTTGGGAAAAACCGGTTAAGGGGTGGAGTACAGCTTGACCTGGAAGGAGCCGGGACAAACTTCCTGACAGGTGCTTCCATAAACCTGGCCAGGGAATTCTCAATAAGGGAATTCCCGTTTGAGATACAGGCATTATATAGCCATAACAGGTTTTCCGAATTATTATATGAATATAATCTTGGAGTATTATGCAATGTGAATCTTCATCACTTTGACTTAAAGCTTGGCACACATTTCAGAACATATGGTGTTACAAGGACTGCTGCAGATGAATATAATATTGATTCTAATAAAAAGATCCATGAAAACTGGAACCTGATGTACCTTGTGGCTTATCACCTGAAACCAGATGATAATCAATGGGATATATCTCTATCAATCACTAATATAGACTTTTTTATTATTGAACAGGAAACAAACCCGGTGATTTACTTACGCGGGGAATATAAAGTAAGTGCACCGGTAAAACTGTTTGCCGAATCGTGGTATAAAACTGCCGGTTCATTTAATTTAAGTGTTAATTACTTCGGATTTTTCTTTAGAATGGGTCTTATATGGGACATAAATTTGTGAAAAGTATCCTGGCCATAATTCTGGTCTCCGCCTTCCTCTCTGCATGCGAGAAAGTCGATTTCAGAGGAATGTTTTTATCCTATGAATCGGTTAACAGCCGTTTTGAGCAATCAATGGAATGGAACAGCACACACCCCTATAAGGAGCTTGTTGTTCCCTCGGATGAATATACCATCTTTACTATGAGCGACAGTCATGTAGGCGGCACACAGAACCTGGAGACATTCTTCGAAAGTGCTATATCTGCGAGTGCTATTGCAGCGGTAATGACCGGTGATATAACAACGGGGAAGGCTGATGATTACGAGGTATTTGAGCAACAACTGCCGGATCCGGGAACAATTGCCCTCTTCCCGCTTGTAGGAAATCACGATTTGTATTTTAACGGGTGGGAGCAGTTTTATTCCAGGTTTGGTTCATCAACTTATAAATTTACCGTAAGGACACCGGGCGCCAAAGATTTGTTTATTTGTCTTGATTCGGGCAGCGGCACCCTGGGGACAAGGCAGTTGGACTGGTTAAAAAGTATGCTGAAGAACGAACGTCCTTCATACCGTAATTGTATTATATTTACCCATAACAATTTATTCCGGTTCAGGCGAACAGCATCCACCAATCCCCTTGTGGAAGAATTGTATGTTCTGATGGAATTATTTATTAAGCATAATGTAGATATGGTTATAACAGGGCATGACCACAAAAAAGATTCAGAGATTTTTGGTAATACAACTCATATAATACTTGATGCCCTGAAAGATGGTTACAGTGATGCGGGCTACATGAAAATAAATATAGCATATGGAAATATAGAATACTTGTTTATTAATCTATAATAACATTAACATTAATATTTTGAAATATCTATCAATACTCTCATTTCTGCAGTTACTTTTATTGGTGACTGGTCCCTCCACCATTTATGCACAGGAAATAGAAGACGAAAAAGAGCTTTTTATGTGGGTCGGGGCACAGACCCTTCAGCAGGAGCAGCCTGCCACCCTGGAGAATATGCTTCTGTTTGCCAGGCGCTTTGATATTATTCCCTATTCATCAGGGATGAATGATGAGCATAAACTGTGTGATTTTTTATCGGCCTGCAACAAACTTGGTATATCCAGAACATGGATCGAGGTGGGGCCTGGAAAGGAGCTTACCATCCGGGATTTTGTGGAGGATGCCTCAGCGCGTGAACCGGTTCTTGACCATTTTAGGAAGCTTGCGGCAATATATAAAGAGTATTACCCGGATTTCGCCCGTATTACACTTTTTGATGAAGCTCCACTGGGAGCTTTTAAAAGACCTGAAGGGCAAGGACAGGGGAATTATACTTATATGTTTGAACAATTCATGGAATACGGACCAAGGGCTTTTTCTTATTTGCTTAAAGCAATCAAACAAGTAATGCCGGATGCTGAAGTAGGTATTTTTATGCACCATCCTCATAATGCTTCAGAATCAATGGCCGGTGGATATTCGTCCATTGATCGTTTCATTGATAAATGTCAACAGTATGATGCCCTTCCTGATTTTATCTTTTCCGATGTATATCGTGGTTACTTTGGCAGGGGCTATGGCATGGAGGAAACAAATGCTTATATAGAAGATGTGGCCCGCCATACAGGGGAAGTGGCCTCTAAATATAACATAAAAGCTTACCAGCTGGGCCAGATGCATACAATAAAATTTGGATATACTCCTTCCAGGATGGAGATAGACCAGAATGTTGAAGCTATGATACACGGGAGTGTTGATGGTATGGGATGGTACTGGCCCAACTATGCATCTACCAACTATACAAGAAATTCAGGAGATGGCATCGGCACACCCCTGGATTATGATATTTCTTTTGATCCTTTTGTGCCAAATGCATGGGGGAGAACCGGACCTGCAGGATCAGTTTATGCTACTTCACGAGACCGCTTTGTTTATTCATATCTCCGAATGATCGAGGAGATTGGCAGCATTGAGGAGGAAACACATTTCGACATTTGGATCTATGGCTTCGATTTTGATCATGCCGAACATAGTATTTACCTGAAAACAAACGGCGACCATGGTAATAAGTGGGAGATGATCGGGCATTTTAATCCCCAGCATGATAAGGATGCATATGAGGAGGGTGCAAGGGAAGAATATATTTATTCCTATAATAATAAATGGCATGCCGTGGTGTTCCATGGCTTATCACGTGATAGATATCTTATCGATGATGGTAACAGTAAAAAAACGTCCGTGAAAATTGTAACTTCCGGCGGCAGTGATAATTCCCGACTGGGGGCTATATATTTTATGCCATACCGAATGACAAGGAATTATGTTACTGAAGCAGAAGTTACAAAATACATTGAAAAGCATCCGCGCTGGGTGGCAATCAACTGCCTGGTGCAATATGCGTGGCCTGCTGCCAGGATAATAAGTCAACAGGAATCCTTAATACTGGATCTGGAATAATAACTATGAGATATTTTATTGTTTTATCGGTTATTATACTGTTCCTGTCACAGTATTCATGTTATGACAGGAAAGGAACATCCAGTATTCCATTGGGGGAATACTGGATAGAACAAGGAACCAAAGAGGTACTCGATTACTGGATGCGGAATAGTATAGATACGTTTCGGGTACGTCTTACACTTTCCCCGACCGTGAATGGAAGCCTTACGACGGGGATAATGGAAAAATATGCATGGGATTCGCTATATGGGGGATATTACAGGAGTCTGAACAGGGATTTGAGTGTGCAGTATACGGATAAGGATTTTTCACCACAACTGGCACCGGTATCAGGATACCTGATATACCTCTATCTTGCAACAGGAAATACCATTTATCTTGAACAGATGGAGAAAATCATTAACACGGTAACTGACAGTATGTCAATGCCCGGTGAGCCATGGATACTGGAACGTTTTGACAGGACATGGTATCAGCGTATCGGAAGAGCCAACCCTGCCCATCATAATGATTCATCCCCGTGGTGGATCCAGGCATACGGGAATATGTTATCATTATACCTCTATCATGAGACAGAAGAAGACGTGTATCTTAAGATCTATCAAAAAGGAGCTGAGTCATGAAACAGGTATTTTATCGATGAGGAATATGGTGGAGCTTTTCTCACCGTAAATATTGATGGCAGTGTAAACAACGGATCAAAAGCGGTGCGCAGCAAAACGTCTTACCATAGCCTGGAACATGCCATGCTGAATTATATATACACAAACCTGTGGGTTATGAATAAACCTTTAACACTTTATTTTAATGTGAATGACCCGCTCCGGGGAGAAAAATTATAACCCCTGCCTGTGGAAAGCCGGAATACAATAATAGAAAGGGTGAAGATCAATGGGGAAATATGGAGTGATTATGACCAGCGCGAAAACTTCATCAATCTACCCGGGTCAGGTGACATGAAAATAGAAGTGCTTATTGAGAATAAATAAATGCGATTAATTAAAACACGAATAATGAAAATTGTTTTAAATATTATAATAGCTTTTGTTTGTACGTTTTTATGCTCTTTTACCGAATCAAAGGATCAGGATGACATTCATTACAACCTGGCATACACTGAAACCCAATCACCGGATACCATCAGCTTTGACCTTGTGGTTTACGGAAAAGGTTTACAGCCAGGAGATATACGGGTCAGCCTGAAAAGCAATCCTGTATTTGGAGATAGATGGGAAGTGGCAGGTGAGGGAATTGAGAAAATATACCATGATAGTAAGCTGCTGATATTGAAAGAACTTATCAAAAGCCGTTACCTGGGGCAGGATATAAGGGAAAACTATATATCAGCCAGGCTAATGAATACAGGCGAACGGCAAATAATGGTATCTGCTGTTTATGCTTTACCTTCTTCAGATTATAATGGAGCAAACATCCTTTCAGCCCTGTCAGAGGCAATTGAAGAGCGTCCTCATGAGATTAAAAAGCACAGCCTGGCCAGCCATGTGAGGCCGCACCCCTTAATAATTGAAACGGGAAAGTCGTGGACAGAACACATTGAGGCACCCGTAAAGCTTTTAAAACCTGGTCTCAGGGAAGTAGAGTGGCTTGATATACTGTTTGCTGATGCGAAAAGAGAAGATAAGGTGCCGGCAGACAATGAAGCCAGTCACCGGTATCCACCTGCTGAAAACATGATGGAAGAATGGCAGGAATACATTGAAGAGGTGGTGAAGCGTTATCCTGATATTAAATATTTTGAAGTATGGAACGAACCGAATATAGACTGGTTTTTAAGAGCGGATGAGAATTATAAGGTTTATGTTGACAAAATCCTTATACCTGCGGCTGAAATAATACATAAGTATGGACGGAAGGTGGTTGGTCCATCCTTTACCACGGAATGGCCTCTTGATTCATGGCCGGCAAAAAAACGACCACGGAAGCATGCAGAAAAGAGGTAAAGACGGGATTTGGGATTTTTTCAAATGATACATCTGCAATTAATTATTTTGCGCCTTATGAATTCAGAAATTATGCTTTTACCCTGGATGATAATATAGTTGTGGCAGTATGGGCAAACCTGCCGGGGAAAAAAGCTTTCGGAAAGAGTATACAAGCGACCTTAATAGGAATGGAGGAACGAGATTACAATGTATACACTACTCACTATATCCATGGAGAACAATCAGGAATAGATAATTTTAGGGTAACAGATGACGGTATTATGTATCTTGAAATACCTACTACCGATGACCCGATTATCTATATTACCATTGAACCGCAATAGCTCCTTCCGGCATGGATATTAGCTGACTTATAAGCTCAAAACAGCAGCAAAAAAATTGTATTTTGTATCTTTACCCTCTTATATCAGTGGAATACTTATTTCCCGGGGAAAGAACTTGTAACCCGTGGAGAGATATAGATTTGCATCTGGAAAAAATAATCTGGCAATGACACAGGCAAGCAGGGAAAAAAAGACTGTTGCAACTACCTCGGTAATAGCTGCAATTTTTCTTACCGGCTTTAAACTGGTCGTTGGCATAGTCACAGGCAGCCTTGGTATTATTTCAGAAGCCCTGCATTCGGCCCTCGACCTTGTTGCTGCCGGCATAACGTGGTTTGCCGTAAGAATATCAGACAAACCGGCTGATCAGGATCATCATTACGGACATGGTAAAATCGAGAACCTGTCAGCCCTGATAGAAACTTTCCTGCTGTTAATTACCTGCGCCTGGATTATTTATGAGGCAATAAACAGACTGGTCACAGGTGAAACCCATATAGAGGTGACAGTGTGGAGTTATATAGTTGTTATTACTTCTATCGTGATAGATATTTCAAGATCCAGGGCTCTGAAACGTGTCGCTAAGAAATATAACAGCCAGGCATTGGAAGCAGATGCGCTTCATTTTTCAACCGATGTATTGAGTTCATCAGTCGTCCTGGTGGGCCTGATATGTGCAAATTTTGGTATATACGTGGCTGACAGCATTGCAGCACTGGGCGTTGCCCTGATAGTAATTTATATATCCTACAGGCTGGGTAAAAGAGCGATAAGCGTGCTTCTGGACCGTGTCCCGGAAAAGACATATGAAAAAATAAAATCAATCCTGGATAATTATCTGGACATAGAATATTATCATGATTTAAAAGTAAGGGCAGCAGGAGCGGAAATATTTACAGAACTTAATATCCATGTGAAAAAGGAAATGGACATACATGAGTCACATGATATATCCACCAGGATCGAGAACATGATTAAATCAGAAATCCCCCGCTGCCATGTACATGTACATATAGAGCCGGAGGATCATTAACGTGATTACATTTAACAAGCTATTCATTCAAGAATGTATTCGGGTCAAGCAATTCTTAAATCTTAAATCTTAAATCTGGAATCTAAAATTTATAGGAGAACCCTATTCCCAGCATCTCCTTGAACTGAACTTTCGGGCCATGTTTAATACCTTCGGAGTCGACCCAATCGATATCATCATCATATATTAGATGTGTACTTATGTTGGCAGAAAGATATTCATTAATCTTCATGTTTAGCAATGCTTTCCAGCTGATGTCAATATTTTGTGGACTGTCAAAATAATTTGAAAACAAATCGATCGTAGAGGTAAGGTTCACATTTTCCATGAGGTCCTTATTTATTCCAACCCTTACAAGGCCACCAAATTCAGATCTTGTTTTTTCCCCGGGTTCAAGCCCAAAGCTACCTGCATTTGAAAGGCTGTCATTCCATCATATTTCCATGGGCCTTCAACGCTTGCTGTATCCTGCGCTATTGCTGTAACTGTAATTAATAATCCAATGGTCAGCGCAATTAAATTTTTCATTATCATCGTATTAAGTATAAAAAAGATTGAAAAAGTTGAACGAAACTGCGAAGCAGTTTCTGTTGAGAATGCGTTGAGAATGAGTTTATTAACACTATTTTAAACTCACTCTCAACTTTATTCAACTTTTTCAACTATTTGATTCATGTTTATATAAATGAACATCCTGCTGGGGGAAGGGAATACTGATTCCTTCACTGTCGAATGCTTTTTTGACTTTTTCGTTCATATCAAAAAAGACACTCCAGTAATCACTTGATTTTGCCCACATCCTTGTTGCAAAATCCACTGAGCTGTCACCGAGATTTGCAACTTTGATCATTGGTTCAGGAGTCCTTAGCACCCTGTCATCCGCATCTATTATTTTCATGATCACTTCCCTGGCCTTATCTATGTTATCGCCACACCCTATACCAAAAGTGAAGTATACCCTACGGGTATCCTGGGTTGAGTAATTGGTCAGTGCGTTTACGGCAATAGGGGAATTAGGTATAATAATGGTTTGATTGTCAGGAGTGGTTAGCACTGTGGTGAAAATCTGTATTTCTTTTACAGTGCCGCTATATCCCTGTGTTGTTATATAATCACCAACCTTATAAGGTTTGAACAGGAGGATGATAACACCACCTGCGAAATTTTGCAATGTGCCCTGCAAGGCCAGTCCAACAGCCAGCCCTACTGCACCGAGAACAGCAATAAAAGATGTCATTTGAATGCCAACCATTCCCAGGACGCTTATTAAAAGCAGCACCTTGAGGGTAATGGAAATCAGGCTTCTCAGGAAGGGGATAAGGGAATCATCAATGTTTCTTCTTTTCATCATTTTCACTGCGCCTTTTGATATGGCCTTAATAATTATAAAGCCAACAATAAGCACAATAATTGTAAGGACGAGTTTTATCCCGTAAGTTGATGCCATTTCGGCAATTTTGCTGAATATAGAATCGATGTCAATATTCGAATTTTCAATGACAGGTTTTAGTTAATAGGGTTAAAAAATTATGAGATTAAAAAATATTAAGTTAAAGAATATGTACGACAAAAGATGTTTAAAAAAAATTTATCAGGTGCCTTTTAACCCTTTATGACAGTAACAGCAATTTCCCTTTTCTTCCTCGGCCCGTCAAATTCACAGAAGAAAATATTCTGCCAGGTGCTCAGAGCCATTTTCCCGTTGATAAGGGGTATGGTCTCTGAGGGGCTTACCAGCCCTGATTTCAGATGACTGTCGCCGTTATTGTCCTGCCTGTCGTGTTCCCATACACCCGGGGGAATGAGTTTAGCCAGGAGTGATACAACATCAGCCTGTACAGAATCATCCCAGTTCTCCTGTATCATTATGGCTGCAGTTGCCCCACGGGCAAAAACATTAACAAGGCCCTCTTTTATCCCTGACTTATTTACAATATTAGCTACCTCGGGGCCAATGTCATAAAGACAATTTCTCTGGTGTGTGCTTATGGTTATAATTTCAGTCATCTTATAATATTTGTAAATAAATGTAAGAAAAAAAAGTAAATTTTTACCTTTCATGAGACCAAACGTATAATATATAAACAGCTGAATTTGACTGATAATTATGATATAGTAAAAATACGAAACGGGAATGAAAGCGAATTCCGAAAGCTATTAGAGGGAAATATGGATTTTATTTATGTGACTGCTTTCAGAATAACGGCGGATGAAGATGATGCAAGGGATATTGTGCAGGAAACATTCCTGAAAGTCTGGGAGAAGAGGGGCATATTAAAAAAGGGTAGCTCAGTAATTTCATATATTAGAAAAATAGCTGTGAATAAATGTTATGACCTGCTGCGAAGGAGGAAATTCAGGTTCGCAGACACCAGGATTGATGATGGATTCTTAATTAATGAAATCAATGCAGATGACAGGGCAGATGATGAGCTGAATAATGAAGAAGCTGCCTCAATACTGAGGTCCCTGGCGTCAGGCTTAAGCCCCAGGCAGAGAATTGTGTTTACCATGATTGAATTAGAGGAGCTGAGCCATGATGAAGTTGCTGAGATTATTGGAATGAACAAGTCGTCCATAAAAAGTAATCTCAGTCATGCCAGAAAAGAGATGGAGAGAAAGGTGAAGGAATATTTTAAAATGAAAAAACTATGAGGGATCTTAACAAAATAATAAAACATTTACGCTTACATAAACCCCAAATTGAGGATAGGGAATCCCTGAAAGAGAGTATAATGCAAAAGATAAGTTCAAGGAACAGGAAGTGATGAACTGCATTTCTTCTACATGCCCGAGAAGCTTGTTGATGCACGTCTTGAAGAACCTGATAGCAGCACAATCAAGAAGACCATTATAGAACCCATGGAGGATAAAAAGGATGAATGGCTCGGAAGAAGCCTTGTTAAGGCAATGATTGAGAAAATAGCTGATACGCTAAATGTTAATCCTGAAATTGATATAAATGTGAATGTATTGCGGCAAAAAGAAGAAGAAATTGCAAAGTCATTGCTGAGTTCAGGTATGGATGAAGAACAGGTACTTGACAGCCTGATGGGTGAAGGTTACTATCAATCAAATAAAGCCCTGCTGGATACCGCCATGTCAGAGGTGGAAGAAGAGTTTGACGTTGCATTGACAGCAGATGATTATCTTATACAGAATGTTATGCCTGGTGAACTGATAGCTACCAACGGTTACATAGATGAAGACGGGAATGTGATCTGGGAAGTGAAGGGGGATGTTATACTGACCACAGATTATAATATGTGGTCAGAATCAAAAAAAAACACCTGGGCATGGATCGTGACGGGAGTGTTTCTTGCATTTGTGATTAGCGGGTTTTTAATAAGAAGATTCAGGAGATGAATTAATGAAAAGGGACTGTCTTAAAAGTCGGTTTTTTGTCATCCTGAGCATCGAGAAGGATCTAAAATAGGCTGAGGCTAAGGCCAAGGTTAAGGGGAAGGGGAAGTGACTAAGTGACGAAGAGATGTAGGTACGGGAAACACGGAACAAATCACCTCTGGAGTTCCTGCCACGACAAAGAAGTTCGTCATCTTCGCTGCGCTCAGAGTGACAATATAGAAAAGCGACAGGCTCCTCGGGTAGCCTGCCGCCGACATTAATTGGAGATTAACTGTTTAGCTACCGGTAATCATCCAGTAGTTCCATTAGTTTCTTTCGTGTAAAGAAAATACGACTCTTTACCGTTCCTATTTTAAGATTTAATTTTTCTGCTATTTCTTTGTATTTGAAACCCTCAACATGCATCCTGAAAGGGATCTTAAAATCGTCTTCCAGGGTGTCAATCACTTTCTCCAGTTCTTCAAGTGAATAATTTGATTCAGGAGATATAAAGCCTGAATCCTGTGGAAGATTTAAAAAATACAGATCCTGTGTACTGTCAATAATTGTGTTCTCCTTTACTGAACGCCTGTAGTTATTTATAAAGGTATTCTTCATTATGGTGAATACCCAGGCCTTCAGGTTTGTATAATCGACAAACTTATCCTTATAGGTAATAGCCTTCATGTAAGTGTCCTGCACAAGGTCTTCTGCCCTTGCCCGATCAGTTGTAAGACTGAGGGCAAACTTCATCATGTTGTCTTCAAGGCCTACCAGGTTTTTATTGAATTCAACTGTTGTCATTGTTTTTATCATTTCGGGTTTACATTCAACAGCAAAAATAAAATAATATATTCGGATATACAAATCCTAATATCTTAAATATTGGCCTTTATGGCATATTGTCTAAATAAGGCTTAATAATTAACACACTGAAAAACAATGTTATAAATAGCTAATTATATAATAATTAGAAATTATTTCTAAATAGTGATATTTTAAAAAATTATTTTATTGATTTTTTTGTTATACTCACTATGAAAAATACAGCATAGTAGAACATGGTTTCTTCATTGGAATTAGCCGGATGTACAAGGGAGCCAGATGGGACCTGGCATGCGCTTTTTAATAATTATCTTTTCATTATATTTAAATAATTTAATATCAACTTTCGATGGATATAAAAATCAAAGGGGAAAATACAGATGAATTACACGGCCTGCATATGCCGGTGGCAAATGCTCGCGGATGCATTCTAATGGTTCACGGACTCGGAGAGCATATTGCCAGGTACAGGGGAGTGGCAGCATTTTTCAATGATTATAATTATTCTTTTATAGGGCTTGATCTGCCGGGACACGGTAAATCCCCTGGAAAGAGAGGGCATATAGCGAATTTCGATCAATATAATGAAATAGTATCGGCAATGGCTAAATTTTGCCGTGAAAGGGAAGGCGACATGCCCTTAATATTATATGGTCATAGCCTTGGGGGTGGCATTGCCCTTAAATACCTCCTTGAAAAGAATAACATGGATAGGGGAATTATTACCTCCCCATGGATAAAATTAGGCTTTGAACCGCCGAAGATGAAACTAATCCTGGCATATGTGGTGCGTCATATATTACCCTCATTGTTGCAGCCAACAGGACTGGTTCCGGAAGATATCTCTTCTGATAAAAGCATTGTTGATGAATACAGGTCAGATCCGCTTATTCATTCCATGATCTCGGTAAACCTTTTTGTTGCTGCAAATGCTAACGCAAGGCGATTACTGAATTGCCGGGATGAACTGAAAATCCCCGTTCTGATAATGCATAGCGGTGAAGACAGGATATCCTCACCGGACGGATCTGTTATTCTTGCTGAAAATAACAGGATGGCAGAAATGAAAATATGGAAAAATGGATACCACGAGTTGCATAACGAAGTTTTTAAGGATGAGGTTCTTAAATATATTGTTAATTGGTTAAATAAGGAGAATGGAATTAAGGACAAAAGTTAAAATATCACCGGCCAAGAAGAAGATAGCTTATTCTTCGCCGGTTTTATTCATAGGTTCATGTTTTGCAGATGATATTGGCAGGCAATTTCAAAAAGGCAAACTGGAAGTTCTAATAAATCCCTTTGGCGTATTGTATAATCCGCTCTCAGCGGGCAGGGCACTGCAACTTGTTATGGAAGGTAAATCATTTTGTAAGGAGGATCTTTTCTATTATGACCATAAGTATCTCAGTTTTTACCATGACACCGGCTTCTCTTCACGTAACTATGAAAAAAGCCTTGAAAAAATCAACAATTCTCTTTCCGAGGCCCGTACGTTCTTAAAATCTGCCGCCTATCTTTTTATCACCTTCGGAACAGCATGGGTTTACAGGTGGAAAGAGAATAATGAAGTGGTGGCTAACTGCCATAAAATACCCGCAAAAAGATTCAGCCGTCATTTGCTTAAATCAGAAGATATTGTCAACCGTTGGACACAGTTGATTTCGGGTCTCAATGAATTTAACAGTAATCTGAATATCGTATTTACGACAAGTCCGGTACGTCACCTGAAAGATGGCGCTCATGGAAACCAGGTAAGCAAGTCCACACTGCTTGTTGCAATTGAAGAGTTAATTTCCGGGGGTGAACATCTTTCATATTTTCCCTCTTACGAGATCGTGCTTGATGAACTGAGAGATTACCGTTTTTATAATAAAGACATGGTTCACCCTTCTGATACTGCAATTGAATATATATGGGAACGATTCACCGACGCTTATTTTAACAACGAGACATCTTTCGTTTACGACAGTGTGTCTAAAATTACAGAAGCTACAAGGCACATAATAAGCAGTGATGAAAAAGATGACATAATGAGATTCAGAGACTCAATGCTGGCGCAAATAGAAAAGCTAAAGAACAAATATCCCTTCGTTAACCTCGATGAGGAGGAAGACTATTTCAATAATCTCATTTAAAAGATAAACTTTTTGTCTAAATATTCTAATGATTTGAGTACACTGACAACAGCACTGAATATTGCTGATTCAATAGTTGTATACATGGGGAAGGTGAAATGATACTATTATGAATCAATAAGTATCTTCTTAACCGTACGTGTTTTGTCTTCAAACTGAATGGTGACAAGGTATATGCCTTTCTGAACATCCGGGAAGTTTATTTCAGCCCTGTTGCGCGGATAATTAAACTTTTCCCTTTTAGTTTCCTGGCCTATAATATTTGTGAGCCTTATGAAAATGAAAGCCTTATCACTGGTTATAGTGAAATGGTTGTTTGTTACGGGTACGGGAAAGATTTTTGTATTTGTATCCTCCTCAAAAGAGTTTTCAATCAATGATTTGTTTTCACCGGCAGCATTTTTCTCCACTGCCTGGCCATTGGTCAGTTGCAAGCCCGTGAATATTAATAATATGCAAAGCGCGAATACCCGCATTCCGGTCCTGATTTTTAGATTTATACGCAAATTACGTGCTAAAGATACAAATATTTATTGTTTTTGAGTCTGCATCAGTTTAATTGCCCGTTCCAGGTCTTCAGGTGTATCCACGCCAATGCTTTCCCAGTCAGTCAGCGAGCATTTAATGGTAAAGCCATTTTCCAGCCACCTGTTTTGTTCAAGTGCTTCAGCTTTTTCCAGGCTCGAAAGATTAAGCCTGCTTATGCTTTCGAGTATGTCAGCCCTGTAGCCATAAATTCCCAGGTGTTTGTAAAATGTGTGATAGCTCAGCCATTTTTCTTTCTCTGCACTGCGCACATATGGTATTGCTGCCCTGCTGAAATATAAGGCATACATATTTTTGTTTACTATAACTTTTACATGGTTGGGATCAGTCAGGGATTTCCAGTCCTGTATTTTCATTATCAGGCTTGATATTTCAACGGAATGATCTTCAAAACATCCCCCTACCTGTTTTATCTGCTCGGGTTTTATAAACGGTTCATCCCCCTGGATATTTATTATAATATCGGGGTTTATATTATACTTTTCCTTTATTATTTTAAGTGCCTCTGCGCATCTGTCAGTTCCACTCCTGTGAAGGGGCGAAGTCATGATGGCTTCGCCTTTAAATTCCATGACAGTATTATATATTCTTTTGTCATCGGTTGCAACAAATACTTTTTCAAGCGCCGTGGAAGCACGTCTGTATACATGCTCTATCATGGTTGCTTGTTCTATTTTTGCCAGTGGTTTACCAGGGAACCTGGTTGATGCATACCGGGCCGGTATTATTCCAATTTGAATCATGCCAAACAATTTAATTTCCAGCTAATTTACAAAAAATGGATTTTTCAAAGTTTTAAAAAAAGATTAATTTCGCATGTATGAGGATTAATTTATGAAAGATTTACAAAGCATAAAGCAGAGATTCGGTATTATAGGCAATTACGTGGGGCTTAACAGGGCAATCGATATTGCTGTACAGGTTGCACCTACAGATCTCTCTGTACTTATTTCAGGGGAAAGCGGAACAGGGAAGGAGATATTTCCCCAGATAATCCATCACCATAGCAAGCGGAAACACGGGCAATATATAGCAGTGAATTGTGGGGCCATACCTGAAGGTACCATAGATTCGGAATTATTTGGCCATGAAAAAGGTTCATTTACGGGAGCAACGGATAGCCGTAAGGGTTATTTTGAAGTGGCCGACGGAGGAACAATTTTTCTTGATGAAGTTTCCGAGTTACCCTCAGCAACACAGGTAAGGCTGCTTCGGGTGCTTGAATCGGGTGAGTTCATCAGGGTAGGTTCATCAAAAGTGCAGAAGACAAATGTTAGGGTTATAGCTGCAACAAACATTGATATATTGCAGGCCATCAGGGCTGGTAAATTCAGGGAAGATCTGTTTTACCGGCTTAATACTGTACCTATAAAAATACCTCCCCTTAAAGACAGGGGAGATGATATATTATTATTATTCAGGAAATTCGCGCTTGATTTTGCGGAAAAATACCGCATGCCTGCTGTGAAGCTCACGGAAGATGCACGTCAAATGCTGACATCTTATTCATGGCCCGGTAATGTGAGACAATTAAAAAATATTACCGAACAAATATCAATTATTGAGGGCGCAAGGGAGATTGACGCTGAGATGTTAAAAGCTTACCTGCCCGATTACAGCAGTATTAAACTGCCCGCAATAATAAGCAGGGAAGGGGAAGGCTCATTCTCATCTGAAAGAGAGATATTGTATAAAATACTCTTCGATATGAAGAATGACGTGAATGACCTGAAAAGACTTGTGCTCAATATGATCCAGGAAGGCAGTTCTTCAGTGCAGCTCGATGATCATAGTTCAGGCGTAATTCAACGATTGTATGACGAAAAAGAATTGAGAAATATTTCCGAAAAAAATGATATGCCACGGGATGAAGCCAGTCATAATTTTTCACCCGGCAAGCAGCCTGATAATATACAGGATACCGAAGAAATAGTGGAAGAGTCACTTTCACTGGTGGATAAAGAGATTGAGTTGATTACCAAGGCACTTGAGAAACATAACGGAAAAAGAAAGCTCGCGGCCGAAGAATTGGGTATATCAGAAAGGACACTGTACAGAAAAATTAAGGAGTATGGCATCGATCTTTAAATATATATATTCAAAATTTATATTAGGACCGGTGATTATCCCGGTCTTTGTTTTCCTGTCACTCACCGATTCGGGATGCACCATTAGTTATTCAATGAGTGGAGCAAGTATTTCACCAGATGTCAAGACCATTAGCGTGGAATATTTTGAAAACAGGGCTAACCTGGTTCAACCAGGACTGAGCCAGTATATTACTGATGAACTGATGGACAAATGCAGGGCCCAGACGAACCTGAATTTTGTCAATGAAGCCGGGGATGTAAGTTTTGAAGGAGAGATAAGGAATTACCGGACTGAGCCACTTACCGTATCAGGTGATGCAAGAGCTGCTATGAACAGGTTTACTATTGCAGTTAACGTTAAGTTCACCAATGTGGTTGAACCGGAATACAGTTTTGAACAAACATTTACCAGGTACGAAAATTATGACAGTTCAAAGGAGCTGAGCCAGGTGGAACAGGAATTAACGGAGAAAATAGTCGAGCAAATAATTGAAGATGTCTTTAACAGGGCATTTGTAAACTGGTAGTATGAATAAGGCTGAATTTATAGATATTATCAAAGAACATAAAATTTTATCTGATACTGAGTTTAATGACATTTCCAGGATCAGTATGAATTATCCTTATTTTCAGTCTGCCTATGTATTAATGTTGAATTCATTATACCGGCAGGATGATATTGAATTTACGGATAAGCTAAAGGAAACGGCCATTTATATTGCCGACCGGGAAGCACTGTTTAACTTATTGAATTCCGGGGAGTGGACCTCAGACACCGAAAAGGGAAAAGAGACTGTTATAAAATATGAATCAACTGAGGAAAAAGAGCTTAAGGAGCAAGAAAAACAGGAGGCAGAAACAAGCAAGGGTGAGAAGATAAAGGCAGATAAACCGGCTGGCAAGTATGAATCGGTATCAGGACGCTCACGCGAAGAATTGATAAGAGAAATACATGCCCGGTTGAATGAAATAAGCGGCGAAGGGATACTGCAGCTTGACGAATCGGCCGATGAGCAATACAAGAAGGTACCGGAAGATGAGCAGCTTGAGGGAACTGATTATAAGCTGTCCGGGGATAATGATTTGCTCGACCTCGACCTGGAAGACAATGATTCCCCGGGGAAAGAAAATATAAAGGATGAAAAAAAATCCGGTTCTATTGATGATAATGAATTAGTTGACAGGTTCATCGAGGCAAATCCAAAAATTGAACCCGGGAACAAAGAGGATGACTCGGAGCAGGAAGATATCTCTGCTGGCAGCACCAGGGAATCACCTCATCTTGTATCGGAGACCCTCGCAAATATCTACCTTTCACAGGGATATTATTCAAAAGCAATCAGTATTTACGAAAGATTAAGTTTGAAATATCCGGAAAAAAGTAGTTACTTTGCGTCGCAAATTGAGAAAATAAAAGAGATACTTCTTAAAAACTGAATCTGATGGGAATATATGTTTTTATAGGGATAATAGTTATCATAGCTTGTATTTTACAGGTTTTGGTAGTGCTTGTGCAGAATTCAAAGGGAGGTGGCCTGGCCGCTAATTTCACTTCTACAGGCCAGTCTATGGGTGTTAGAAAAACAGCAGATTTTCTTGAAAAGGCGACATGGACCCTGGCAGTGGTAATACTGGTACTCAGTATAGCGGCTACTGCAGCAATACCTCATGGTGTAGAGGAAGAATCATCGAGGATACAGGACCAGATAGATAATGCAGTTGATCCTACGTCGATACCAAATCTTCCAACAGCTGTACCTGAAGGGGAAAGTGATAACCAGTGAGGAAATAATAACCTGATATAATAAAATGTCAGTTTGTCATCAGACTGACATTTTTTTTGCAATTATGACGGGCATAATACTATAAACTGACAGAATAATCATTTGGCACAAATTCTGTTAAATGAGATTGTCAGTAAATTTAATGTTTAACAAATCAAATAAATAAAATGGCAAAATTAAAAGGTAAAATACTAGCAGGTAAAGTACTTGTTAAGCCTCATGAAGCAGAGGAAAAAACCGCAAGCGGCATCATCATCCCTGACAGTGCAAAGGAAAAACCACAACAGGGTACAATAGTACTGGTTGGTGCGGCAAAAAAAGACGAAGAAATGGAAGTAAAAATCGGGGATGTCGTACTCTATGGTAAATACGCCGGTCAGGAACTCAACATTGACGGCGAAGATTACCTTTTAATGTCACAAAGTGATATATTATACATAGCATAACCTAATAATTTAAACTAACTGATATGGCAAAAGAAATTAAATTTGATATTGAAGCACGAAACCTTCTTAAAGTAGGTGTTGACAAATTGGCTGATACCGTAAGGGTAACCCTTGGGCCAAAAGGAAGGAATGTAGTGCTGGAGAAAAAGTTCGGAGCACCACAGATAAGTAAAGATGGTGTAACTGTAGCCAAGGAAATTGAACTTGAAGATCCTTTTGAAAATATGGGAGCCCAAATGGTTAAGGAAGTAGCTTCCAAAACAGGAGAAGATGCGGGTGACGGAACAACAACCGCTATTGTGCTCGCGCAGTCTATAATCAATGTGGGGCTTAAAAATGTGACCGCGGGAGCAAACCCGATGGAATTGAAAAGAGGAATCGATAAGGCTGTAAGTGAGGTGGTGAAAAATATCGCCAAGCAGGCAAAAGTTGTTGGTGACGACCTGAATAAAATTAAACAGGTTGCCCGTATCTCCGCCAATAACGATGAGAATATAGGTAAACTTATTGCCGAAGCAATGGGTAAAGTAAAGAAAGAAGGAGTTATCACTGTTGAAGAAGCCAAGGGTACTGAGACAACCGTTGAGATTGTTGAAGGTATGCAGTTTGACCGTGGTTATATTTCTCCTTATTTCGTGACCAATACAGAAATAATGGAGGCTGACCTGGAAAGTCCTTATATTCTTATCCATGATAAGAAAATATCAACCATGAAGGATCTGCTTCCTATCCTTGAAGCAACAGCACAGAATGGCAGACCGTTGATGATTATCGCTGAGGATGTTGAAGGAGAAGCTCTTGCAACGCTTGTTGTTAACCGCCTCAGGGGATCACTGAAAGTATGTGCTGTCAAGGCTCCGGGATTTGGCGACAGGAGAAAAGAAATACTGGAAGATATAGCCATTCTGACTGGAGGCACAGTAATCTCTGAAGAAAAAGGACTTAAACTGGAGCATACAAGCCTTGATATGCTCGGTCAGGCTGAGAAAATATCCATTGATAAGGAAAACACAACAATAGTAAACGGAGCAGGTGCAAAAGATGCCATAGAAGCACGCGTTAACCAGATAAAACAACAGATCTCGGCAAGCACTTCAGATTATGATAAGGAAAAATTGCAGGAAAGACTGGCTAAATTGTCAGGAGGTGTTGCAGTGCTTTATATCGGTGCAGCTTCAGAAGTGGAAATGAAAGAGAAAAAAGACCGCGTGGAAGATGCACTGAGCGCAACCCGGGCAGCAATAGAAGAAGGCATAGTACCCGGAGGTGGTGTAACATATATCCGTGCGATTGAGGCACTGGAGAACCTTAAAGGTGACAATGAGGATCAAAATACCGGCATCGAGATTGTTAAACGTGCTATTGAAGAACCTTTGCGCCTGATCGTTATTAACTCGGGTAAAGAAGGAGCTGTTGTTGCACAGATTGTAAGGGAAGGTAAGGACGATTTCGGATACAATGCACAAATTGATAAATATCAGAAGCTCTATGAATCAGGTGTAATAGATCCTGCCAAAGTTGCTCGCATAGCACTTGAAAATGCAGCTTCAATAGCAGGCATGTTCCTTACAACCGAAGCCGTAGTGGTTGAAGAAAAGGAAGATGATCCAATGCCTAACCCCGCTGCCATGGGAGGCGGTGGAGGTATGCCAGGCATGATGTGATAATCACGGATTAACACGAATTTTGACGAACCGAGCAGTCCGAATATGCCAGAGGTATATGAGGGCTGCGAGCTCGACGAATCCCCGCGGCACGGTTCTGGAGAACCGCGCCAGCGGGGTGAGTCAATTAACGCGAATCTGATATTCTGTAGGGACGTTGCATGCAACGTCCCTATTTTATTTCAGCTCACTCTAAACTTATTCAACTTATTCAACTTATAATTATATATTTGCGCTTGATCTGAGATATGGGAACAGCAATGAACTACATACGGAATTTTTGCATTATAGCTCATATTGATCATGGTAAAAGTACCCTGGCCGACAGGATGCTTGAAATGACTGATACGCTTAGTGAGAGGGAGAGGAAAGACCAGGTCTTGGATAGTATGGACTTGGAAAGGGAAAGAGGCATAACAATTAAAAGTCATGCCATACAAATGAGGTACCTGTACAGGGATTCAGAATATATACTTAACCTGATAGATACACCCGGTCATGTTGATTTTTCGTATGAGGTATCGAGATCGATAGCGGCATGCGAAGGAGCCCTCCTTGTGGTTGATGCTACACAGGGCATACAGGCACAGACTATATCAAATCTGTATATGGCTATTGACCATAACCTGGAGGTTATACCTGTTCTGAATAAGATGGATATGGCAAGTGCAATGCCGGAGGAAGTGAAAGACCAGATAGTGGATCTCATAGGTTGTGAAAGAAATGATATTATTGAAGCAAGCGGAAAAACGGGAATGGGCGTGGATTTGATACTTGAAAAGATAGTGGATATGATCCCTCCGCCTGAAGGTGAGCCGGAGGCACCATTGCAGGCACTTATCTTTGATTCTATATTTAATTCCTACCGGGGAATAATAGCTTACTTCAAAATTGCAAATGGTACCCTGAAAAAGGGTGACACAGTGAAATTTTATAATACAGGGAAAAAATATAATGCTGAAGAAATAGGCGTGCTTAAAATCAGGCAGGAACCGCGTGAGTACTTGACTGCAGGTAATGTAGGATATATTATTTCCGGGATCAAGGAATCCAGGGAAGTAAAGGTGGGTGATACCATCACCCATCTTGACAGACCATGTGAGAAGGGTATAGCAGGCTTCGAGAATGTAAAGCCTATGGTATTTGCAGGAATATACCCGGTTGATCCCGATGATTACGAAGATCTGCGTACATCAATAGAGAAACTCCAGTTGAACGATGCTTCCCTTTCTTTCATCCCTGAGTCATCTGCAGCCCTGGGTTTTGGTTTCAGGTGTGGCTTCCTGGGCCTCCTGCACATGGAAATAATCCAGGAGAGACTCGACAGGGAATTTGATATGGATGTGATAACCACAGTCCCAAATGTATCTTATAGGGTGTATACCACCACCGGGGAAATGATAGAAGTGCATAATCCGTCAGGATTGCCTGCAGTAACAATTATTGATGGAATAGAAGAACCATATATCATTGCCCAAATTATCACAAAGTCAGAGTACCTTGGGAATATCATGACATTGTGTATAGATAAAAGGGGCACCTTTAAAAACCAGGTATATCTTACAAGCGACAGGGTAGAGATCACTTTTGAACTGCCCCTTGCTGAAATAGTATTTGATTTTTATGATAAACTGAAAAGCCTGTCAAGAGGTTATGCTTCATTTGATTACCATTATTCATCCTATAAAAAAGCTGATCTGGTAAGGCTTGATATCCTTCTTAACGGAGAGATGGTAGATGCCCTGTCAACCTTGATTTTCAGGGGGCATGCATATGATTTTGGACGCAGAATGTGTGTCAAACTAAAGGAACTGATACCCAGACAACAATATGACATTGCAATACAGGCAGCCATCGGCGCAAAAATTATTGCCCGTGAAACTGTTAAGGCAGTCAGAAAAGATGTTACTGCAAAATGTTACGGGGGCGATATAACAAGAAAAAGAAAGCTGCTTGAAAAACAGAAAAAGGGCAAGAAACGAATGAGGCAGGTAGGTAACGTTGAAGTGCCTCAACAGGCCTTCCTGGCTGTTTTAAAAATGGATTAAAAGATAATTTTTGTTTTGTTTAAAAAAGTACTATTTTCGAAATGTTAAAAATGTGTTAAGATAACCAGAGATATACCTTAACCCTCAAATCTAACCTATAGTTACCCCTTTTGCTCCGTTCAAAAGGGGTTTTTATTTACATAGAAGTTTGTACCCTTTACCGTGTACATTAAGTATGGTGACTGAAGGATCAGCTTTCAGGTATTTCCTCAGTTTGGTAATATAGACATCCATGCTGCGTGCATTGAAATAATTGTCATCGACCCATATAGTGCGTAAGGCATAATTTCTTTCCAGTACCTCGTTTTTATTTTTGCACAGGAGCTTAAGTAATTCTGATTCCTTGGTTGTAAGTTTATGTGCATCTTTGTCAGATTCAAGTACCTGTGTCAGGAGGTGAAAAGTGAATTTCCCGAACTTATATTCGTCAGCCTCATCCTCTTTATATGATTTTGTTCTCCTTAGTATGGCTTCGATCCTGTATAATAACTCTTCCATTGAGAAGGGCTTGGTTATATAGTCATCAGCGCCTGCAGAAAATCCTTCGATCTTGTCTTTCTCAAGTGATTTGGCCGTAAGAAAAATAACAGGTATATCTCTTTCAATCTTCCTGATCTTTTTTGCCAGGCTTATACCGTCAATTGCAGGGAGCATAATATCTAGCAAACAAAGGTCAAAAGTTTCTGACCTGAAGGTCTCCAGTGCTTTCCGTCCATCCGTAATATGTATAACCTTGTATTTTTTTGCTTCAAGATAATCAGTTAGCAGTGTTCCAAGGTTACTGTCATCTTCGGCTAATAATATTTTTGGCATATTCAATTAATTTTTTGGAAGACTAATGTCAAAGCAAGCACCTTTATTTATTTGACTGTGGACAGTGATACTGCCATTATGTTCGTCTACTATTTTTTTCACGTAACTCAGACCCAGTCCAAAGCCCTTAACATTGTGGATATTCCCTGTTGGCACCCTGTAAAACTTCTCGAAAATTTTCCTTATGTCATCTTTTCGTATGCCAATGCCATTATCTGATATTAAAACCCTGAGCTGCCTGTCGTCATCGCTTGTTTTAATTTTTATTTCAGGATTACCATTTGAATATTTAATTGCGTTATCCAGGAGGTTGGATATCATGTTAAAAATATGTGCTTCATCAATTTTGAGGACGGGATCTTTGGCGTTGAGTTCTTTTTCCAGTTTGCCATCGGTGTCGGATATCTGCAGCCTGAAGTTGTCAATAGCGCTATTTATAATTCCGTGAATGTCAGTGTTAACTTTGTTCAATTTCATTTTGCCTCTATCAAAGGCAGAAGCCTGGAGTACTTTTTCGACCTGGTATTTCAGCCTTATAGATTCATCGCTTAATATTTTGGATATTTTATTAAGATTTTTTTTGTTTCGTGAAATACTGCTGTCACCAATCATCTGTGATGCAAGGGAGATTGTAGAAATAGGGGTTTTTAACTCATGGGTCATATTGTTTATGAAATCGTTCCGTATTTCCGATACTCTTTTCTGCCTGAGTATTATCAGAATATTACTAACGGAAAAGACAATCAGGAAAAGTGTTACGATAATGGAAGAAACGCCCATGAATCCGACCTGCCTGAATAAATAGTTCTTCTCCCTGGGGAAATAAAGATAGATCATATTCTGCCCGGGAACAGGGTCATTTGGGAATAATTGCCTTATATATTTATTGGCATCGGATCCCATATCAAAACCATCACTGCTGTAAACCTGATTTCCTGATTCTGTAATGGCAAATTCATAATCAAGGGATATTCCCAGCCTTTCAAGGGTTTGATATATTTGATCGTTTATCCTTTCCGGGTCTACTCTTTCTGACAAACCCGGTGTTTCGGCCATAATCTTACCCATAATACTTTCTAGCATAACTGTTTTATTTGTTATCCTGTCATTAATGCCCGCTCTGAGGCTCTGTGATGATAACTCGGGTAGTTCTTCTTCAGGATAGAAGAACTCGTCATCAGAATAAAAGAGTATTTTCTGCCCCTCCCTGCTTATTGTGAGGGAAGCAATAATATCATCCTGCCCTTCAAGCAGGGGAATGTTTGATTCAGACCGGTAACCGCGTAGCTGCCGGGCAAGAGCCGATTGGGAAGGAACGATAGCAACAACAGAATCAGTCATGGGCATATCAATCTCTTCAACTATCCTTTCTATTATTTCTTGTTGTTCCATATCAAGAACAACAGCAGTGAGAGCATTATTGACATATACCCTGAACTGCTGGTTTTTAGCCTCAATTGCATTGTTAATCCAATATATCTGGATCATCATCAGCCCTGATAATGCAATTGAGATTACTACAGCAAGTATTATTATTATTTTTTTCTTCATCTATTAACCTGCTACCCTCTGGTTTCCCAGTGTAAATATCCTTCTTCTATTTTACAAAAGTATTTCTTAAAATTAACATTAAGAGCTTTTTAACGTAATTTAACGTCATTTTAAGATTATAGATTGATATTATATCTGATAGTGGTACAACTTTTGTTCCATACCATTAGAAATGCTCTTTGATAATTAAATACTGGCACGGTGTTTGAGGTTATTATTATGAGGTTTTTTTCATAGGTTAGATTAGTTAGTTTTTGGTTTAACAAGAACAGGGAGGTGAGCTATCACCTCCTTTCTAAAAACCAGAGGTACACTTTTCATAACTTAGGTTTTAGGGTTAGTTAAGAATGAGCGGATATTTTTATTCGCTCATTTTTTTTTAATTCTTTTCTATTGGAAGCCCCTTAGATTTTTTAAAATACTTTCCTTCCTGTAGAGAATTCGTTTCTTAAGAGCTTAAGCCTTAATTTTTCCATCTCAGGTTAATATTTTGAGGACAGAATTTTCTATTTGCTTTTTTCTATCTAGTACAAAAACCCCCGTTATCTCCCTGATGTTTCTTATTTTATTAATTATACCGTCAATAGTAACTGAAGCCGGTATACCTTTAATCCTTAAGATATAGTCCAAAGAAGGAATTTTGGTGAGAAGTGTTTCCTTTCCAGAACGGTTGCTTATAAGTTCGTATGATGTCTCAGTGTATTCTGAGTCACATGAAAATTTAGAAAAACTGATCTCTTTCTTATTTGCAGTTTTAATTACCGGCCTGGTACTCCTAAGATTGATGCCGAGCTGCTGGTTTATCAGTAATGATACCTTGTAATCAGCTTCTGGTGATACAAGGCCTATATACTGATCTGAATTATTGTCATCGACACTCAGCTTATGCCTGGTCTTTTTTGACGGAGATTTCATTTTCTGTTTTAAATTACTGATAAAGTTAGTAAAAATTGCCTTTAAACAGGGAATCCCATCTTATTGATTTTCTTTATTGCCTGAAGTGAAGCTTTTTGTTCTGCTTCCTTTTTTGAAGATCCGCTACCCTTTCCAAAAATTTCATGATTGATCAGGAGCACCGTGGTAAAGACATATTTTTTCTCATTGAAATTATAGTCTTCGGTATAATTAAAACTTATTTGTCTTTGCAGTTTTTGCGCCCACTGGAATATCTGGCTTTTATAATCGGTTTCAGTGTTTATTACCCTTTTCAAGTCAAGATGATGTTTTAATATATTTTTGATAATGAATTTTCTTGTCCTGGAGTATCCTTTATCAATAAAAAGGGCTCCGATAAGCGCTTCCAGTGCATCGCCATATATGTTTCCTGAGGATGAATTATTACTCAGGTGGCTTATTACAATATTATTAATATCCATTGAACAAGCCAGTTTGTTAAGTGTAAGCCTGTTTGCAATCCTGGATCTTAGTTTGGTTAATTCACCTTCGGAAGCTTCCGGATAATTACTGTAGAGGTATTCTGAGAGGACTGCATCGAGAATGGCATCGCCAAGGTATTCCAATCGTTCATTATTTAAAATGCTTCCATCAGATAGTTCATAAGTTGCGGAACGATGGATAAAAGCGAGCTCGTAAATTCCGAGCCTTGCAGGGGTGAATCCCAGTATTCTTTTTAAAGCAGACCTGAATGCCTTTTTATTAAGGATTCTTGTGTTTTTATTAATGTTGTGATTGGGAAACACAACTGGTTTTTCAGATTTTCCTGATTATTATTGAAGCATTATGTCCACCGAATCCGAATGTATTACTTATAGCGCTGTTAACTTTCCTTTCCTGGACCTTATTAACGGTAAGGTTCAAATTCGGGTCAATATTAGGATCAGGAGTTGATTGATTGATGGTAGGAGGTACCATATCGTGCTTTATTGCAAGAATAGAAGCAATTGCTTCTATGGCACCCGCAGCGCCGAGCAGGTGACCTGTCATTGATTTGGTGGCACTTATATTCATCTTATATGCATGTTCTCCGAACAGGTTGACTATGGCTTTGGTCTCGGAGATATCACCAAGGGGTGTTGCAGTACCATGGACGTTTATATAGTCAATATCTTCTTTTGCCAGTCCTGATTCTTCAAGTGCAATTTTCATTACTTTATAGGCCCCTATGCCTTCAGGATGGGGTGCTGTAATATGGTATGCATCTGCAGTCATTCCTGTACCACATATTTCACCGTATATCTTTGCTCCCCGGGCTTTGGCATGCTCGTAATCTTCTATTATGAGAGATCCACTGCCTTCCCCCATCACGAAACCATCACGCTTATAATCCATTGGTCTGGATGCAGTTTTATACTCTTCGTTGTTTGTTGACATTGCCTGCATTGAATTAAAACCTCCAATGCCGGCCTGGTTTATGGCAGCCTCTGATCCGCCTGCAATGAAGATATTTGCTTTGCCCAGCTTGATCAGGTTGAATGCATCAATGATAGCATGGCTTGATGATGCACAAGCAGATACCGTACCATAGTTAGGGCCCTCAAAGCCATATTTTATGGAAATATGGCCGGCAGCAATGTCGGAGATCATGTTGGGAATAAAGAAAGGGCTGAAACGGGGAACGCTGCCCCCCGTAACAAACCCTGTAATTTCATTAAGAAATGTTTCTATCCCCCCAATACCTGAAGCCCATATAACTCCAGCCTGATCTTTATCTATTTTTTCATGATCAAGCCCTGAATCTTTGATAGCTTCATCAACGGCAATCATCGCATACTGGGCGTAAACATCCAGCTTACGGATTTCTTTTCGATCAAAATAATCCTTGGGATCGTAATCTTTGATCTCACAGGCAAAGCGCGTTTTGAACTTTTCAGCATCAAAACGGGTAATCCAATCCGATCCGCTGGCACCGGATTTTAATCCTTCCCAGTATTGCTCAATATTTTTGCCAATCGGAGTTATGGTTCCAATACCAGTAACTACAACCCTTCTCATGTTTTTTTGATTTCTATGGTTATGCAATTTTATTTTGCATTTTCCTCGATGTACTTGATGGCTTCACCAACAGTGCTGATGTTTTCTGCCTGATCATCAGGAATCCCCATATTGAATTCCTTTTCAAATTCCATGATAAGCTCCACAGTGTCAAGAGAATCAGCACCCAGATCATTAGTAAAACTAGCTTCTGGGGTAACTTCTGATTCGTCAACGCCCAGTTTGTCAACGATGATCTCTTTTACTTTTGCTGCAATGTCAGACATAATCTCAATTTTTGGTTAATAATAATTACATTTAAAACCTTGCAAAGAAATATATTTGTACCATATTATTCAAACAAATTTAAAAATATTTATTAAATATAAAATACATATTTCTGATATTCAAATAAATAAGCATGCTTTTCCGGGGTGAAGATAAAAACCGGCATGTTTTTATAAAGGATTAATAATGAAGAATATAGCTATTTTTGCATCAGGTTCCGGTACGAATGCTGAAAAGTTAATGGATTATTTTTCGAACAGAAAAACCGCAAAAGTCAAACTTGTTCTATCCAATAAGGCGGATGCATTTGTATTAGAAAGAGCTAGGAAATTTTCAGTTCCGACAGTTGTTTTCGACCGTGATGATTTATACAGGAATGGTAAAGTATTGAAAATACTGCTTGAGAAAAATATACATTTTATTGTACTGGCCGGGTTTTTATGGTTGATACCCGAGGACATACTTAAACATTACACCGGGCGGGTAGTAAATATACATCCTGCATTACTTCCTGCTTATGGTGGTAAGGGAATGTATGGCAGCAGGGTTCACAGGGCAGTCATAGACAATAATGAGAAGGAGTCGGGGATAAGCATACATTATGTTAATCCACGTTATGATGAGGGGGGTATTATTTTCCAGGCAAAGTGTGAGGTTAAACCTGAGGATACTCCGGAATCACTTGCTGAGAGGATACACGTTCTGGAGCACAAATATTATCCAAGGGTAGTTGAGAAACTGATAAAGAAAGATCAGAATGAATCTATGAGCTGAACCATCACCTTGCTTATTTTCTCAAATTTTTCCCTGTTTTCTTCGGAAACAGGTTCTACGGGTGGTGCTTCTACCTTGAGCGGATCAACGGCATATCCGTTTTTATAAAACCTGAAATCGAGGTGTGGCCCTGTTGACAGGCCTGTATTTCCAACATAGCCTATTATGTCTCCCTGTTTTACGTATTTACCAACACTAATACCTTCGCCATACCTGCTAAGGTGCATGTAGGCAGTTGTATAAACACTGTTATGCCTGATTTTTACTATCCGTCCTGCTCCGCTCTGGTATTCCCTCATAATAATTCTTCCATCGCCTATGGCATGGACAGGAGTACCAATGGGTGCTGCATAATCAACTCCATGGTGGGGACGTCTTATTCTCAATATCGGATGTAGCCTGCTATGTGAATACCGGCTGCTTATACGTGAATACCTTAGTGGGGCTTTAAGAAAGGCTTTACGCAGGCTGTTACCTTCCAGGTCATAAAAGCTTTCCTTTTCGTCCTGAATAAGAGGGATTGCATAAAAAGCTGAACCGGCATGTTCTAAGTAGGCAGTCAGTATACGGTGGATGCCATTAGAGATTGTATCTACATATTCTTCTTCGTAAATAAGCTTGAATCTGTCACCTTCCTGGAGTCCAAAAAAATCTATTGACCAGGCATATATTTCTGAGAGTTCCACTGCCAGGATGGGAGGGAGATTATTTTCAGACATTGCATTCCATAATGATGTTTTGATTGTACCCGAAGCATATTTCATCTCCAGGCTTGCGGGTCTTTCTATCTTCCTGACAACAGGTTCACCAATGAAGTCAAGTATATAATGATTTCTTAAGTCATGCTCATATACCATATATTCGAGCCTGTCGATGGTATCGGGCTTGATATAAAGGCAGTAATTATTACCGGCTTTGATTTTCCTCACGTCAAATACATCACCGGAATTACGGATTAATGTCTCAATATCATTATAGTAAATATTATAATCGTCGAGTATTTCTGAAAGAAACTGGTTACGCTTTACCTTGCCCCTTATTAGTTCATAGGCTACTGTATCTATCCCATACATGTCAATTTTTGGTTTGGGGAGCTCTTCCGGTTCTTCGTAGGTTTTTTCCGTTTCATCAGTACTTCTTATGTTACCGGATGTCTCGCTGCAACTGTCATATATGACGGTAAATAATACAATGATTATGATAAAATGCCACTTGTTCATACCACAACGTTTATTATTCTTCCTTTGACAATAATTATTTTTTTGGGTTTTTTACCGGCCAGCCATTTTGCTGCCCTTTCATCGCTTATTACTGCATTTTCTATTTCATCGTTTTCCATATCCAGGGGCAATTCGAGCTTGAACCTCAGTTTACCGTTAAATGATACAGGATATTCAAATGTATCTTGTTTCAGGTAATTTTCATTTACCTCCGGCCATTCCTTATATGCAAGGCTTTCTTTATTACCGTACAATTGCCATAGTTCCTCGGCCAGGTGAGGAGCAAAGGGGTGGAGTATTTTTGCGAAAGTAGCTGCTGTTTCCTTGTTCACTTTACCCTGTTTAACAGCAAGATTGGTAAATATCATCAACTGAGAAATGGCCGTATTGAACCTCAGGTTCTCAATATCATTTTCTACTTTCCTTATTGTCTTGTGCAGGGCCTGCAATAATTCATCACTTTCAGTTTCATCAGTGATATTTGACATATCCCCAAACAATCTTGACACTCTTGTCAGGAATCCGAATACACCTTTTACCCCTTTTTCATCCCATGGCTTGGAGGCATCAAGGGGGCCCATGAACATTTCATATAATCTAAATGAGTCGGCCCCGTATCTATGAATAATATCGTCAGGGTTCACCACATTCTTCAATGATTTGGACATTTTAGCCACTATCTGGTTTAATTCTTCCCCTGTGATTCTGTGGAAATATCTGCCATCCTTTTCTTCGACCAGGTCGGCCGGCACTTTAGCACCGGTTTTTGTTTCATAGGCAAAAGCCAGTATCATGCCCTGGTTAAAGAGTTTAAGATACGGTTCGTCATGTGAGACATAGCCAAGGTCATAGAGTACTTTATGCCAGAACCGGCTATATAGCAAATGCAGCACAGCATGTTCAGCACCTCCTATATAAAGATCGACGGGCATCCAATATTTTTCTTTTTCCTTGCTGAGAATAGCCCTGTCATTATGAGGGTCGATGAAACGCAGGTAATACCAGCATGATCCTGCCCATTGGGGCATCGTATTTGTTTCTCTCCTGCCTTTCATTCCGTTTTTGCCTTCAACGCTTAGCCATTCTGTAGCATTTGCAAGAGGTGATTCTCCGTTTTCAACGGGTTGATATTTTTCCAGTACGGGCAATTCAAGTGGTAATTCAGATTCATCAAGCACCGATATGGTCCCGTCTTCCCAGTGTATGACCGGGAAAGGTTCGCCCCAGTATCTCTGCCTGCTGAAGAGCCAGTCACGCAATTTATAATTTACCCTGAATTCACCCATATTGTTGGCTGCCAGCCAGCCGATGGTCTTCTTTATCCCTTCATCCTTTTTCAAACCATTTATATCAAGGCCGGTATTCTCATCGGATGAATTAATATAGATGCCGTCTTCGGTCCAGCACGCCCGTCCTTCCAGTACTTTCTGCTTCAATTCCCGGTCATTTGTATCAGGGTTCATGATACATTCAATGGGAAGGCCAAATTTGCCGGCGAATTCAAAATCTCTCTCATCATGTGCAGGAACAGCCATTATTGCGCCTGTTCCGTAAGCTGTAAGCACATAATCAGCAATCCATATGGGTATTTTCTTGTTATTAACAGGGTTTATAGCATATGAACCGGTAAATACACCTGTTTTATCTTTTGCGAGATCAGTTCGGTCAAGGTCAGATTTAAGGGCTGCTTCTTTGATATATCTCTTTACCTCTTTTTCTTTTTCCCTGGCAGTGAGTTTTTTAGTCAGTTCGTGCTCGGGGGCCAGTACCATATAAGTGGCACCGAAGAGGGTGTCAGGCCTTGTGGTAAATACAGTGATAATATCATCACTATTCTCAATATGGAATTTTACCTCAGCACCGGTAGACTTACCTATCCAGTTACGCTGCTGGTCTTTAATACCCTCAGGCCAGTCAAGCTCATCAAGACCTCTCAGCAGGCGTTCAGCATAAAATGGTATGCGGAGCATCCACTGCTTCAGGTTCATTTTTTCAACCTGGTGGCCACATTTCTCATGGGTGCCATCGGTCAGTACTTCTTCATTTGCACAAACAATTTTGCAATTCAAACACCACCATACCTGTGCATTATCATAATATGCCAGTCGCTTACTGTCAATATAACGGCGTACAGCATCGTTTCCTTTACTTCTAATATCCTCCGGTATCTCAAATTCGTCAATATGCCTTCCCTTTTGGAGGTTTTCGTCATACCAGGTCTTGTATAATTGTATGAAAATCCACTGCGTCCATTTAAAGTAATCCGGATCAGTGGTATTTATTTCCCTGTCCCAATCATAACTGAGCCCTATTTCTTTTATCTGGCGCCTGAAAGTGTCACAATTCTTGTTTGTGATAATTGCGGGATGAGTGCCGGTTTCCATGGCATATTGTTCAGCGGGCAAACCAAAGGCATCCCACCCCATTGGGTGGAGGACATTATAACCTTTCATTCTTTTATATCTTGCCACGATATCGGTGGCAGTGTAACCTTCAGGGTGCCCTACGTGCAGGCCGGAACCGGATGGATAGGGAAACATGTCAAGAATATAATATTTTTTCGTGTTCTTGAAATCATCAGAAACCTTAAAGGTTTTATTTTCTTCCCAGTATTGCTGCCATTTCTTTTCTATTTCCCTGAATCTGTATTCTGCCACGGCAATTAAATTACAATTAGTAATATGGTCTGCGAAATTATGAAAAACTTATCAATTATCATTATTTGGCACTCTCTTTGAAATATCAGTCGCAGGAGTTAATTTAGTAGGTTTAAAATGGTTCCGTAGTTCAATTGGATAGAATGACAGATTCCGGTTCTGTTGGTTGGGGGTTCGAGTCCCCCCGGAATCACGGAAATGCTATATGCGAAAGATGAAATGCGAAAGGAGGGCTAATGTATAAATATTTATTTGGGCCTGTACCATCCAGGCGTCTGGGAATGTCGCTGGGCGTTGATTTAGTACCGCGTAAAGTATGCACCTTAGACTGTGTATACTGTGAGGTTGGCAAAACAACCAAGCTTACCACGGAAAGACGGGAATATATCCGTTTCGACAAAACGAGTGATGAACTCAGGCATTTTTTTGAAAATAATCCGGATCCTGATTATATCACTTTTTCCGGATCCGGTGAACCAACCCTTAATACACGTATCGGGGATGTTCTGGACCTCGTTAAGCAGCTCAAACCGGGTATTCCTGTAGCGGTGCTCACCAATGGGACATTATTATCAGACAAAAATGTTCGTAATGAAATTAAAGATGCTGATGTCGTACTGCCCTCTCTGGATGTTGCCACCCAGGATATGTTTAAAAAGTTAAACCGACCGGCTCCCGGGCTTAATATTGAAGATTACATACAGGGGCTCGTTGATTTCAGGAAGGAATATAAGGGAAAAATACACCTGGAAATTTTTCTTTTACCTGACTACAACATGGCTTATGATGAATTGGATGAGCTGAAGAAGGCGATCCAGAGAATTAAACCCGATTCAGTTCAGCTTAATACCCTTGACCGGCCCGGCATCGTACCTGACCTGAAGCCTGCAAGCAGGGAGGAATTGGGAAAAGTAATACAATACTGGGGTTTACCCAATGTCGAAATAATTGCTGCCGCAACAAAACGTAAGCAGGTGCTTTCATACCGGAAAGACGCCGAGGATGCCATTATGGAAATGATATTCAGAAGACCCTGTACAATTGATGATCTCAGTGAAACCCTCGGCATGCATATAAGTGAGATCAACAAGTATCTTGATGTATTGGAAAAGGAAAATAAAATTGAAAGCGTTCACCAGGAGCGGGGCATTTTTTATAAACCTGTTTCTACATTATGATTGGGGTGTAAAGGTTTAGTATTATCCGGTCAGGCCGTTTGATAACTGTCTCGAGGTTTGGTAAATATTTATTATAAGAAAGTCACTAATCAGTAGATTCATTCTGCAACATTCGTATATCTGCAATAATACTGCAAGCTGATTCGATGCTTCTTACGGGTGAGAGGCCAAGCATTTTCCGAACAGCATTAAGATCGGATATTATTATATCTCCTTTATCGAATAGTATGTCAAAAAGTATTGCGGTTTTAAGTGAATTACCCCTGCTGCGTGCAGTATATTCAACATTTCTTCCGGGGAAAATATGGAAATACCTGCGGTTGTCATGAAGGTGTTTGATTACCCACTGTGATGAGTCGGACAGATGGTATTTCCTGTAAGCTTTTTTGGACTTCTCTATCCATGTGTGAAAAGACCCTTCGGTCATAATATTTTCTTTTTCCCGGAGCAGGTTTATTTCTCTGACAATATCACGCAGGCCTAATTGTCCGGTATAAATATCTGCCACGGATGTACCTATATGCTTGAGCAAAGGAATTATATCCCTTACGATCTTTTCTTCGCTCATCACGGAGCATTTATTGGTAAAAGACCTTATATAAGGCCTATGGTGTTTAAGGGGATTAAAATTTATGGGTTCAGGTATGTTTTTCCATTCATTCATCAGGTAGAGATAAAAAAGCCCTGACTTTTTAAGAGTCAGGGCTACAATATAATGTTGGAAGATCACTCCAAATTTGTGATATCTTCAACTGGCATATTTGCGTACATGATCTTCAGGGCATTAGCTCGACGCAAGGCCTGCTTGACTTCTGTTACAATCTGCATTCTTGTCTCCCTGTCAATTTTCAGGGATACAAGCATTTTAGCCTGGTCGGATTCATCCAGTGTTTCTCTTTCCTGGACTATGAAGTCCTGAATGTCATCTACTTCTTTAAACGCATCGTTTAGCTGAATTTTTGGTTCTGGGCCAAATGTAGCCTGGAGCTGAGGTAAAGGCTTACCTATATAAATAAAGCTTGCCAATGACTTTTTCTCCAGTTTTTTACCTTCGGTTGCATCAGGTAATCTTACCTGTATTTTCAGTTCCACCTCCCTCATAACCGTTACTGTCATGAAGAAGAACAAAAGCATAAACACAATATCAGGAAGTGATGCCGTATTTATTTTACCTGCACCGGCTTTCCCTGTATGTCTTTTGAATTTACTCATATTACTCTCCTCCAATCTTTTTTGGTTCTGCTTCTGAGATAGGTGCATTGTAATACTCATTGACTGCGGCCATCTGATCTTCATTCAGATCCTCATAGGGTATTCCCCATGTTTGCATTGCCAGATCATTTCTTACTTCGTCCCTGGCAGCAAGCAGTTCATTCTGTACTGCTATGTATACACCATAAGTTGTACCGTAGTCGTTTTGAAGAGATATAACGGCCTGTTTAGCCACTCGGACTGTACCAAAATAAGGAATGTTCTTTTCTATTTTTTCCGGCAAATCCGGATCATCATTAGGATTAAGAATGAATTCCTTTGTAATATCCTTGAGTTCATCGATCTCGATTATTTCACCTTCAACAAGCAGCATATTATCCTTATTTACTTTTACTACGAGAATATTTCTCTCGTGGATCTGCTGATCCTCGGGCTGTTCCATGTCCGGATCCTGCATTGGCGGAAGTTTTCGCATCAAACCTGTATCGGTAGCCATGGTTGTGGTTACCAGGAAAAAGATAAGCAGGAGAAATGCTATGTCCGCCATTGGAGCAGCATTTATCTCGTGTACTTCCCTTCTTGCCATAATTTTATAATTTTTAATTTCCCCGCCAGGGGAGTTTATTAACTACTACTTAAAAATTCTCGAAACCGATGACCATAGGATGGCCAGAAAAGCGAGCGCGACGAGAAGGTAAGCAGCATATAATCCTGTGCCAACATACTTAAGTGTGGTAGGTTCATTGCCCTTACCTGTAAAATAAGGCATGTTTAACACAGTATCATCAGCTAATAGGTAGGCGAGAATAATAACCGCCACTCCTACAAGCAGGGAAAAAATTCCTTTCTTGATGCCCTGGGGATTGATAATCATACTAACTATTGAAAATATAATTGTGATCCCGGCAGCAACAAAAAAGAGTATATATGCCCACGACAGGAATGTTTGTGTGACAACTGGTTCCTCCATTCTTGTGCCCTCATTCTCTACATTGCCGAAATAGAACATAACGGCAAGTACTATGGTAACAGCCATCAGCACCCAGAGGATTATCTGTGTGATTCTACTAGTTATATTTGACATAATATTTACTTTTTAAGGTTGTGCTTAACAAGTATGTCAATGAGTGAGATTGAAGCATCTTCCATCTGGTTTGTCAGGCTGTCGATTTTTGAAAGTATTGTGTTATAGAAAATCTGCAGAATAACTGCAACGATCAGACCTGATACGGTAGTAATAAGAGCAATTTTAATACCACCTGCAACAAGACCTGCAGACACGTTACCAGCCTGTTCAATATTATCGAAAGCTGCAATCATGCCAATCACCGTACCCATGAAACCAAGCATAGGAGCAATGGCAATGAAAAGAGATATCCATGAGAGGTTTTTTTCAAGGAGGCCCATCTGAACGCCACCATATGAGATAATTGATTTCTCTGCCATCTCTATTCCTTCGTCTGCCCTGTCAAGGCCCTGGTAGAAAATACTTGCGACCGGGCCGCGAGTATTACGGCATACATCTTTTGCTGCTTCAACACCCCCGCTTTCAAGGGCATCTTCAATCTTCTTAAGAAGTTTATCTGTATTTGTTGTAGCAAGGTTTAGATAAATTATACGCTCGATAGCTATTGCCAGACCGAGGATGAGGGTAAGTAAAACAGCACCCATAAACTGGGCACCACCCTCAACAAATTTGATCTTAATCTGCTTATGGAGTTCTCCCCCTTCACTTTCAGCTGCAGGTTCAGTTTCCATTTCTTCCTCCACAGCTGCTGGAGTTTCTTCTGCAGCTTGCTCAACAGCAGTTGTGTCTTGTGGCTCATCCTGAGCAAAAGCATTAACTGATGCTCCGATAAAAAGCATCCCAAACACAGCTACAAATGCAAATAGTTTTTTCATGGTTTGTTTGTAATTTTAGTTATTAAAGTATAATAATATTCCGCAAATTTAAAAAATTCTTTCTTTTACAAGGCTAAGAAGCTTATTTAATCTTCTTTTTATACTATTTTAATAAATATATAATCACACTGTTAGGTGAACATTGGAATATATTTATTAACCTCCGGGGATTTTTAAGCGTCCTGTAGGCTTCGAACAGTTCATGCCTTTTCGAATCCTTTTTCTCTTCCGGATTATCTGAGGGCAACTTTTATCACCTCTATGACAAATGCGGAGAGAGAGGGATTCGAACCCTCGGTACCCTTTAGGGGTACACACGCTTTCCAGGCGTGCCAGTTAAGCCACTCCTGCATCTCTCCCGATAAGTAACCCCAAGGGATCTGCCAGTTTTTCAAAGAATTTCAGGCGGCCAAAATACGAAAAAATATTAAAAAAAACATCCTGAGGACTCATTTGGAAAATTCAAGATGCAAGTGCGACTTTTGGGTCAAAACTATTTTAAAAAACAATTCCTGGTGATTTAAAGTCTAATTTTTTTCTTGGTCTGCTGTTTAATTTCATGGTTATAATTTTGATTTGTTG
>JAYEGY010000028.1:0-20015 GCA_034659275.1 Bacteroidota bacterium | reverse complement strand
AGCGGAAGAACCATCGCTATTAACGGCACCGGGCCGCTCACCCGCCCGGGTGCCGTTATTTTTGAAGAATTTTTATTGCTGTAAACATATTTATTAACCAACTAAAAACTCGCTGCTATGAAAAAACAAATTCAAATCAAAAGGACTATTGTCTGTTTTTTTATCCTTTCATCAATTGGTTTTCTCACTAATTGTGAAAGGGAGAATGCCCTAATTAACAACTCTAATATTGATTACGAACAGATAGGCATAGAACATAATAGGGGGCTAGATTATATTTTTGAGGCTTTAAAAAAAGAAGATTTCGGAAATGCATCTGAATTAAGAAATTTCGATAATATTTTTGAGTTGTCGAAACAAGCAACATTAGATTTTTCTAGAGAATCCATAATTACAAAAGATGTTGATTTTGATGAACTCTCTTCGATTTTACAAAGATTCAATCTAACTAAATTTAAAAGTGCTGGAACTAATGAGTTAACAAGTGAGATTGCTTCTCAAATTGAATTAACTTCTCTTCAGATTTCATTTTTTAATGAACTAGATGAGATAATATCAAATTTAGAAATTGGTCTTCAACCAACTATTGGAAAAATATTAAATCTTGAAAGAGATATTATCGATAAATGTAATAGTGATGAAACAAAAATACTACTTTCAGCTACTGCAATCGCTAGATATTCTTTGGAATATTGGACAAATAACTATGAAAAATGGTTGAATGAACTAAGTAGCAATAAGGTTTTAGGAATGTATACATCAAAGGATGATGACTGGGAATGGTTCTGGGATACATTAGAAGATATGGGAAAATCAGATTTAGTTGGTGGTGCAATTGGAGCTGGTGTTGGAGCACTAGCAGGAGGAATAGGTGCAGCTCCTGGTGCAGTTGCTGGTGCTTGTTATGCTTCTGCTGGTCGAGGAATTGTTTCATTACTTGATCATTGGGGTGTTTGGTAAACATAATTATTAATATTATGAAAAAGATAATTACAACCTTTGTTTTCCTATGGGTAATTTTTAGTGTCGGACTTTTCTTCGGAGAATGGTTACTAGATTTAATCTTTAATAGTGAAAGAGACACATTAAAAATAGAAATTATGGAGTCTGTTATTATTGGTCTTATAGTTGCTTTCTTGATTATTATTGGAAATAAATCATTAAGAAAGCGGAAAATTTAAACTGAGCTGTCATATAAGTCAGCTATTAATTTTACTTATTAAGAAATTATATATGAGTATTTAAAGAGGCTGCATTTCTTATGTGCATGTGCAACCCGTGTGAGGCACGTTTGCTCCCGGGGATCCCGGGGGCAGGCTGCCTTACTTAAAGGTATGAGTTATTAATTATTATGCGACCCCGCCGGGGCCGGGGAGGTTCTGAGAGGTGCTGGTGTTCAACATAGAAACGATTTAAACGAACTATTAAAAATAAAATTATGAAATGAAAGAACCCATAGCTAAAAAACTAGATCCAATATTAGCTTTTCTAATATTCATACTGTATTTTCTTACTCTAAAACAGGCAGTGCCTAATGTTGTATATTTCGTTACCAGTATAGTATTGATATTCTATTTTTTCCCAATCAAACTATTTACTAAACACTTTACTGATGAAGTACCTGATAATCTTCGAACAATTTATTTCTTCTCATTTCTATTGATAGCAATTATGATATCCTTATCACTAGTCTTAATCTATTATAAGGAGAGTGAGGTGTTCTATAATATAATGCTGGTAATTTCCATAATAAATATCTTACTGGCATATATATATTTCATTCGAAAGTATCCTAACTACTTGTTTGTTTTACATTTCAGCATTTCCTTTTTAGGATCAGCTGTAATATTTGCCTGATGCTAGAAACTATTTTGAATAAAACACTTAAAGAGGCTGCATTTCTTATGTGCATGTGCAACCCTTGTGAGGCATGTTTGCTCCCGGGGTTCCGGGGGCAGGCTGCCTTACTTTTGAAAGTATTAATTACGAATGACGCAGATTACGCTGATTAACGCAGATTGCGCTGATGGATATGGATTTATATAAGGAGAATAATTATTGTGAGTGTCTCGCTGCTGTAGCATGTAAGGAGTTTCTGCTTTGGAAGAAGTGGAGCTCCTTACTTTTGAATTACGAATGACGCAGATTACGCTGATTGACGCTGATTACGCTGATTGGCGCTGATTACGCAGAGGGGAAGTTGAGAGAAGTTGAGAGAAGTTGAGAGAAGTTGAGAGAAGTTGCGAGAAGTTGAGAGAAGTTGAGAGAAGTTGAGAGAAGTTGAAAAAGTTGAAAAAGTTGAGAAAGTTGAGAGAAGTTGAAAAAGTTGAAAGAGTTTAATAAATCGTAAATAAATAAAAGATTATGGTATTAGCAGGTATTTGGTCCGGTTGGTGTTATCCTCCTGGTTATCGTGTTCCTTGTGCTGTTTATCGCAGCATTAATATTAATTCTTAAAAATGAAAAAGGCTGGCAACAGATCGTATGGATAATCATTATCCTGATCCTGCCAATTGTGGGAGCAGGGGTATATCTGTTGAAGCATGTATTAAAGAACTAAAAAATGGAACCCATAACAATCATAATTACTGTTTTGTCAATAATAAGCCTTGTTATGTACGCCTGGGCGATTTATGACCTGATCAAACACAGGAGTGAATTTAAGAAGAGAATATACCAGGGATTGTGGTTGATGTTTGTGGTGTTTGTACCTGTTATTGGGGCGGTAACGTATTTGTCGGTTAGGAATAGTGTAAGGCCGGGTTAAGGATGGTAGCTCAGAGCACAGATTAACGCAGATTGCACAGATTAACGCAGATTGCGCAGATGAAGTTGTGAAAATTAATTTACTCTATAGTTATGAAGAAACAAATAGAAAGAATAATTTATGTTGTTGCACTTGTTGCAGCTGTTCTCAGTCTTTTTATGAACTATCTGTTCTTGAGTATTATCCTGGGTCTTGCATGCCTTGTATATTTAGGATTAGGATGGTATTTATTAAATCCCAATCCTGGTAGAAAATTCCACTTTGTATATTTCTGGATTGGATATTCTTTTTCAACAGTGTTTGTAACACTTATTATGTTCAATTACCAATTTCCATTAACAGAAATTTTCCAATATACAGTATTATCCATGCTTCTAATATCCATAATATTAATGGTCTCTGTTAAAAAAATACGGGAGAAAGGTATAATTGAGAATCTCATTAAGATATTGTTATTAGCGGGGGTGGATATATTAAGTATTGTTATATAAGATATTCAAAGTAGTTTCAATATTCCAGGTTACGCAGATTGCGCTGATTGACGCTGATTGCGCTGATTGGTGCTGATTACGCTGATTGGCGCAGATTACACAGATTAGCCATAGTAGGCTGAGGGGCTGTTTGGGAAAAATTGATTAGCTTTATAGGTATGAAGAAACAAACAGAAAGAACAATCTATTTGGTTGCGCTTATTTCGGGTGTTCTGAGTCTTTACCTGAACTATACACTGCTGCCGGTGATCATGGTTTTCCTGGGCCTGGCTTACCTGACCCTGGGGTGGCACCTGCTTAATCCTGAAAAGGAAAGGAGATTTGATTTTGTGTACTTCTGGACCAGCTTTTCCTTCGCATGGGCATTCTTAACATTAATATTTAATTTCTACGAATGGTCATTGTTAAGGTGGTTCCAATATGCATCAATCTTATTCCTTGTATTGGCGATGATCCTGATGAGTGAAATAAAAAGGATTAAAGAAAAAGGGATAGTTGAGATTTTCATCAAGACGATGCTGCTGGTAGCGCTTGTTGTTTTCAGTATGATAGTTGATTGAGAGAGGGGAGATCCTTCACTTCCCGACTCCGCCAAGGCTTCGTCGGGCAGGCGTTCAGGATGACAAAGGTGGAATCAGAGTTCCCAGGTGGCGCCGTTCTTGGTGTCTTTGATGGTGATGCCAAGGTCTGTCAGGCGTTTGCGGATGCGGTCAGCCATGGTGAAATCATTGACATTCTTTGCTTCCTGCCGTATATCAAGGAGGGTTTCGATTAACTGGTTGGTGAGCTCGGTGTCGAGTTTATCCTCTTCCGGTTCTTTCAATCCCAGAACATCAAAAGCCATGGCATGGTACAGCTTCTGTAATTTTTTAAGGTCGGCTTTTGTAATTTTTCCCTTGCCGTCAGCTACCGAATTGATCATGCGCACACCATCAAATAAATGTGAGATCATAATGGGTGTGTTCAGATCATCATTCATGGCTTCATAGCATTTATTAAACAGATCATCCACATCAATGGTCGATTTATCCGAGGTTTTCAGTGTAGCAAGCGTATCAATGGCATCTATCAGTCGCTGAAAGCCTTTCTCCGCCGCCTGCAGTGCTTCATTGGAGAAATCAAGCGTACTGCGATAGTGTGCCTGCAGTATGAAAAACCTTATGGTCATGGGATCATAGGACTTTCCCAGTAGCTCGTGCTCGCCCGTCCACAGCTCATCGAGGGTAATAAAATTGCCCAGTGAGCGTGCCATCTTCTGACCGTTAATGGTGATCATATTATTATGTACCCAGTACTTCACAGGTTGTTTATTCAGTACGGCCGTCGACTGTGCTATCTCGCATTCGTGATGCGGAAAGATAAGATCCATGCCACCACCATGTATGTCAAAGGGCTCACCCAGGTATTTACTGCTCATCACCGAGCATTCGAGGTGCCAGCCGGGATAGCCCACACTCCACGGTGAAGGCCATTTCATTATGTGTTCAGGTGTGGCTTTCTTCCACAGGGCAAAATCATAAACATTGTGTTTCTCATCCTGTTTTTCCAAAGTGCGGGTATTGCTTACAAGATCTTCAAGCACTCTGCCGCTTAAAATACCATACTCGTACTTCTCATGGTACTTGTCTAAATCAAAATATACCGATCCGTTTGACTCGTAAGCGACCCCTGCGTCCAGCAAGCGGCTTATGTACTCCTGCTGCTCCAGTATATGTCCGGTAGCCCTGGGCTCGATATCGGGTTCCAGGCTGTTAAGCTCTTTAACATTCCTGTGGAAGGTGTTCATGTATTTCTGGACAACCTCCATGGGTTCAAGATGTTCCTGCCGCGCTTTCTTTGCTATCTTGTCTTCTCCCTCACCAACATCTTCACTCTCCAGGTGACCGACATCAGTGATGTTACGGACATACCTGACTTTATACTCCAGGTGTTTGAGATACCGGTATAATATGTCAAAGACGATGTTGGCCCTCGCATGACCGAGATGGGGATTTGAATATACGGTAGGGCCGCATACATATAAGCCGACAAAAGGAGGATTTAAGGGTTTGAAGGTTTCCTTTTTACGGGAGAGACTATTGTATATGCGAAATTGTTTGCTCATGAGTGGTAAATGATTGTGGAATAACAAATTTAGTAAAAATATTACACAGATTACGCTGATTTAAGCAGATTACGCAGACTCTTTGTATTTGTTAGATAGTAAAAAAATAGCTTTCTTTGGGTGGGTTTTGGTGGAAAGATTTGAGCTGATTGCAACCACGGAGAAAAAATGCTAAAACAGCCTGCAATAACAGGGAATTAGCTGCAATCAATGGGAACCGGGGGAATGCAAACAGATCCTTCGCTTGCTTCGACAAGCTCAGCACAAGTCGCTCAGGATGACAGGTTACAGTGGCACAGGTCTTACCAGCATTATTCAAAATATTAACTTAAATATTCTATTAATGGCTTATTTATTTACTTCCGAATCGGTTTCTGAAGGTCACCCCGATAAGATAGCCGACCAGATATCCGATGCTATACTCGATAATATACTTGCTTATGACCCCCCTGCAAAAGTGGCGTGCGAAACGCTCGTAACCACAGGCCAGGTGATTATAGCAGGCGAACTTAAAACAGATACCTATGTTGATGTTCAACAGATAGCCCGCGACGTGATAAACCATATTGGCTATACGAAAAGTGAATATATGTTTGAAGGTAATTCCTGCGGTGTACTCAATGCCCTGCATGAACAGTCGCCCGACATCGCAAGGGGTGTGGTGAAGGACAATCCGCTCGAGCAGGGTGCAGGCGACCAGGGAATGATGTTTGGTTATGCATGCCGGGAAACGGATGACTATATGCCCCTGCCCATAGAGCTGTCGCACCGCATATTAATGGAGCTCGCAGATATACGGCATGAAGGAAGACTGATGAAATACCTGCGGCCAGATGCAAAAGCACAGGTAACGGTCCAATACAATGACAAAGATGAAAGGCCTGTGAGGATATATGCCATAGTTATCTCAACACAGCATGATGAATTTGATGAGGATGATACAAAGATGCTGGGGACAATAAAGGACGATGTAAAGAAAATACTCATCTCACGGCTGATAAAAAAGCTTCCCCCGAGGGTGCAGAAAATGTTTGACGATGATATGATCCTCCACGTCAATCCAACCGGTAAGTTTGTTATCGGCGGACCCCATGGCGACACAGGTCTTACCGGCCGCAAGATAATAGTGGACACCTATGGCGGAAGAGGCACCCATGGCGGTGGCTCTTTCTCCGGCAAGGATCCTTCAAAGGTTGACAGGTCAGCAGCCTATGCCGCGCGTCATATGGCCAAAAACCTCGTGGCCGCAGGCTTTGCTGACAAGCTGGAGGTGCAGATGGCTTATGCCATCGGGGTGGCCGAACCAATAAGTGTTTATATCAATACCTATGGCACCGCCAAGATAGAGATGAGTGACAGCGAGATAGCAAAAAAACTACTCAATATATTTGATCTGCGCCCGGCCGCAATAGAGCAAAGGCTTAAGCTGCGTAATCCCATCTACTCGGAAACAGCTGCATATGGCCACATGGGACGGACACCGAAGGTGGTCAAAAAGAAGTTTGAATCGCAATACCATAACGGGGTGGAGAAAGAGGTGGAACTGTTTACCTGGGAGAAGCTGGATTATGTGGATAAGATAAGGAAGGAGTTTGGCTTGTAGGGGGATAACATCCCCCTGTTCCGACGCTTCGGTCGGACAGAGGAAGACTCGCACCAGCGAGGTGAGTCAGACCCACACCAGCAAATAAACAGATCCTTCGCTGGCGCTTATCCTTTGCTAAAGCTTCGGATAACACAGTCAGGATGACAAAAAGGTTAATACGAAGCTTTTACTATGCGACTGATATTGTCGGAGGAGCCGAAGGTGTAATAATGGATGCCGGGAACATCATGTGCCAGGAGCTCCTTTGACTGCATGGTGGCCCAGTCAATGCCCACCTGCCAGGCCTCCTTGTTGGTCTTGCACTTACCGAGCTCATTAATCAGTTCTTCGGGCATCTCAATCTTAAAGGTCTGGGGCAGCACATGCATGTCATTCATAGTTATGATGGGCTTTATGCCGGGGATAATGGGTACGGTGATGCCCGCCTCCCTGCAACGGTCGACAAAACTGAAAAATTTGCTGTTGTCATAAAACATCTGTGTCACGATGTAATCGGCACCGGCATCCACCTTCTTCTTCAACATCTCCAGGTCGAACTTCACATTGGGCGACTCAATATGCTTCTCAGGATATCCTGCCACACCGATACAGAAATTCATGGGCGTCGTGTGCTCCACCTCGTCAATATAGATACCCTTGTTCATGTTGACTATCTGCTTAACCAGGTCAAGAGCATATTTATGACCTCCCCTCTCAGGAATGAACATCCTGCTTCCCATGGGCGGATCGCCCCTGAGGGCCAGCACATCATCTATACCAAGGAAATTCATCTCTATCAGGGCATTCTCCGTTTCCTGTTTGGTAAAACCACCCACCAGCATGTGCGGCACCACGGTGATGTTGTACTTGTACCTCACGGCGGCAGCCATGGCTATGGTGCCGGGGCGCTTGCGAATGGTGCGCTTTTCCAGCAAACCGTCGGGCCTCTCTTTGTAGATCACCTCGTTACGGTGCGAGGTGAAATTGATATAGGCAGGCTCGAACTTAATGAGCCTGTCGATTGCCCTGTATACCCTTTCCAGGCTGTGCCCTTTCAGTGGTGGCAGCAGCTCAAAGGTGAAGAGCGGTGATTTCGCTTTGTCGAGGATTTGTTTTACGGTCATATGTATATTGTGTTTAAAACTATTTTAACATCCCCCAAACCTCGTTGGTTCCCTTCGGTCACCGAGCTCCGCTTCGCTCCCCTTCAAAGGGGGATTAGAGATTCGGTGCCAGCCAGCGGCGTGCTTCTTCAATATCCATCTCCTTGCGCCGGGCATAGTCCGCAAGCTGGTCGTTACCAATCCTGCCCACATTGAAATATCTCGCCTCCTTATGTGCAAAGATATAAGCACAAACCGAAGAAACAGGCCTCATAGCATAATTTTCTGTCAGGCTAAGGCCTGCATTCCTCCCCGCTCCCAGCATAGTAAACAGCTTGCTCTTCTCGGTGTGGTCGGGACAGGCAGGATAGCCCGGGGCCGGTCGTATACCACGGTAACGCCCCTTAAGCATGTCTTCCACCGTCAGCTTTTCATCCCGGGCATAGCCCCAGATGTCCCTGCGCACCTTTTCATGCACCAGCTCGGTGAAGGCCTCCGCCAGCCTGTCGGCCAGGATGCCTATCATTATCAATCCGTAATCGTCATTGGCATATACCTTCATCTTTTCAGCGTCAGGTACAGCTGTCACCACAAAGAGGCCGGCATGGTCCTTAACGCCCGAATCCCCGGGTGCCACAAAATCGGACAGACAAAGATTAGGCTTGCCGCCTTCCTTCACCTCCTGGTTACGGAGGAAATTAAAAACAAACGATCCGGAGTCCGGCTTATCATCATAGCGGTATACAATATCATCACCCCGGCTGAAAGCAGGGTATATCCCCACCGCGGCACGCGCTCTTACCATCTGCCTGTCAATGATCTCATCAAGGTAGTAACGTGCATCATCATGCAGCTTGCGCGCTTCATCACCCTTCACCGGGTCGTCCAGCACGTCGGGATACCTCCCGGTGATCTTCCACGCATAGAAGAAATATGTCCAGTCAATATATTCTGATACCTTCTTCAGGTCGTAGTTGTCGAATATGTGAAGCCCGGGCCGCGCAGGCGCAGGAGCTACAGCATCAGGATCACTCCAGTCGATCACCAGCCTGTTGGCACGGGCCTCCCCGATGCTCAGCAGTGACCGCCCGGCCTGTCTGGCAAGGAAATCATCCCTTATGCCCCTGTACTTACTGTCCACCTCCCTCACCCAGGAGTCATCGCTGTGCCGCATGCCCAGCTTCTGAAGAACGGTGGTCGACCGTGAGGCATCCTTCACATGGACCACTGGGTGTTTATACACCGGGGCTATCTTCACCGCCGTATGTATCTCGGAGGTGGTGGCACCGCCTATCAGCAGGGGTATCTGCAATCCCCGGCGCTGCATCTCCGTGGCCACGGCAACCATCTCTTCCAGCGACGGTGTTATCAGTCCGCTCAGCCCTATGAAGTCGGCTTTTTCCTCCACCGCCCTGTCGATGATCTTATCCGGCGGGCTCATCACCCCCAGGTCTATGATCTCGTAGTTATTGCATGCCATCACCACACCCACGATATTTTTGCCTATGTCGTGTACATCACCCTTCACCGTTGCCAGCACCACCTTGCCGGCCGTACTCCTGCCGCCGCTCTCTGCGTTTTCTTTCTCGATGAAGGGGGTAAGCCAGGCCACTGCTTTCTTCATGACCCTGGCACTGCGCACCACCTGCGGCAGGAACATCTTCCCCGATCCAAACAGCTCGCCCACCTCGTTCATGGCATCCATCAGCGGCCCTTCTATCACCTGCAGCGACCGCTCAAAGCTCTTCCGTGCCTCCTCCACATCATCCACTATATGGGTGTCGATGCCCTTTATCATGGCATGCCTGATCCTCTCCGCCACCGGCAGTCCCCTCCATGCCTCCACACCGCCCTCTTCCGCAACTACCTCATCCTTCACCCTGTCGGCAAAGGCTATGAGCCTCTCCGTGGCATCCTTCCTCCTGTTCAGCACCACATCCTCGGTGAGCTCAAGCAGGTCGGGCGGTATCTCGCTGTACACCTGCAGCATGCCCGGGTTGACGATGCCCATGTCCATCCCCGCCTTAACGGCATGATACAAGAACACCGAATGCATGGCTTCGCGCACGGTATTATTACCCCTGAACGAAAACGACAGGTTGCTCACCCCGCCGCTCACCCTGGCCCCCGGCAGGTTCTCCTTGATCCACGCCGTTGCCCTGATAAAGTCAACGGCATGATTATTATGTTCATCTATCCCCGTGGCTATTGCCAGCACATTGGGGTCAATGATTATATCGCACGGGTCCACCCCGCCCTTTTCCGTCAGCAGCTTATACGACCGCCCCGCCACTTCGATCTTCCTCTCGTACGTCCCGGCCTGTCCCTTTTCATCAAAGAGCATCACCACCATGGCCGCGCCGTATCTGCGCAGTGTACGGGCATGTGCCAGGAATTCCTTTTCCCCTTCCTTGAGGCTTATCGAGTTCACTATTGATTTTCCCGGCGTACATTTCAGCCCGGCCTCTATCACGCTCCATTGCGAAGAATCAATCATCAGCGGCACCCTCGCTATGTCCGGGTCGGCCAGCACGTGGTTTATAAAGGTCACCATCTCCTTTTCGGAATCCAGCAGCGCCTCATCCATGCAAATATCGATAGCCTGCGCACCATTCTCCACCTGCTCCCGCGCCACCGGCACCGCCTCTTCATATTTCCCCTCCCGCACCAGTCGTGCAAACTTCTTCGATCCGGCAACATTCGTCCTTTCCCCTATATTCACGAAGTTTATTTTTGGAGAAACATACAGCGGTTCAAGCCCTGCAAGGGCAGTGGTCCTTGTCCCTTCCGGAACCACGCGGGGGCTGTAGTCCTTAACGAGGGATGTTAGCCGCCGTATGTGCTCTTCCGTGGTGCCGCAGCAACCACCTGCTATGTTGAGAAGCCCTTCGTCGAGATAATCCTTCATCAATCCTGCCATCTCTTCAGCCGACTGGTCATAACCACCGAACTGGTTGGGCAGGCCGGCATTGGGATGCACCGATACCGGGAACGGCGCCTTTGCCGCCAGCTCCCTCACCGGGGGAAGCAGGCTCTCTGCACCGAACGAGCAGTTAAGGCCTATGCTGAAAAGCGGAAAGTGGGATACCGACACAAGAAAGGCTTCTATGGTCTGGCCGGTGAGCATCCTGCCACCCGTGTCGGTGATAGTGCCAGAGAGCATAACAGGCAGGCTTGTCTTTTTCTCTTCAAAAACCCCGTCCAGGGCAAAAAGCGCTGCCTTCGCATTGAGGGTGTCAAAGACCGTCTCTATAAGCAGGAGGTCGGCACCCCCGTCGATAAGTCCCCGTGCCTGCTCCGCGTAGGCTTCCGCCAGCTCATCAAAGGTGACCGACCGCGCGGCCGGATTGGTCACCTCGGCCGACATCGACGCGGTCTTGTTGGTAGGCCCCATGGAGCCCGCCACCCACACTCTGTGCCCCTTGCCTCGGCTTCCCTGCTCTTCCACGGCCTCCCTGGCCAGCTCAACCGATGCCTTGTTGATCTCGTACACCAGATCCTCCATTTGGTAATCGGCCATTGAGATAGCATTGGCATTGAAGGTGTTGGTGGTAAGAATGTCGGCCCCGGCATCCAGGTATTTGCCGTGTATCTCCTTTATGATATCAGGACAGGTGATGCTGAGCAGGTCATTGTTACCCTTCAGTGCAACGGCATGATCCCTGAACCTGTCGCCCCGAAAATCCTCCTCCTCCGGCTTGTACTGTTGTATCATGGTTCCCATGGCACCATCCAGCACCAGTATCCTTTCGCGAAGGATAGTATGTATATCCTGCTCTTTCATAGATGCAAATATAGTACATGCGGATTAAATTATGCCACCAGCGGAGTGGGTTAATAACAATAGCCGGGGTATCACCCCCGGTATTGAATGTGTAAAAATAAATTACCACCCGCGGAGCGGGTGAATAACAATAGCCGGGGTTTTACCCCCGGTATTGAACGTGTAAAAACTCCCCTCCCCGCCGCGCGCGGTGATTGTGTTTGTTGTCGGCATCTTACCCACAGGTGTGACTGTGGCTATTGTTATTCACCACCTCCGGCGGTGTTGGGGATCATTGATGGTATCTTATCTATTCACTGCCTCCGGCGGTGATTGTGTTACAAAAAGCCCTGGAAGATGACCGTACAAAAATAAATCCCCACCTGGCAAATTATTTTGTAAACCAAAATAAATTCGGGATTTTTGTTCAAAATCTTACACTATGAAGAAATTTACCTTTATTCTTTCTGTAATTGCAATAGCCACTGTTCTCATAACATCCGGCTTTAACAGCAAGGCCGGCAGATCAACACCAGTGGATACCGGCCTTGCCCATGGCCCTGAAAACGGATCCCTTGTCATTGTTGGTGGTGCCATGCATGACACAAATATCGTCGACCGCTTCATTGAGCTGGCAGGAGGCATACATGCGCCGATCGTTGTTATACCTACAGCCTCGGGAGCAGAAGAGATCAATAACGAAAGGGTGACACGATTCCTTACCACACGCGGAGCAAGCGATATAAGCGTGGTACACACCTATGATCCCGCTGAAGCTGATAAGCCCGGCTTCACGGAACCAATACAAAAAGCTTCGGGATTATGGTTTACCGGCGGAAGGCAATGGCGTATCGTTGATGCCTACGCGGGAACAATAACCGAGAGGGAGATCCGTAAGGTCCTTGACCGCGGAGGGGTTATAGGAGGATCATCAGCAGGTGCCACCATCCAGGGCAGCTACCTGGTCAGGGGAGATACAAAGACAAATACTATTATGATGGGAGACCATGAGGAAGGCTTTGGCTATCTTACTGCATCGGCTATCGATCAGCACCTCCTGGCCCGTAACCGTCAACACGACCTTATTGAAGTAATAAAAGCACACACCCACCTCCTTGGCATAGGCCTGGATGAAAATACCGCGATAATTGTGCAGGGTAATGAATTTGAAGTTGTCGGGAAAAGCTACGTGGCGATATACGACTATAAGCTGTGGGATGAGAGTGGCACGGGCAAATCACCACTGGCTAACAACGGAAAATTTTTCCTGCTTAGAGCAGGCGACAGGTATGATGTGAATAAACGTGAAGTAACAAAATGGACGGGCGGCAACAGTCGTGACATATTTGCAGAACCCGATACAGCATCTGTGTCAGGTAAATGATCCCGGTCACCATAAAATTATGATGTATATTATCATTATTTATGAGTAACATCACTATAATAACTCTTTATTGAGTTCATTTATTGAGTACTTTTATATCAACAAAATGCCTGTCGACGTCCCGCTGCCAAAAGCAACGGGTGTAATATAAGGGCAGGCAGGGGATGACCACACTTAAGGCCCGGTCATCTCAAAATTTTGGACGAAAGGCGGTCAATGGTTCTTTACAAAGAGTTAGGTTTATTTCTACATGGATTCATTTTCATTTCCATTTTCATTTCCATTCGACAGTCTGGTTGTTAGGGTTTGCGACCGCCTTTCTTTCAATAAATTCAAAGGAGCAAATAGTGTTTTGGCACGCTATTTGCTTTTACTTTTGTACACAGGCAATATCCAATATATACCTCGAAATTTAGGGCAGCCAGGTAAATGAGAAAAGTTACCTGGCTTTTACTTTTTATAGCGAGTTTATTATTTCCTGGTTATGACACTTATAGAGGTTTTGAATGTAGAATATCGAATATCGAATTCAGAATGATGAAGTTAGAGGTCATATAGCTCAAGCCCGGGAAAATAATAGATAATAATTTATTTATTTTTATATATTTGATTAAGTGTTTCGCTGTAAAAATTTAATCTATGAGAAAATATGATCTTGAGGAAAGACTTATCGAATATGCTGTATTGATAATCAATGTTGTTAAACTACTCCCAAAAAGTATTGAAGGTAGTATTTTGGGTAATCAACTAATCAAATCAGGAACATCCCCGGCTCTAAACTATGGTGAAGCCCAAAGCGCTGAATCAAGAAAAGATTTTATTCATAAATCATCGGTTATACTTAAAGAGCTCAGGGAGAGTCATGTTTGCCTAAGAATAGTAAATAAATCTTACTTAATACCAGATATAAAGATTCTGGAGAATGTAATTTCAGAAACCAATGAATTAATATCGATTTTTGTCACCTCTGTAAATACAGCAAAGAAGAATATGATTAAGCAGAAATTATAATCAACCCACTTCGACATTCGACATTCGACATTCGATATTCGACATTCTAAAAATCCTTGTATCCAATTATCTGCCTAACATCCCGCACCGTCTTGCCCGCGCTCTCTCTTGCTTTCTCCGCTCCTTCCCTCACAACTTTTGCCAGGTAGGCATTGTCTGCCAAAATCGCATTTATCCGCTCCCGTATGGGGCTGGTAAATTTAATTATGTCTTCGGCAAGCTGCTTCTTCATATCGCCATACCGTATCTCACAGGAAGCATGCTTCTCCCTGAAAAATTCCACTGTCGACGGATCCGACATCACTTCCATCAGTGTAAACAGGTTTTTTATGGGTTCGGACGGTTCCTGGTTGGGTTTTTCCGGGCCGGCATCCGTAACTGCCCTCATAACCTTTTTTCGTATCGTCTTTGGATCATCGACCAGATAAATGCCGTTACCCTCGCTTTTGCCCATCTTGCCACTTCCGTCAAGGCCGGGTATCTTTATCAGTTCTGCACCGAAATTATATGCATCGGGTTCAGGGAAATAATCCACCTCATACATAGTGTTAAAGCGACGTGCAAATTTACGTGTCATCTCCAGGTGCTGCTCCTGGTCCTTGCCCACAGGCACCTTGTTGGCCCTGTGTATGATTATGTCAGCTGCCATGAGCACAGGATAGGTGAGCAGGCCGGCATTCACGTTCCCCGGCTGCCTTCTCACTTTTTCCTTAAATGAAGTGGTGCGCTCAAGCTCACCGACATAGGCATTCATATTAAGCAAGAGGTAGAGCTCGCATACTTCCGGAACATCACTCTGTATAAACAGTGTGGCTATATCAGGATCAACACCGCATGCCAGGTACTCTGCCATTACCTGTCTTATATTCATATGCAGGTCGGTAGGATTGGGATGTGTGGTAAGTGAATGATAATCCGCAATAAAGAAATAACACTTGTTCTCATGTTGCATCTTTACTGCGTTGCGCACCATGCCGAAATAATTACCAAGGTGCAGGTTGCCTGTTGACCGTATGCCGCTTACTACCGTATCCATCTCTGAAAAATTATATTTCACCGCAAACCTACTTTATTTTTGATAAATTACCAATATAAGATTCCCGGCCCGTAAAGCTTTTACTATCTTTGCAAAAATCAGCATGCTTATGGAATCAACAAGACAGAAGAAAGTAGCGCGATTATTACAGAAAGAGCTGGCTGAAATACTCAGGCAAAAAACCACTGAACTGGCCAGGGGTAAGATGTTGACCGTAACAACCGTAAGGGTGAGCCCTGACCTCAGCCTGGCTAAAGTGTACGTAAGCATATTTCCTTCCGACGACAGTATACAAACACTGGATCATATAATTGACAATACACCCAGGATAAGGAATGAACTGGGCAACAAGGTGGGTAAGCAGTTGAGGATAATACCTGAAATAGCATTCTACCTTGACGACAGTCTCGATTATATTGATAATATTGACTCCCTCCTGGACAAGGACTAATACTGGCGTGATGAAATATGATCCGGTGAAAAGCCGAATTGGTAAAATAGTTAACAGGTCGGTATGGCTCAGGAAGGTATTCTATGCCTTACTCGATATCCTCCTCCTGCGCACATGGCATGTAAAAAGAATACTCAGGCAGTATTCTGCTGAACACCAGGGAGCTGAAGATCTCCTGGATGCCGGGTCGGGCTTCGGCCAGTATACCTGGAGAATGTGGAAGATAAATAAGAACTGGAATATTCATGGCGTCGACATTAAAGAAGAACAGATAAACGACTGCAATAAATTCATAAGCAGAACCCGGGCTGCAGATAAAGTGACATTCAGGCTTGCCGATCTGACCACCTGCAGGGAAAATGAAAAATATGACCTCATACTCTCGGTTGATGTGATGGAACATATAGAAGACGATATGACGGTATTCAGCAATTTTTACAGTTTACTGCGTAATAAGGGATGGCTCATAATATCAACGCCATCGGATAAGGGCGGATCTGATGTTCATCATGAAGATGATCACTCATTCATTGATGAACATGTACGGGACGGCTACGGCGGGGATGAGATAAGGGGTAAGCTGCAGGCCGCTGGCTTCGGTGATATAAAAACCAGATATACCTACGGACCACCGGGTAATATATCATGGAAGTTATCAATGAAATACCCTGTACGTATGCTCAATACTTCCATGATTCTGGCTGTGTTTCTGCCTTTTTATTATATTTTAGTGATGCCCTTCGTCCTCACACTTAATTATTTTGATGTCCGTTTAAAACACAGTGAGGGCACAGGCCTGCTTGTTATTGCTAAAAAACAGGAACATTGAGACTTTCATTATACATAGCAAAAAGATACCTCTTCGCGAAAAAATCGCGCAACGCGATAAATGTTATTTCCGGTATCTCAGCAGCGGGAGTAACAATCGGCACCATGGTGCTCATAATAGTATTATCCGTCTTCAACGGTCTGGAAGACATGGTTCATTCGCTCTTTTCAACCTTCGACCCCGACCTGGAGGTAAGAATAAGCAAGGGCAAGGTATTCGTACCCACGGCTGATCAACTTAAAACCCTGGACGAGATGGAAGGAATAGCCGATTACTCCCTTGTACTTCAGGAAAATGCTCTTCTTCATTACGATGAACAACAGTATATTGCCACCGTAAAGGGGGTGAACGAAAACTATCCCGAAATCACAGGCCTCGACAGCGTGATGTGGGACGGATCCTTTATGCTGAGGGAAGAAAATGGCAGGCCGCATGCAGTTGTGGGACTTGGTGTGGCTAATAACCTCAGCATAGGCCTCAACTTTATCACGCCACTGATAATATATGTCCCTGAACGAAAAGGTACTGTAAGTAGCCCCGCCGATGCCTTTGTCAGAAAAGTTATTTTCCCCTCCGGCATATTTTCCGTTGAACAGGAATACGACTCCCAGTATATCTATGTGCCCATCGAGGTGATGAGGGAATTGCTGATGTATAACAATGAAGTGTCATCCATTGAGATAAAATTCACTGAAGGAACAAAAGCAGACGATGTGCAGCCGGCCGTGGAGCAATTATTCGGCCCCGGCTACGCCGTAAGAAATAAATATCAGCAACAGGAGATATTTTACAAAGTGATGAAATCGGAAAGGCTGGCAATATTTTTTATACTCACCTTCATACTTATTATTGCTTCATTCAATATAATAGGTTCACTTACAATGTTGATAATTGAAAAAGAAAGGGATATAGGTATATTACGTAACCTGGGAGCCAATAATAAACTCATTAAGAGAATATTCATCTTCGAAGGATGGATGATATCAATTTTGGGAGCAGTTACCGGCCTCTTGCTCGGTTTTATCATATGCTGGCTGCAAAAGGAATTCGGGATGGTTAAATTACAGGGAGAAACACTTATAATGGATGCATATCCCGTCACAATGAAGTTGACCGATTTCCTTGCCGTCCTTGGTACAGTACTTGTTATTGGATATATTGCAGCCTGGTATCCGGCTCATTATATGTCGAAAAAATATCTCAGGAAGAAGAATGAAAATAAAAAGTAAAAATATATGCCTTCTGATCGTCATCTTACCGGTGATTATGCTGTCATGCAATAAAACCACCAGGTCAGGCATTAAGCGCTCGGAAGTGATCCCTGAAAAGGAAATGGTTGAAATACTGAGCGACCTCTACCTTGTTGACGGCCTTCTTAACTATCCCCCTATCAGAAGTGAATATTCAGATAAAGACTCTACTGAAAATTATATTGATGTCATCCATGAGCATGGCTATACAAAAGAAAAAGTGGATAACAGCATGAAGTACTACTTCATCGATAAACCCAGAAAATATGAGGATATTTACGACAGGGTGATAGAAAAACTCTCGGGAATGGAAGCTGACGTTATTCAGAAATTATCGCGTGAAACCAACCTTAATAAAAACCTGTGGAACGGGGAAAGAAGTTACAGCCTTCCCGATGTGGGAGTGAGCGACCCCATTGAGTTCAGCGTACCCACTGAAGGGCCGGGTGAGTATGTCATTAAAGCAAGGGTAATGCTTTATGAAGATGACCAGAGTATCGACCCCCATGTAGACGTCTGGTTCTGGTACGATGATGGTACTGAAGACGGGAAAAAAATCCCCTGGGAAAGAAAAGACCTGGTAAAAAATAACAGGCCCACGATAATAAGCCTGAGGAAGGAACTGGAAGATCCAAGGGTAACACATATTAAGGGTAAATTACTGGATCATACCGATCAGCCGGGCCACTGGGAAAAACACGCCATGGTATCGAATATCACCATTACCAGGAAACCACCGGATAAGGAACAAAAAACACCGGGATGAGAAGGCTCTCGGCTCAATATATTATTACCGGTACCGGCAAAATCCTGAAAAGAGGTATAATAACAACTGACAACAGAGGGTATATCACCGACATCCTCGATACCGGTGGTAATCCCCCTGAGTTATCAAGAACTGAATTTTATAACGGTATTATAGTCCCCGGCTTTGTGAACTGCCATTGCCACCTGGAACTGTCGGGAATGCATATAAAGCCGAAAGCCCGTAGCGGTCTCGGTGCCTTTATAAAAGATGTCAGGGAAACAAGAACGCAGGAAAGCCCCGAAACACGAAAATTCATAGCTCGTGCCGACACCATGATGTATAAGTCAGGCATCTCGGCATGCGGCGATATATGTAACAGCAACATCAGCTTCAGGATAAAAGAGGAGAGCCCCGTGAAATACATTAACTTCCTTGAGGTATTTGGCATCGATCCGCTTAAAGCAGGCAAAAGGATCAATGAAGTTATGGAGCTTAAAAGGGAAGCTGATAAATATTCGTCAAAATCATATATTGTACCCCATTCTTTTTATTCGATGTCGGCAACTCTGATGAAACAGGTCAGGGAGCTTTCTTCAGGGAACGAGCTTACCACCGTGCATTACAAGGAATCGGCACAGGAGAACAGCCTGTTGAAAAATGCCGGCGGCGGACTCATGGAATCCTACATGGCAATGGGTATAAGCCCCGGAATGCTGCATGACCGTGTACCTGATCATATTGCAGGCATCAGGGAATTTATCACCTCTGACGGGAACCTCATACTTGTTCATAATACCTTTGCAGCCAAAGAAGATGTTGAAGCAGCTGATGAAAGGGGCAATTGTTTCTTCTGCCTCTGCCCGACTTCAAACCTTTATATTGAAAATGCTATGCCACCGTTAAATATATTAAGGGAGGGGCAATCAGCAATAGTGATAGGCACCGATAGCCTTGCATCAAATAAAAGCCTTAACATACTTGAGGAAATGAAGATCATAAGCACCACCTTCCCCGGCATAGACCTGGAAGAACTTGTTAAGTGGGCAACCATCAACGGCGCCCGGGCCTTGAAGATAGACGATCAATATGGTAGCATAGAAAAAAACAAAGCACCTGGACTGGTGCTGATAGAAAATGCTGACCTGGAGAATATGAAGCTTAAAGCCACCAGCAGGTCTGTTCGGCTCCTGTAGATTTAGTTCCTGCTGCCTGATATGTAATCCACGGCATTCCTGTCGTCAACTATCATATGTTTATCAAACCATTTCTCAAGGAAAAAATACATCGTTTCACATACATCTTCCTCCCCCTTCTCGTATCCTTCCCTGAAAGACATTATATGATTAATAAAATTTTTGTGCGCTTCCCTGTGGCTTTCCAGTTTATCATAACCAATCTCCTTCATATTGATTTCCTCCCTGATCATATATTGCTCGTAATAATGTGTCAGCTGGAAAAAGACATCTGATATGTCTTTATCAGTCACACCGCCG
>JAYEGY010000027.1:0-20691 GCA_034659275.1 Bacteroidota bacterium | reverse complement strand
CAAAACTCTCTATAACAAGATCAAGCTGTATAAGCTGGAATCAATGAAATAACTTTATCTCCCGCCTTAAGCATAATCCACCGGTCAATCCCCGGTTAATTAAATGTGTCATTTTTGCCCCCTCCTGTGGATTTAATCTACAGAACCGGTCCGCCGGGAAAATTTTATTTTCCATATATCACTGTCATACAATTACTTGTATATAAGCAAACAGCTTGGCATAGTATTTTCATATTGTATGTTCAGATAGTATTTCTAATCAAACAAATAATTAATATGCCGTTCAGATTACCCGAACTTGAATACGATTTCGACGCTCTTGAACCATTCATTGATGCAAGGACAATGGAAATACACTATTCGAATCATCATGCTTCATATCTCAGGAAATTCAATGAAGCGATAAAGAACACAGAGCTTGAGGAGAAGACACCAAAAGATATTTTTTCCGAAATATCAAAACTACCCGCTGAGGTAAGGCATAACGGAGGTGGATTCTTTAATCACACACTGTTCTGGAGAATACTATCAAAGGATTCGAATGAAGATATGGATGTAGATCTGGCTGACACCATATCAAAGTATTTCGGCACAATTGAAATGTTTAAGGAAGAATTCTCAGATATTGCAGCTAATCAGCTTGGTTCGGGCTGGGCATGGTTGTTGAAAAAGGATGACGGCCAGCTTATAATCACATCGACCCCGAACCAGGATAATCCGCTTATGGACATAAACCCGGTGCAGGGAAAACCACTCCTATGCCTCGATATGTGGGAACATGCCTATTATCTCAAATATCAAAACAGAAAATCTGAATATATTGACGCCTTCTGGAATATCGTTAACTGGAACCGGGTGGCCGAATATTTTAAAACAGCATAAATTAAAAACTATGAAAGATTATCACGAACCCTTTGAATCATTATCAGAAGAAACTCGTGACCAGGTAAGAGCATTGAAATAGCAGTGGCAATAGAGTGGCCCGTCATAATTCCCTTACATCAACAAAGCTCCCGCTCTTATAGTTTAAAACTTTTTCAATGGCATTTGCGACTATTTCGGCAGCCCTGGCAGGCGGGGGCATCTGTTCTGTCCCTTTTGCCTCCTTTAACTTTTTAACCACGGGGAAATCAATTTCCGGAGGTAAGCTCGATATATAATCCTGCATGCCACTGTCAATTAAACCGGGAGCCATTGCAATGAAATGAGTGTTGACATGTTCACGTGAATAAAGGTCAATAAGCATATTCAGAGTTGCCTTCGAGAGTGCATACGCATTCCATCCCCTTGATCCGTTCACGGCAGCTCCTGATGATATAGCAACAATCTGCATGATCTCATTAAGCTCAACGAAAAGACAATCAATTAATACCTTATTTGCCCATACATTGACATCCATGACATGCTTGATCTCTTCAAGGCTTGTATCCCTTATATCTTTAATATCGTTTAAGATCCCTGCATTCAGGATGACTAAATCCAATGTTTTTATCCCCTCCAGGAAATCCGGGATATTCTTCCTTACGGAATCAAAATCAGAAAGATCCTGCTCCAGGTGACTAAAATCCGGATAATTTCCCAGGTCAGCATTACCTGACCTGCTGATGCCATAAACCTTATGTCCACCATCCAGGTAAAAACGGGAGAGTCCATGCCCCAGTCCTTTGCTGCAACCAGTGATAAGAATGTTCATTTGATAATTTTTAAAAACTAAATGATTATTAACTTAAAAGATAGTGAAAATATCATACCATTATTTTTCCTGGTATTGGATTCAAATGGAATAGTGCCCTGCAGGCAAGAAAGCATGGTAAAGCCAGAGCCCAAATAATAACCAAAAGAACCTATTGTATACCTCTTCCTTAATAAACTCCGGGTGTGGTCTTAAATCCCTCTTTGTAGAAAATATTCTCAGAAACAGCTTTAACAGATACTAATAATTGGGTCTATGAATAATGGCACACAATTTTCACTGTAGTTTGTTAGTATAAATAAAAGTATTAACAATTAAATATTCAGAAATGGAACTTAAAGATAAAAAATGCGTGCCTTGCGAAGGAGGAGTAGAACCTTTTAAAGAAAAAGAGATAAAGGAATTTAAAAGTAAAATCAACGACGAATGGAATGTGATAGAAAACAAGAAGATCAAGAGAGATTTCTCATTTAAGAACTTCAAAGAGGATATGGCTTTTGTGAACAAAATAGCAGAAATAGCTGAGGAAGAACAACACCATCCCGATATAACGGTTCACTACGATGAGGTCGAAGTTGAACTCACTTCACATGCCATCGGCGGATTGTCAGAAAATGACTTTATCATCGCATCAAAGATCGACAACCTCTAAGATTTAGCAAAGATAAATGTCTCATCCTTTATCCGTGTCCACTGAAGCTTGGCACAAGTCAAAAAACCCGCTTCAGCGAAGGAGGGAGCCTTAGCCTTAGCCTTAGCCTTAGCCTCAACTTTTTCCTTTTTCCTTTTTCCTTTTGCCTTGACCTTACCAATATTAATATCTTTGTAAATCATCCAGGCAAAATGACAAAATCATGAAAAAGGTATTTTTTTTACTGTTCCTCTTTACAGTCTTCCTTCACGGCAGTGTTGATGCGTGCACTTCGGTAATCATAAGTGGCAAATATACGGCTGACGGCCGACCAATAATGTGGAAGCACAGGGATACAAGCAATGAGAATAACAAGCTGGTTTACGTCAGGGCAGGCAAGTATGAATACATTGCCATGGTTAATGTTGGTGAGCATGAATATACAGATGCATGGATGGGTATGAATAAAAGAGGCTTCTGTATAATGAACACAGCCTCTTACAATCTTAACCAGGGCGAAGATGAAAACGGGAAATACACCGAGGGAGAAATTATGGGGCGTGCACTGGCATCATGCGCCACACTGGAGGAATTTGAAAAATTGATTGAATCACTTGAGAGGCCTACGGGGCTTGAGGCTAACTTTGGAGTTATCGATGGCCGTGGAGGGGCTGCGTATTATGAGGTGGGAGACAGCAGCATTACCAAAATAGATGTAAATGACAAGTCTGTGGCTCCGCTGGGTTTTTTGGTAATGACCAACTATTCATTCAGCGGCGACCCGGAAACAGGTCATGGATATTCACGGTATATCACAGCTTATAATCTTTTTTACAGGGCTGCAATGCAGAATGACCTGACTGTGGAATTTATCCTGCGCAATGCTGAAAGAAACCTGGTAAACGGTTTTACGGGTGTCGACCTTGCTGAACTGTCTACTTCAGCCAAAGAAGTGAAGATGGTTCATTTCAGGGATAACATAGCAAGGCGTACATCTACCTCATCTGCCATTTTTAAGGGTCTTGCCCCCGGTGGTGATCCCGCTGAAACAATGATGTGGGCAGTTGGTGGCTGGCCCCTGGCCTCCGTGGCATATCCCGTATGGTTTAATGAAGAACATATACTCCCTGAATTACTTATTGCCCCCGAGGGTCAAAACAGTGAAATGTGCGATATGGCACTTAAAATGAAAAGTGAGAGCATGCCCATAAAACGCGGCCATGGCCAGGACTATATCGATATTAATAAGATTTATAACAGTGAACAGTCGGGTTATATGCAGTGGATCAGGCCCCTCGAAGACGAAATAATCAAAATAAGCGCCCGGGCGATGACCAGGTGGAATAAATCAAAACCCAACAGTAAACAGATCAGGGAATTATATAAGGAGATAGACCGGCTGGTTATTTCTGCCTACGGTAAGAACGGGTATCATTTTTAGCCTCAGGATCCCCCTTTTAAGGGAGATTTTAGCTTCTTAAATTTTCCTTCCTCTTCCCCTAACCTTACCATGTCCACCGTTTGCGTCAGACAACTTTGTCAGACGTAGCCCGTAGGGTGGAGTCTGAAGTCACGAGTATCCGGGACAGCGGCTGGGTTTGATTGGTTTGAATGGTTTGAAAGGTTTGATATATTTTACTATTCATCAATTCATCAATTCCTCCCTGCTCTTAGCCTTCACTGCCCTCCGGAGCTTCAGCGGAGGAGGGAGCCTACTTTTCCTTCCTTTTTCCTTTTTCCTTTTGTCTTTTGCCTTTTGTCTTTTTCCTTTTTCCTTTTGTCTTTTGCCTTTTGCCTTTTGTCTTTTTCCTTTTTCCTTTTTCCTTTTTACTTTTGTATTATGAAAATATCAGTTCTCACCGAAAATCATGCCGGCAAAAGTACCGGCGCCGAACATGGACTGTCCTACCTCATTGAACATGAAGGTAAAAAAATACTCTTCGACACCGGGCAGAGTGATCTCTTTCTCAGGAATGCGAGTATAATGGATGTTAATATCAATAATATAGATGCTATAATACTGAGCCATGGCCATTATGATCATGGGAACGGGCTACAGTATATTAAAGGCGGAAAGCTCATATGTCATCCCGGGTCTTTTGTAAAACGTTACAGCCTGGATGGGTGCAGATACATAGGATTAAAGAATACCCGCGAGGAAATATCAGGCAGGTTCGATATCATAAGCTCAGCAGAACCATACCGGGTGAGCCCTGAAATAATTTTCCTGGGTGAAATACCTCGTCTTACCTCTTTTGAATCAAAAAAAACAAATTTCATTTTCGAAGGTGGTAAGCCCGATTACGTCATGGACGACAGTGCTCTTGCATTACTGCTCAAGGAAGGAATATTTGTTGTTACGGGCTGCGGTCATGCCGGGGTGGTAAATACACTTGAGCATGCCAGGAAGGTAAGCGGAGTAAACAGGATTTATGGGATTATGGGGGGCTTCCACCTTAAACATAATGATCAGCAAACAAAAGAAACCATACGGTACCTGAACAATAACACAGTGAAATACGTATACCCCTCACACTGCACTGAATTACCGGCACTGGCAGCTTTTTATGATGCTTACGGCTTTAAGCAGGTGAAAACCGGCGATGTCCTGCAATTTTGAAAAGAAAGTCAGGCTACGGAGATTCAGGCAGATTTCGCTTAAGTGAAACAATTATTCTTTTATGTTAATTTTAGGCAGTGCAATAAACGTATCATGAAAAGCCTGGCTTCAGTTTTCTTCTTTCTCATCATCTGCCTTTCTTCCCTGGCACAGGAAGGAATACCCTACATCAGCTATTATGATGATAATGTTGATATTGAAGTGCAGAACTGGGCAATATGCCAGGACCCTCTCAATGTGATGCTTTTTGCCAACCCACACGGCTTGCTTACCTATGACGGTCACCAGTGGAACCTCATACACCTTGAACATATACCAACTGCTCTTAGCCGGTGCCCCGTTGACAACAGAATCTATGCAGGGGCAAATAATAACTACGGCATCCTGGAAAAAAACAGGGCGGGGAGGTATGAATATTTACCAATCTCGGGCGACACTGCCAATACCGGTTTGATAACAAGGATAATATTCACCGATACAACTGTTATCTACTATTCGGACAAAAGTATCAACGTACATAAACTGGATGACCTCTCAGATTATAAACGCTGGTATGCTGAGGAAGAATCACCCTTCACGGGAATGATAGCCCATCGCGGTAAACTGTTCTTTAATGTAGAGGGAAAAGGATTGTACCGCATCGAAAGTGACACCCTCTTCCCGATAGTTACAGGTTACCTTACCGAAGAGAGGGAAATAATCTTCACCCTGCCATACGATGATAAGAGGAAGCTGGTCGGAACAGATGATAACAAACTCCAGCTTTTTGACAGGATTAAGTACTATGATTTTGAGATAAATAAACCAGAATACCTCCAGGAAAATATCCTTACCGATGCTGTTATAATAGCTGATTCACTTATAGCACTTTCAACACTATATGGTGGTGTGATGGTGATTAACAAAGAAACCGGTGATGAAGTGGCATTGCTCAACTACCAGAATGGCTTGCCGGATGATGAAATTTATGCAATAAACACAGATAATAATAATGGGCTATGGATGACACACGGCTATGGCATATGTAGAGTCGACTTTAAGTTACCAGTTTCTTCCTACAGTCACTATCCGGGTCTCCAGGGAGTCATTACCGCCATATTTTTCCATAATGACAGGCTCTATGCAGGGACAAATGAAGGATTGTTCTACCTCGACCAGGTAAGGGAATATGACAAAAAGGAAGTGCTCTACAGGAAGCCCCCTTCTGTAAAAGAAAAAGAAGAACCGCCAGGTGAGGAAGGGGAGCTTGAAAAGGCCGGCCCTCTTAAAGAAAAACCGGTCATAAGATTCTTTAACAGGCTCTTTGGCAGGGAAGAGGAAGCCCAGGAGGAGAAGAAAGAGGAGGAAAAAGAAGTCACGCAAGTAAAACCTTCCGAACCGCAATACGGCAAGCGAACAATCAGCGTACTTAAATCAATTAATTATGTTAACCGGAAAATAGAGCAGATAGATTACAGGATTAAACAGTTGATCCCGGCTGGCAGTGGTATCATTGTCCTCAGCACTTCCGGACTTCATTATGTTGAGAACAGCTCGGCCCGCCTCATCTCTGCTGACAGGACAATAAACTCTGTAAGTAAGCTGGACAACAACAATTGCCTGGTATGCAGTAATAATGGTTTATTCCTCCTTAAGTGTGTTAATGGTGAATGGAGGACGGGACAGGCTGTGGAAGATATCACTGGTCCTGTGTACAATGCCGCGATAATTGACCCCTCATCATGCTGGCTTGGATCAATGGATAAAATACTGAAAGTAGAGGGATCATGGACTGAGCAGGAATTAGATATAGAAGAATATAACTTCCCGGGGGACTACCCTGTTTCATATGAAGTGGCTTTATCAGGTGATGACATTTTTGCCTTTGCTGAAAAAACAGTATATAAATACTTGCCCCTTACTGATTCATTTGACTTATATACCGATGCAGAAAAAAATATAAAGGAAGGGGAAAGTTATAAATATCTTATATCTGCTGAACACTATCCCATGGTCAAAACGGGCGAGGGATGGAAGTGCCTCAATACAAAGCTAGAGGGAATAGAGCGGATAGAGGGCATACTGAGACTCTTTAATGATCTGAACTATATAAGTATCGAAGATAAAGACCTGGTTTGGCTTGCTGATGATAAAAACAATATATACAGGATAGAAGGGTACAGTAGCAGAAAATTAGACACGGAATTCAGTATGTATATATCTGGTGTTAAGGACTCTGAGAATAATTTCTATGAGCTTGAAAATATGGTTTTCGAACCTGATGAGAGAAAAATCTCGGTAAGTATAACTGCTCCCTATTACCTGAAAAAAACTTCCACCAGGTACCAGCACCTTATTGAAGGATATATGGAAACTTGGTCGGATTGGACAACAAACCCGGAAATAAACATCTTTCTTGAACCTGGAGATTACAGGATTCACTTCCGGGCCATGAATATACTGGGCGAGATGAGCAGGGAGAAAACAATAAGTTTCTCCATTAAACCACCCTTTACAAAATCAGCTTTCTTTTACGTGATTGCAGGTGTCGTGGTGGCAGGACTCTTTGTCCTGATAGTTATTTTCCGGGAAAAGAAACTGAAACATGATAAACGAGTCCTGGAAGAAAAGGTCAAGCAGCGGACACTCGAGATAGAACAAAAAAAGGAACAGATAGAACAGCAGAGGGATGAGATAATGCATCAGAAAGAGGAAATAACAAGCAGTATAGCCTATGCCAGCAGGATCCAGACAGCTATGTTGTCCGGCAGAAAGTTATTCAAAAACAATTTCAAAGATCATTTCATATTGTTCAAACCCAGGGATATAGTGAGCGGTGATTTTTACTGGATAGCAGGTAATAAAGACAGGGTATATTTTACTACTGCCGACTGCACAGGGCATGGCGTGCCGGGAGCTTTTATGAGTATGCTGGGTATATCACTGCTCAACGAGATAACCAGTGATGGTGAAAAGGATCTTAAACCTTCGGAGATACTCGAACTGCTGAGAAATAAAGTTATCATGTCGCTGTCGCATACAAAAACCGAAAGCAGGGCCGTGGATGGTATGGACCTGGCCTTCTGCAAATACAACAGGAAAAAGAAAATACTGGAATATGCGGGAGCTTTTAATCCTTTGTACCATTTCAGGAATGGTGAACTGACTGAGTATAAAGCGGACAGGATGCCCGTGGGCTCATATATCCCCCATGCCAGAAACTTTACCAATAACGAGATACCTATACAGGCGGGTGATGTCATCTATATCTTCTCTGACGGGTACTCCGACCAGTTCGGGGGACCGGAAAATAAAAAATTCAGTACACGCCAGTTTAAGTCGAGCCTCGCGGAGGTGGTAAACATGCCTATGAAAAAACAGCATGAAATACTGGAGAAACGGATCATGAAATGGAAAGAAAAGGTCAATCAGCTGGATGACGTTATACTTATAGGTATAAGATTCTGACATCACTAACATTAATTAATTGATTATCTCATTGTTATTGACGTTTAATAGCTGTTGAACTGTTGAACCGTTTAATTGCCTGCTTGCCGGCAGGCAGGGATCTGATTACTTGCTTTCAGTAACTTAGATTCTTCGCTATCGCTCAGAATGACAATTATAAGCCAGCCCCGATTCAACAATTACACAATTCAACTTTTTAACATCTTCATCATTTAAGTATCTTTACGTAAATAATAAATCACAGCCAAAAATGGCACATAAATATCCCAGGAATTTTGCACGTTTCTATGATACAATCTATCACCGTATGCGCGACGGTGCCGATAGTGAATACTTCCGTAAACTTATAAGACAAACCGATGGCAGGGTGCTTGAGATAGGCGTTGGGACAGGCCGCCTGTTTATGAATGCAATTGAAGACGGGGCTGATATTTATGGAATTGATATCAGTGAATCAATGCTTGATATATTATTCAGCAAGCTCGACAAAAAGCAAGCTCATCGTGTTAGTTTACAGGGAATTGTTGATTTCAGCTTTGACTTTAAGTTCGACCTGGTGATTGCCCCCTTCAGGGTAGTTATGCACCTCCTTGAAAAAGAGGAGCAGATCAGGGCCCTTAATAACGTCTATAAACACCTTGTCCCCGGCGGTCGCTTTGTTTTTGATACCTTTGTACCTGATCCGGCTATACTGCATCACGGAATTGATAAGCAGAAGGATTTTGATGAGGAATATGAGCCTGGTAAAAAACTAAGGCGTATAGTAAGCTCAATGCCCGACCTGGTAAACCAGGTCTTAAACATTTTATTCCGGCTGGAGTGGGAAGAAGATGATGAAATGAGGACTGAGGAATGGAGAGTGCCACTGCGTTTCTTTTTCAGGTATGAACTGGAACATCTTATTGAACGCTCCAACTTTGAAGAATATGAGATAATTGGAGATTATGAAGGCCATCAACTGGACAAAGAGTCTAAAGAATTCATCGTAATATGTAAAAAAACGCATCCCAATGGAAAGCATGCTTAACACCTTGAAATCAGTACTGGAACCTGCCAGCGTGATCATAATAATTGTCGTGCTCTTACTGCTAAACAGCTGGATATTTAAAAAGATGAAATCCGTAAAGAGCACCGTGATAATAATAAGAAGATCAATTGCCTTCCTTATAAGTTTTATCGGCACGATAATCTTTATCCTTTCACTGCCAATAGATCCTGAAATGAAAGGGCAGGTTCTAAGTTTTCTTGCCATAATAATAAGTGCAGGAATAGCACTGAGTTCAACAACTGTGCTGGGTAACTTGCTTGCCGGATTCATGAACAATTCAATGAATCGCTTCAGAAATGGCGACCTGATAAAAATAGATGATATACAGGGAAGGGTGCTGAGGAAGTCGGTATTCCATATTGAGATACAGCTCGAAGACAGCAATTATGTTACCCTGCCTAATCTCTATATTGCCACTCATCCTGTTAAGCTGACACGCAAAACCAACACGGTGATATCAACCACTGTATCACTGGGCTATGATATACCCAGGACCAAAATTGAAGAAGCACTTAAACAGGCTGCCCTGGCAACAGGCTTAAAAGATCCCTATGTTTATATTACAGAACTGGGTGATTTCTCGGTCACTTATAAAATACACGGTTTTCTTAACGATACCAGCAAATTCTTTAGCACCAGCTCATTACTGAATGCAAAAGTAATGGACATATTGCATAAGAACAAGATAGAAATAGTGTCGCCCACCTTTATGAACCAGCGCAGGGTGGATGAGCAGGAGTTCATCCCCGAGTATCATGCTGAGAAAAAAGAAGTGGAAGAGGAAGTATCGCCGGAAGAGCTGGTATTTGACGAAGCTATCAAGTCAGAAGAAATAGAAAAGAAAAAGGACCTCCTGTCTAAAATGAATAGCAGGAAAGAAGAACTGAAAGAAAAAATCAAAAAATCAAAGGATGAAGAAGAAATTAAAAACTTTGAATCTTCAATAAAGCGGCTCGAGGACCTGATTGAAAAGATAGAAGAAAATATCAGGGAGCATAGTGAAGAAGAAAAAGATAAGAAAAAATAAAGTAAAAGAATAAACCAATGGCAAAGACTGAGCCTTTTGACAAACATTTAAAAGAGTACGAAAAGTGGTTTGAAGATAATCATTATGCCTTCCTTTCAGAGCTGGAGGCTGTAAGAAAGCTTTTACCCCTTAAAGGGAAGGGCGTTGAAATTGGTGTGGGCAGTGGGGTATTTGCCGCACCATTGGGGATAAAAGAAGGCTGTGACCCTTCTAAAGCAATGAGGGGAAAAGCCATTGCCCGTGGCATTAAAGCAATAGATTGCATTGCCGAAAAATTACCCTATGAAGACGAGAGCTTCGATTATGCCTTGATGGTAACCACCATATGTTTTGTTGATGATCCGGGAAAAGCCATAAGTGAGATTAACAGGATACTTAAACCACGGGGTGAGTTAATAATAGGATTTGTCGACCGCGACAGCCAGGTAGGTAAACAATACCTGAAAGAAAAAGACAAAAGCCTCTTTTACAAAGATGCCAGCTTCTTCAGCACTAAAGAGATTCATGAGATGCTGAAGAAAAATGATTTTATTATCGGGAAAACGGTTCAGACAGTCTTCGGTACACTAAGCGGCATAAAAGAAGTGCAGCAAGCAAAAAACGGCCAGGGTAAGAGTAGCTTTATTGTTACCAGGGCTATAAAAAAGGTTAAGCAACCATTGAGGTTTGCCATGGCTGTTGACAGTACAGATAACTTTGATATAAAACAATTCTGCTTTGCCTGGAGATTCCTGGTATATGAATGGAAAAACAATGAATTTACCTTCATAAAAGAATTGATCAATCCTTTCAGGGATGAAAATAACGGCGACCACACTGTAAAAGAAGAAAAAGGAAAGCAAATAATAAATCTCTTAAAAGAAAACAAAGTATCGGTGCTGGTAGCCAGGAATTTCGGTGAGAACATAGGAAAGGCCGCCAGAAATTTTATCCCGGTAATCGTCTTTTCCGAAACACCGGATAAAGTAAAAACAGTGCTCACTAAATATATTATGTGGCTTAAAGATGAATTACAGAACCGGCCTAAGAACTACCGGCTCTTCACCATCAAACAGGGTATATTGAAAACCAGTGTTCATAAAAAGAGCCATAACGGTAATGAAGACTGAAGAATTGATCCTTCCGATTAAAGTATCGAAACGTAATTTCTCCGCTTTTCTGTGGCATGCAGGTTTTCTTGCTTTTGCCCAGAGCTTTATGGATGTTGATACAATTATACCTTCAATGCTTATCGAATCCGGAGGGAATGCTTTTCACATTGGCCTTATGACTGCCATATTACTTGGTGGATCCAGCTTCACCCAGATACTATTCGCCCCATATTTAAGTAATAAACCTTTTAAGAAAAAGTTTCTTTTAACCGGGATTAATGCACGTATATTATCACTCTTGGCACTTGGCTTTATCCTTTATTATCTGAGAAATCATCAATCACAATCAATACTGGTATTGATCTTCTTTTTTATTACAATTTTCGCCCTTAGCGGAGCCTTTGCCAATATAGGATATATCGATATATTAGGAAAATCAATAAATCCGAAAAGGAGAAAAAAATTCTTTTCTGGACGGCAGATAATTAACGGTTCTATTGTCCTAATCTCGGCATTCCTGGCAAAACAGTTGATTTCATTAAAAGAATATCCCATTAACTATGCATGGTCGTTCGCCATAGGGGGGACTCTGCTGCTCATGGCCTCTCTGGGCTTCTGGAGAATAAAAGAAACAGTTGCTTCCAAACTGCCGGTAAGGAATATCCCTGATTATTTTAAAACCCTTAAAGCTGAACTAAAGGATAACAAAAAATTGCTTTATTTCCTGGGTTTTATCAATACCCAGGGTATAGCAATATCATTTCTTCCTTTTGTAACACTCTATGCAAAACAATTCTTTAATGCACAAAACAACGATATCGGGGTGTTCCTGTTCAGTAAAATCATAGGCATGGTAGCTATAAGCTTAATAATCCTGATTTATTCAGGTAAGATAAGATACAACCTGCTTTTATATCTCAATGTATTTCTAACTGTCCTGCTGGCTCTGGCTGTTCTGAATATTGATAATCTGCATGCTTTTCGCTATATTTTTATTCTTGGTGGTATTGTATTTTCTCTTTATACAATAAGTATGAATGGAGTATTACTCGAAGTTTCCAGGCATGAAAACAGAGCCCTCTATGCAGGCTTTGCGGGAGCAGGAAATATTCTGCCGGCAATATTCCCTTTGATGGGCGGCTGGTTTATTGAACAATGGGGTTTTAGTGCCTTTGGTATAACATTTATAGGTGTAGTTAGCTTGTCTGTCTTCTTTATTTACAGAATGAAATGTACACATTAAAAGATAATTTTAAATTAAAGAAATGTTTAAAGCGCTTATTAACAAATACAGGATTATAAATATATTTATTCTAATTATTGTTAACACTTTATTTATTACCGGACAGAATACTGTGCAGGATACCATTCAGGAGATTATATACAAGCCAATAGGTGTATTTCATACACCGTATACGACTGAAACAGGGGCACCGCGCCAGGGTATACTTATGAAAGAAACCATGGGCAGCATTGAAATATATCCCCGGTACCAGAGTGCCGTGAATTACCTTGGTTTCTTTGAATACATTCTGGTTCTGTATCATTTCAGCGAGGTTGAGGAATGGGAACCAATTGTCAATCCTCCGGCTTCTACCCATGAACATAATTTCGGACTCTTTTCCACGCGGAGCCCCAAAAGACCTAATCCCATCGGGCTCTCCCTGGTGAAACTTGAAAAAATTGAGAATGGGATACTCTATGTTTCTGGTGTGGATGCTTTTGAGGGAACACCGGTACTGGATATCAAGCCTTACCTTCCCTCTGTTGACTGTGTGAAAAGTTTACAGAATGAACTGATAGAGATAGAACTGGGTCATCATGATGAGAAATTCATCACGGATTCCACATTTTATAAATAATAATCTTACTGGAATAAATTAAGTATGGACAAGGGTATAGATATTACAGAACTTAAACAGAAGGTCAATAAATTGATAGCTGAGTGTAATTATGGCAGTGCAATCAACTGCCTGCTGGAGGCGGAAAAGGAATATCCTGATAATGAAGAAATTAAAACACTTCTAAAACAACTGAAAAAAATACTTGAATTCCAGAACAGGGATATCTTTGGGGATGCCAACACGGATATGGATCCGTGGTTTGAGTGAATAATAAATAATACTTCACCGTCTGTGTATTTATTCCACACCAAATGGAATAATATCTCATTCAGTGCACAGCTATCTTATTTTAGTGAAATTTTATAATACTGATATAGAGTGATTTACAACAGTGCTGAAGGATGGGTTTTGTTTTTGGCACACTATTCTCACATAATATCCTTAAACCGGTAAGTAAAAATAATCCAAAAACGAATAAACAAAAGCAATGAAACGAAGTTTAAGTAACCTATCCAAGTACAGTATACAAACAAAAGATGGAACAAATGGCAAGATCAAGGATTTTCTCTTTGACGAGGAATCCTGGGTCATAAGATATATAGATGCCGATTTCGGAGGTTTATTCAAGAATCGCAGAATACTTATACCAACTGCCTTGCTTGGTGAACCCGACTGGGAAGGAAAGCATTTCCCTATCAACCTCTCAGAAAAGAGCATACAGGCATGCCTCGAACTTGATGACAAAGCCCCCGTATCAAGAGAATATGAAAATGCACTTAATAAATATTATGAAATACGTAATTACTGGCCCCACGGATATACAATAACTGCTGCTGCATCAATGATATTCCCACCCAGGCCTTTGCAGGTGCCTTCAAAAATAGTAAGTGAAGAGGAACTGGATACAGAACTGAGGAGCTATAATGAATTAAAGGGATACCATATCAATGCAGTCGATGGTAAGCTGGGCTCAGTTAAGGATGTCATAACAGATGAAGAAGACTGGCAGATCGTATATGCAATTATCGACACATCCGACTGGCAACCATGGAGCAAAAAAGTATTGCTTCCCATTAACTGGTTGAACAAGATCAGCTACACCAAAAAGGAAGTAAATATAGAATTACATACGGGAACAATAAAGAATGCACCTGAATTTGAAGACATGGTAAATCTTAATCTTGAGTTAGAAAATGAGCTCTATGATTTCTATAAGAACAGCCAGACATATTAGTAAAATTAAATGAACCAATATATAAAATTAAATATCTGCAAATATGAAAACTCAGGAAGAACTACGAGAAGAAGCAAAATAAAAAGTTGATGAATTAACAACAAAGATAAACAGCCTGCGCTCCAGCCCCCTGGAGGATGTCGTTAATAAGGGGGAACTGGACGAACTTATTAAAGAACTTGAAAAAATAAGGGACAGGATAATCCCGCCGGGCATAGAACATAAGCACCTTCTCTTACAAGCTCTGTTCCACATGAAGGACAATTACCAGGCATCTTAAAGGGCTTTTCGCGTTTTTCCCCTTTTGTTTTAATACGTTCGGCTATTTCAGGTATAACATCACCGGCACGTATCACTTTTACCTTGTCTCCCTTCCTGACATCTTTTTCCTTTACCATGTCAGCATTATGCAAGGTTGCCCTGCTGATAGTAACACCACCTACATCAACCGGTTCAAGCAATACAACCGGTGTCAGTATTCCTGTTCTTCCCACCTGGATAATAATATCCCTGACTCTTGTTATTTCTTTTTTGGGTTCAAATTTCCATACGTAAGCCCAGCGCGGGTTATTCTGCCTTGTGCCCATATCCTCTCTCAGATCCCTGTCATCAAGTTTTATCACTACACCATCAATCTCAAATTCCAGATCTTCCAGTTTACCGGCTATTTCTTGGTGATACTTCTTGATGTCATTAAAACTGCCGGCCTTACGGTTCAGTTCACAGGTCTTCAGTCCCCATTCCGGGAACTGCTGGAGCATATCCCAGTGACTTTTAAAATTACCGTCATCCCCGGCAATTATTTCAAAGAAATATATGTCCAACCCGGTACCGGCGACTTTTTTTGAATCAAGTTGCCTCACTATTCCTGCAGCAGCATTCCTCGGGTTTGCAAATGCTTCCTTTTCATATGCTATCTCTACTGATAATCCGTCAAACTTAGGCTCCAGAACAAATTCAACCTTCTCCTTACCTGCATCTTTATAGATATTATTGATGAAATCTGATACATCCTTTTCCTCAGTGGATGAACTGAGGCTGAGCATGGGTGAGGCATGTTTTATCTTTTCGAGATGATCAACCGGTGGCGCCCCTGTCTTGCGTGTCGGGGACAGTTCACTGTCAAAACGGGGGAAATGTTCTTCCAGTTCCTGCAAACGTTTAAATAATTCATCGTACTTCTTATCCGAGATAACAGGATTATTATCGATATAATAACGGTGATCATGGTACTCTATGGCATCACGTAACTGTTCTATTTCTTTTTGTGCACTTTTCCCGCTGATCTTTTCTATGTCCTGAAAATCGGGGAAAGGTGTTTTTTTATACGGGTTTGAACTCATCAGCGCTATTTTTTTTAATTCCTCTTAAGCAATTTTTTCAGTTCCTTCCATGGGCGGGTGTTTAATACATCGTCCTTTTCGAGCCAGCCACGGCGCGCCTGGTTCACACCATACTCCATATTCTTCAGCTGATCAATGCTGTGCGCATCTGTTGAGATCGATAATTTCAGGTTCATTTCCTTAGCCATCCTGGCATTATCGTCACTTAAGTCAAGGCGGTCGGGCGCAGCATTTATCTCCAGGTAACATCCCTTGTCTTTGGCCTCTTTCATCACTTTTTCCAGGTCAATGTCATATCCCTTTCTCTTTCCTATAACTCTTCCTGTGGGATGTGCAAGGATATTAAAGTAAGGATTCTCCATAGCCTTTAATACTCTCTTTGTTTGTTCTTTCTTCGATAGATTCTGGTAATAATGAATGGCACACACCACCAGGTCGAGCTCTTTGAGTATGTCATCGGACAGGTCCAGTGATCCATCCTCAAGGATATCCACTTCTATGGCTTTCAGTATCTTCAGTTTTTTCATTTTCTTGTTCAGCTCATCTATCTTTTCAATCTGTTCTGCCAGCTTTTTTTCATCCAGGCCACCGGCCATAGTCACCCTTTTTGAATGATCGGTTATGGCATAATACTCATATCCCATTTCTTCTGCGGCATTTACCATGTCTTCAATCGAATAAATTCCATCGCTATACTTTGTATGGGTCTGGAGGTCACCTTTGATGTCTTCCGGTTTTATAAGCCCGGGAAGATTATTTTTACGAGTTGCCTCTATCTCCCCTTTGTTTTCCCTTAGTTCAGGTTCAACATACCGAAGATCAAGCTTCTTATATATCTCCTCTTCAGTTTTTGAGGCAATCCGCTTTTTACCTTTGAAGAGACCATATTCATTGACCTTCATGTTTTTCTCCTGGGCAATCTTTCTCAGTTCTATATTATGCGCTTTCGACCCGGTAAAATATAACATGGCAGCGCCGTAAGATCTCTTCTCAATGACTCTCAGATCAACACGCATGCCTGACTTCAGGATAACCGAGGATTTTGTATCACCCTTTGACAGCACCCTGCTCACATCTTCGTAAGAGGTAAAACGATCAACACCCTTTTTAGGGTTTTTACTTGTTGCAAGGATGTCAATATCCCCCACTGTTTCCTTTTTCCTCCTGTAGCTACCTGCAATGCTGATATTATCAAGTTCCTCCTTCAGGTACTCCCTCAGGGACTCTATCCTGTCTTCCACTTCTTTCAACTTGAACCGGCCCACATGGTCACTCTCCTCGTATTCTTCAATGGCCTTTAATATTGTTTCGGACATTTTAGCACCAAAACCACTGATATCATCAATCTTACCACCTTGGGCTGCTTTTTTCAGATCTTCAATAGTTTCCACACCCAGCTTTTCGTAGAGGATCTTGGTTCGTTGGGGGCCCATCTGTTCAAGAGCCATTACCTCCAGTAAGGATTCAGGTATCTCTTTCTTAAGCTTCTCCAGCTGTTTTAGCTTACCTGTTTTAATTATTTCCTTTATTTTTTCGGCAATACTTTCCCCTATTCCGGGTATATCCTGAAGCTTGCCATCACTGTCGACCAGTCCACCGAGATCTTCAGACATGCCGGAAATTACTCTTGCCGCATCCCTGTATGATCTTATCCTGAACCTGTTCTCCCCTTTAATCTCCAGGAGGCCGGCAACTTCTTCCAGCTTCTGTGCGATATTCTTATTATTAAGTGGCATTTTATTGTAATTTGAGTATTCGTTTAAATGATTTATTTTCAGGACCTTTCACAGGCTTGTTTCCGGTTATTAATTGCCTGTTATCAATCCCAATTGTATGGTATCCAAATATGTTCCAAAGCTGTTGAATATTTTATTCATCCCGGTGAAAAGCACTCTTATGACTGATTTATAAGTAGAAAAACCGGTTTAACAGTAAGTCATTATTACCTTATAACTCCAACTTCCTGAAATGGTGTGGTATTATTTCACAGTTTTTGAGTATTAACTACCCAACTCTGGCTAAGTGCTTGCCCTTATCATCTACCTGTGAAGTTCAATTTAAAAGGTACTAAATAGTCTCCATATTCTCATCAATTGTGTTTCTTAAAGGACAGGTACCCACCGGTATTATTACTTTTGGATATCTTTGGTTTAATTATTGGCCATTCATTATTGATCAAATAATGAGATAATCAACTCTCCAGTCAGTGTGAGACTGATGCATTGTTTAAAACAATATTAAAATAATTATAAAACAAAAATTATGTATACACTTATTCTTATTATCCTGCTGGCATTAGCCGGATTTATCATCGCAAGGGGCGTATCCAGGAAGAAAGTGCCTCTTATAGTCACGGGTATCGTTGCAGGATTACTCGTGATCCTGTTTTTCTGGTTTATGGGCTTCTGGAGTGATAAGCTATGGTTCGACCAGCTTGGTTATAATGACCGCTTCTGGACAGTCTGGACCACAAAATTATTACTTCTTGGCGGAACCTTTATTGCCGGTGGATTAATAGCATACTTACTAAGCATAAATTTCTCACGTGAAGTAAAATATCTTCAACCGCTTACAATACTTGTTGCAGCACTTTTCACAGGAATTTTTTGGTTTTCAAACTGGGATATTGTCCTTAAATTCTTAAACCGGATACAAACCAACCTGGCAGAACCTATTTTGAATAGGGATACAGGTTTTTACCTCTTCAGTTATCCCTTTTTGAAAGCACTGTATTATCAATTGCTGGTTCTGACCCTGATAACAGGTTTTGCATCATTCTTACAGTACTGGTATTTTAAATCAGTAAAGGGAACTGCTGATGATTCTGCAAGCCTCAAGCAGCCAGTGGCTTCATTGTTTATCTCAGCAGCTGTGATCCTGCTGGTACTGGCATTCGGCAGGTACCTGGCTAGATTCGGTATCCTCTTTTCCGAATACGGAATAGTATCAGGCCCGGGCTGGACTGATGCTAACATAAGGTTGCCCATGCTCAATGTGCTGACCGTAATATTTGTAATTACTGCAGTAATGCTGATAATTGCAGCCTTTAGTCCGGCGTTGCGTAAAAACTTAAGTGCAAAAAAAGCAAAATCAGCATTGTCATCCCTTTATAATGTAGGAGGATCCGCTTTTGCATTGTGGTTCATTCTAATGGCTGTGGTTCCTGTGCTTTTTCAATGGTTGAAAGTGGAGCCTAATGAAATTACGGTGGAAAAACCATATATCCTCCATAATATAAGCTTCACCCGCTCAGGTTTCCATCTGGATAAAGTCGAAAACAGAGAATACGATGTATCCGAACAATTTAATGAAAATACAGTGGAAGAGAACCGGAACCTCTTTTCCAATATAAGGCTATGGGATTACAGGGCCCTTGACGTTGTCTTTAAACAATTCCAGGAGATAAGGCTTTATTATGAATTTCATGATGTTGACATCGACAGGTATTATATTGACAATGTTAAGCGTCAGGTAATGGTTTCAGCCAGGGAGATGCAGTCAACTAACCTGCCATTTGAAAGCCAGACTTTTGTCAATAAACATTTTAAGTATACCCATGGTTACGGGGCCGTACTGAACCTGGTTAATGAATTTACGCCGGATGGATTACCACAACTTCTGATCAAGGATATTCCACCTGTAAGCACTTATGAGAATCTAGAAATTAACAGGCCTGAACTCTATTATGGTGAAATGCCTTTAGATTATGTAGTGGCGAATTCGGAAGAGAAAGAGTTCGATTACCCCAGTGGCGATGAGAATGTCTATGTAAGTTACAGCGGCGACGGTGGAGTGGAAGTCTCCAGTTTCTGGAGGAAACTTATTTATGGATGGAAATACGGGGGAACACGCTTCCTCGTATCAGGCTATCCTTCCAAAGAAAGCAGGATAATGCTGTATCGCCAGATTACCGAGCGGATTAAAACACTGACACCATTCCTTTACATGGACAATGATCCGTATATAGTCATTGCTGACGGTAAACTCTACTGGATTATCGACGCTTATACTGCCTCAGGATATTATCCTTACAGCGAGCCATTTTCATCCTTCGAAGCAACGAATCTTTATTCCGGTGGCCAGGCTGTCGGTAAAAGCCCCGATAACAGGTTCGTCAGTTCACACCTTGAGGGAGAAAATTATGTCCGTAATTCCGTGAAGATAATTATTGACGCATATAACGGTCAGACTGATTTTTACATTTTTGAAGAAGATGATCCACTGATCCGGGTGTATGATAAAATATTCCCGGGTTTATTTAAACCAAAGTCAGACTTGCCGGAATCTCTTATGAAGCATGTACGTTATCCTGCTGATATGCTTCTGATCCAGGGGCTGGTGTATTCGAAATACCATATGACCGATCCCGATGTCTTTTATAACCAGGAGGATCTATGGGTCAGGGCTACCGAAAAATATTATGCCAATGTGCAAGCTGTTGAGCCTTATTATATTATGTGGGAACCACCTGAATCTGACGAGGCTGAGTTTATCATCATGCTGCCTTTCACACCCAAAAACAAACAGGTTATGATAGGTTGGATTGCCGGAATGTGCGATCCTGAGAACTACGGGAGATTCCTGGCCTACCAGTTCCCGAAGGAAAAGCGGATATTGGGGACCCAGCAGGTGGAGACTAAAATAGATCAGGATTCATTCCTGTCAGGACAGCTTACCCTGTGGGACCAGTCAGGATCAAATGTGATCAGGGGC
>JAYEGY010000026.1:0-20808 GCA_034659275.1 Bacteroidota bacterium | reverse complement strand
TCCTGACTTGTCCACTTTAGTGCGGCAATTTCAGAGATCTGAGGTATCCTAATGTCTTCTCATTGTGTTTTGATCTTATTCTTGTCTCTTTGTTTGTTATTTTATTAAGCATTCGGGCATCTGTCACCTTTTTGCATTCTGTTATAAACTTTCTAACAGAGTCTCCTGTAGCCAATTCAATGTGCTTTGACACCACCAGCGCCATGAAACAGATTAAGATGTGAAGATTTATAGGATCTTCCTTGAAGTGAAAGATGGGTCTTGTTTGTAAATCGTGCTTCGATATTCTGAAGGCTTGCTCCACTCTGTATAGTTCGTGATAACGCTCAATGATTGTTTGGTTACTTGCGACATTCTCTTCCAAGTTGGTATAGTAGCCCTTGATCCCCAGTAGTTTTTTTGATTTCTCAATCAAGGCCTGATTAAGCACTACCTGCTCCCCAGTGGTTTTGATAAACTTTACCTTTTTGCCTTTTGAGGGAGTTTCGATAATGGCCCGAGCCTTCTCAATTTGCTTTTCCATCTCATACTTGTCTTTTCGGTAACGAATCGAAGAGTAAGCGCAAATCAAATACCCATTATCTGTTTTTATTCTGATGCTTTCCCCGTCCTCCCTGGTAATGCTGCCATTGATCTGTTCAATCAAATCACTGGATAAGTTGCCCAACCTTGCTCCAACAATGTAGTTGATGTTATTTGACAAAAGCTCCTGTATGTTGGTAGCGCTTATCATTGCTGCATCGGCAACCACAGTAAACTCTTTTACTGCGTGTTTCTTGATGAATGCGTTTACCACAGGTATTATTGTATGGCCTTCAAAGGTGTTGCCGGAAAAGATACTGTACGCTATTGGAAAGCCTTCTCTGGTAACCATCAGGGCGACTAAAATCTGCGGCTGCTGCGATTTGTTGTCCTTGGAAAAGCCGTTTCTTCGTAGCTCGTCTTCCTCAAATGTTTCAAAGTATAAAGTGGTCACATCGTAAAACAGCAGGTCAAAATCGAAGGCATAGTTGCTCTTGGCAAACTCCACAACAATACTCTCAATTTCTTCCTTCAGAAGAAGCCATTGCGGAGCAGATTGGTAATAGCTCTGCCTTCTATGCTTAATCCCAAAATAACTCTCTAAAAGCTCTATAGAACGTAGTTTTGAGGCGGGCTCTACAATCCTAATGGTTACCAGATCAAGCAGCAATTGTTTCCGTATCCTATCCAGACCTACCTGAGAAATCAGACCAGAGATTACCTCATAGAGAAAAGTAGAATACACACCCAAAAACTCAGTCTTGTCCAGATACAGGAGATTATCAAGCTTAACCTGTTCAAACAAAGGAATTTCTGGATTGAAGTTCTTAATAACATCCTTGGCAACCAGTTTCAGTGACTCCAATTCATTACTACTACTCGCAGAACCGATATGCTTAAATATAAAACGCTTGCGATTCTTGTAGTAAACTACTTGAACTGCATTAGCCCCAGATGCTGTTTTAACGACTCTAATACGTAGCATAAATTTGCCTTAGTGCGGCAAATTTAAGATTTTTCCAACGTAACAACCTGATATACAATATTGAAATTTTTTTGTCTTAAAAGGGCGGACAAGTCAGGAGTAATTGGCTCACTTCGTTCGCGTAACTGGCTCGCTGTGCTCGCGTAATTGGCTCCCGTTGGTCGCGTAACTCAAAGCTTACAGGAAAGGGTAACTCTGACCCAGTACCCAGCACCCAGCACTGCCCGCCGAAGCCGGGCGCGTCTTTACTTTTATCTTTATACTTTTATCTTTTGTCTTTATTTAAATTACCAGGTGTATTCGTACCATCCCCTGACATCAACAGGATGCATGCCTGCCGTCTTTGCTGCTCTGATTCCAAGGTCGCCATCCTCAAAAACCATAATTTCACCGGGGGGCACGGCCAGAAGTTCTGAACATTTAAGAAAAGTCTCGGGATCAGGTTTATGATTTTCAACATCGTCGGCGGTAATTATATGATCAAAATATTTCTTCATATCTATTACCTCCAGGGTGCGACAAACGGTTTCCCTGTGTCCGCCCGTCCCCAGGGCCATAGGAATTTTGCCATGGTACTTACGCACAATATCAGCGACAGGCTTAACCTCGGTAACCAAGTGCTGCATTTTCCTGAAATTTTCTTTCTTTTTATCTGCAATAATGTCAGGATCTATATCCCCCTCTTTTGAATGATATTTTATTACTGCATAGGCAATATTTATTCCCGGGGTACCTGTAAATGATCTCAAAAATTCACTGCTCATATCCATCCCAAAACTCTGACAAGCCTGTTTCCATGCTTTAATATGTAAGGGCATGGTATTGGCCAGTGTCCCATCAAGGTCAAATATCATCCCTTTTATTTCGGCGGGTAAAATAAATTCCATAACCTGTATTCTTAAGGCACAAAGATAAGTAAAAGTTGGCAGTCATTATTCCCGGCCTGTCAATTGCTATACTTGTCTATTTATATCTATTCTACTACCGTGAATTATATAAGAAAAGCCTTTACCTTATTTTTTGTAATTTTACAGGCCCTGTAAAACGGAAAACCATGAAAATAAGCAGAAAAAAAATCCTTGCACTGACCGGATTGGCAGGTGGCTCAATTCTTATTCCGGGGAGTAAATTGTTTCCTCGCAAAACGGCGGAGGTAAACAATGACACCAGCGGTAAGGCAACAATTACATACAAAAAAATTAAGCTTAACCTTGGCCATACATGGACAATAAGCCGTGGTAGCACCGATTACAAAGAGGACGTATTTGTTTATTATGAAAAAGAGGGCATAACCGGCATAGGAGAAGCTTCACACATGACAGGAGCAGGTCAAAATGCTGATAGGACAATCGAAGAACTGAAAAAGATAATGCCCATTTATCTCGAAGCTGATCCGTTTAAATTCTATGAACTCACCGATAAGGTAAATCAGGAAATTAAGAATATATCACCGGCTAAAGCAGCTCTCGATATAGCACTCTTTGACTGGCTCGGTAAAAAACTCAATATTCCTGTGCACAGGATGTTTGGCCTTGACCCATCGAAATATGTGGACACCTCTTTTTCTATTGGATTTGATAAGCCTGAAGTAGTAAAACAAAAAGTTAGGGAAGCCGACCCATACAGTATTTTAAAAGTCAAATTAACAAACAGGGATGACCGGAACATAATAGATACCATAAGACAGGTCACCGATAAACCAATCCGGGTTGATATCAATGAAGGATGGACGGACAAGGAAGAAGCTATAAGAACAATCGAATGGCTGGAAAAGAAAGGCGTGGAACTGGTTGAACAACCAATGCCTGTGAATATGATTGAAGAAAGCCGTTGGCTTAAAGAAAGATCGCCCTTACCGATTGTTGCCGATGAAGCGGTAAACACTTCAGAAGATATAGTGCCAATAGCAGAAGCCTATGACGGCATCAATATCAAACTGATGAAGTCAGGCGGTATCATGGAAGCATTCAGGATGGCTGTTATTGCAGGTGCCTTCAACCTGGATATAATGATTGGATGCATGATTGCTTCATCTGTAGCTATAAGTGCTGCCGTACAGCTTCAGCCTCTTGCAAGATGGCTCGACCTCGACGGTTCCCTGCTTATAAGCAATGATCCGTATAAAGGTGCCCGTTTCCATGACGGACACTGGATTATGCCATAAGAACCAGGCATAGGAGTTAAAGAAATACACCGAAGCAGTAATAACATCAAATAGGATAATAAGAAAATGCAAATAAGAGTGGACAGAGAACAAATTGCAAACATTAAAAACTGGTTCTCAGGATATGTGGACACCTTTAAGGAGGGCGATCCCGAAATGCAGGAAAATATAAAATTGAAAGAGGACCATACCAGGAGGGTATGCCGTGAGATACTGAAAATAGGAAAAAAACTGGGCTTAAACGATGATGAACTAAGGCTGGCTGAAATAATAGCCTTATTGCATGATGTGGGTCGTTTCGAACAATATGCACGCTACGGAACCTTTAAAGACGGAAAGTCTGAAAATCATGCAGAGCTGGGCATAAGAATACTGGAAGAAAAGGGTATACTGAAACACTTTGATGACACAATACAATACCTGATAATAAGATCCATAAGGTATCATAACCGTGCTTCATTGCCGACTGATGAAAATGAAACCTGTCTCTTTTATTCAAAGCTGCTCCGTGACGCTGATAAACTTGACATCTGGAAAGTAGTCACTGATTATTATCACAGGAAAGACGGTAAGAAAAATACAGCTCTTGAACTGGAATTACCAGATACTCCTGGAATTTCAAGGGAAGTATACAATGATTTATTGAACAAAAGAGCTGTTAAAACAAAAAATATTCATAATCTCAACGACTTCAAGCTGCTCCAGGCAGGATGGATCTTTGATATCAACTTTAAGCCAAGCCTTGACATGGCTAAAGAACGACATTACCTGGAAAAAATAAGAACAGCCCTCCCGGAGTCAAATGAAATTGACGAGGTTTATCCATCTTATTCATGATACAGAGTGCCTAATTGCTTAATCAGGATGAAAGGAATTCTGTGACCTCCTTGTATACGTTCTCAGCTGTAAAGCCAAATTTCTCATCAAGCACCTTGTATGGTGCCGAGTAACCGAATTGTTCAAGTCCCCATATCCTTCCACTCTCACCTACCAGCCCCAGGAGTGTCACCGGCAATCCGGCCGTCAGTCCGAAACGGGGCACACCGGGCAATAATACCGAATCCTGGTAATCCTTATTCTGCCTTCTGAACAAGCCTTCAGAAGGTACTGACACTATCCTTATATTCAAGCCCTTTCTCTCACGTAATAATACTGCTCCTTCAACGAGCGTACTGACCTCAGAGCCACTTGCCACCAATATAATATCAGGTTGACCCTTATCGTCCTGAACAATATATGCCCCCTTGTGTGCTCCCTGAGCATCTTCGTACCTGCTACCTTCGGATGGCAGGTCAGCTATGCCCTGTCGTGAAAGTACCAAAGCGGTCGGTGTAGTGGTATTTTCAAGGGCCATTTGCCAGCACACTGTTGTTTCAGCGGCATCGGCAGGCCTGAGTACGAGCATACTGTGCTGCCCCGAGTGATTTTTCAGCTTTTCAAGTAACCTTATCTGTGCTTCCTGTTCAACAGGCTGGTGGGTGGGCCCATCCTCACCTACCATGAAAGCATCATGCGACCATACATATTTAACCGGCAGTCCCATTAGCGCTGCCAGCCTTACGGCAGGCTTCATTAAATCGGAGAACACAAAGAAGGTTCCGCAAACAGGAATGACTCCTCCATGCAGAGCTATCCCGTTCATTATTGCTGCAAGAGTGAGCTCAGAAACTCCGGCCTGGAGAAAACGACCCGAGAAATCTCCCTTTTTGAGAACCCATGTCTTCTTTAGGAAACCATCCGTTTTGTCAGAATTGGCCAGGTCGGCAGAAGATACTATGATATTTTCAATCTTATCCGCAAAGAAAGAAAGAACGGCCGACGATGCAGCCCTGGTAGCTATGCCTTCCTTTTGTTGCACTGCGGTGTAATCAATATCAGGAACCTTTCCCGAGAAAAAATCCTTAAGCATTGAAGCCTGTTCCGGGTTATTTTCTGACCATTCGTTTTCTTTTTCAATGAATGCACTTACCTGTTCCTTCTTCCTGCTTATAATATCTTTATAAAGATCTTTCACCTCACTAAAAATATTAAAGGGATCCTCCGGGTCACCTCCAAGATTTCTCATTGATTTCTCAAAAGAAGCCCCTGCCTTACTTACCGGCTGACCGTGAATGGATGTCTTCTTTTCAAATGAATTGCCTTCCTCATCAATCAGACCCTTACCCATTATCGTTTTACCAATTATCAGGCTTGGCCTGCCCTTCTCCTTCAATGATGCATCAAGGGCTTTTCTTATCTCCTTGTGATCATTGCCGTCTATGCTAACGACATGCCAGCCCCAGGCCCTGTATTTAGCAGCTGTATTTTCAGAGGTGACGATATTTGTTTCTGTCGATAACTGTATCTCATTACTGTCATAGAACATAAGCAGGTTGCCCAGCCCAAGATGACCAGCAATCCTTCCTGCTCCCTGGGATATCTCCTCCTGCACTCCACCATCAGAAATAAAGGTATAAATGTTATGGGACATCCACTTGCCAAATCGCTGTTCAAGGAATTTTGCTGCTATGGCTGCCCCCACTGCATTGGCATGACCCTGACCTAAGGGACCCGATGTGTTTTCTATGCCGCGGCTGAAATCCACTTCAGGATGGCCTGGTGTAACACTGCCCCATTGCCGGAAATTCTTTAAATCATCAATTGAAAAAATTCCGTATAAAGTTAGTACTGAATAAAGCATTGGCGACATATGACCCGGGTCAAGAAAAAACCTGTCGCGATGAATCCAGTCAGGCCTGTCAGGGTCAAACCTGAGGTATTCCGAAAAGAGAATATGAATATAATCTGCGCCTCCCATTGCGCCGCCGGGATGCCCTGATTTTGCATTCTCTACCATTGCCATTGTTAGCAATCTTATATTATCAGCTGCCTTTAAATGTATATCTGTTTCCATAGAAATATTTTTTAGGTGCGTGAATATCAAACAAAAGTAAGAAAAACAGGATAAGATGCATTTTTTATATCAAGAAATTAAAATGATTGACGGGGCCGGCAATAAATTAAATATCCAAAGAATAAATTAGTCATTATTTGACCCGGGACGGTATCATATTTTTACCCAGAATTAGTACATTCACAAAAATTTAAAATCTATGCCGATATTTATTAATGATGATTTTTTACTGGAGACTTTAAGCGGGAAGAACCTGTTTTTTAATTATGTATCTGAACTTCCCATCATTGACTATCACTGTCACCTGTCGCCTGAAGACATAGCAAAAGACAGGCAGTTCAACAATATAACTGAAGCATGGCTTGAAAATGACCATTATAAATGGAGGTTAATGAGGGCCAATGGCATAGAGGAAAAGTATTGTTCCGGCGATGCCCCTGCTAAAGCGAAGTTCCTGAAATGGGCCGAAACAATCCCTAACGCCCTGGGAAACCCTTTATACCACTGGTCACACCTGGAGATGAAAAGGTACTTTGATATTGATACACTTTTAAACCCTTCAACAGCTGAAGCGATATGGGAAAAGGCGAATGAGCAATTGTCATTACCGGATAATACTGTTCAGGGATTGCTGAGGAAGTTCAGGCTTGAAGTTATATGCACAACTGATGATCCGGCTGATAAGCTCGAGCACCACAGGGCAATAAAATCAAAAAACCCGGGCTTCAGGGTATTGCCGGGTTTCAGACCCGACAGAGCCCTGAATATAAATGACACTGCAGCCTTTAATAAATACCTTGACAGGCTTGCTGACATATCATCTTTAAATATAATCAGTTACGAGCATTTTATACTGGCATTAGCCAAAAGAATTGAGTATTTTGCCCGGCATGGTTGTAAGATTTCCGACCATTCTTTCACCAGCCTGCCGGTGGCTGATTATTCGCTTAAAGACATACGCAGCATATTTGAGAGGGTACGCAGTGGCAAATCCATCAATATTGAACAGGGAGGTAAATTCAAATTAGCCGTTTTGAAAGAGCTGGCAACACTGTATTCCCTAAATGGATGGACAATGCAGTTACATCTGGGTGCTCTCAGAAATAATAACTCACGTATATTAAAAATACACGGGCCGGATGGAGGGGCTGATTCTATCAGCGATGCAAATCAGGCTTGTGGCCTCGCAAAACTGCTTGATTCCTTAGATAGGGAAAACAAACTGCCTCCATGCATAATATATAATCTGAACCCTTCTGCCAATGAAGTAATGGCCTCAATGGCTGGTAATTTCCAATCATGTATGCCCGGTAAAATGCAGTATGGCCCTGCATGGTGGTTTCTGGACACCCTGGACGGTATCGAGAAACAACTCAATACAGTGGCCTCTCACGGTTTGCTTAGCAGGTTCATCGGGATGACAACGGACTCGAGGAGTTTCCTTTCTTTTCCCCGGCATGAATATTTCAGAAGGATTCTCTGTAACATGGCTGGTAAAAAGGTGGAAAAGGGATTATTCCCCGATGACAAGGACATGATAAGCGAAATGGTCAGGAATATATCATATTATAATGCTAAAAATTATTTCAACTTCTGACGGCTCTAACACACTCTATGTCCCGGAGTTGGATGAGTACTATCATTCAACATTCGGCGCTGTCAGTGAATCAAAGCATGTGTTTATCGAGTCAGGCTATAAATCAATATCCTGCAAGACGGTAAAAATTTTTGAAATGGGTTTCGGCACGGGACTGAATGCCCTGCTTACACTCCTTGAATCGTTAAATGATAAGAGGGAGGTTGATTATGTAAGCCTTGAAAAATACCCCCTGAATGAGGACGTGTATAAAAAGCTTAATTACAGCACACTCTTACAGGATAATGAAAGCACTTATTTTAATTTATTACATGAATGCCCCTGGGAAATATCCTGCAGCATAACTGATAATTTCAGATTATTGAAGATTGAAAAAGACCTTAGGGAAATTAAATTTGATATGGCTTTTGATATAGTATATTATGATGCTTTTGCACCTGATAAGCAACCTGAGATGTGGTCGTACGATATATTATCCTTAGTATCTTCATTAACCAAAGCGGGCGGTATCTTCGTCACCTATTCTGCGAAAGGGCAATTAAAGAGAGACCTGAAAAAACTTGGTTTTCTTGTGGAAAACCTGGAAGGACCCACCGGTAAAAGGGAGATTACCCGGGCTGTTAAAAAGAGTTGACCAATTTTCACATTTCTTTAACTGTTAATCAAATAAGAAAATATTATCTTAGCGCAAATTTAAAACCAAAAAAATAGAAATTTATGAGAATCAATCTTTTACTTATACTTATGGCACTGGCAATTATGTCAGGTGCCTGTTCAAATAAAGGAGTTGAGAATTTAAAACTTGAAAACCAGGATGATTCGCTTGCCTATGCATTCGGAGTGGATATCTACAATAACCTGAAGACAAGGAGTGATATTGAGCTTGACCCCTTATACCTTGCAAAAGGTATGATAGATGCAAAAGAAGGTAATTCCATTTTTATTGATGCTGCGGCTGGCGGTTATATCATGATGGTTATGCAGGAACGCCAGGATAAACAAATGGAAGAAGAATATGCTGATTATATTGCCGAAAACAAGGAATTCCTTGAAAAAAACAAGGAGAAAGAAGGTGTAAAAACCACCGAGTCGGGATTACAGTATAAGATTTTGGAAATGGGTGAAGGACCGAAACCGGATATCAGGGATACTGTCCTGGTTCATTACACCGGCAAACTTATTAATGATACAATATTCGACAGTTCGGTACAAAGAGGCGAGCCTGCACAGTTTAAGCCAAGTACACTGATCAAAGGATGGGCCGAAGGTTTACAACTTATGCCTGAAGGTTCAAAATTTATGTTTTACATCCCATATGAACTGGGGTACGGAACACGCGGTGCTGGTCAGCAAATCAAACCTTTTTCAACACTTATTTTTGAAGTTGAATTACTGGATGTGGTAAACAAGGAGTAGTAATGATCGCTGAAATACATACTCCAAAGAGTGTAATGAAGGCCGATTTGTATGAGGATGATGCACCTGCAACAGTGGATAATTTCGTCAGCCTTGCAAAAAACGGTTTTTATGATGACCTGGCTTTTTACCGGGTAATACCTGACTTTGTTGTCCAGGGCGGGTGTCCTTATTCTGCCGATATGAGTGATCCCCGGGTAGGCACGGGCGGACCCGGATATACGATAAAGTGTGAGCTGGAAGGTAATAAACAATATCACGACCGGGGTGTGCTGTCAATGGCACATGCCGGTAGAGATACCGGTGGATCACAATTTTTCATAAGCCTGAGCAGGAAAAATACTGCCCACCTGGACAGGCATCATACCTGCTTTGGGAAAATAAAGGAAGGTATGGATATCATTGATGATATCGAAGAGGGAGATAAAATTGAAAAAGTCGTAATAAAAGAGGAATAAATAAAGAGCCTTATAAATGTCATTTGAATTATCAGGGAAAGTAATAGATGTAGGCCCCGTACAGCAAAAGGGCGAAACTTTCAGGAAAAGGGAATTTGTTGTTGAAGTCTCTGAAGCCGGCAATTCAGGTCGTGAATTTACGGATTATATAAAATTCCAGTGTATTCAGGACAGGACTGATATTATTGATGAAAACTTCCTGAATGAAAATGTTAAGGTTAGCTTCAATATAAAAGGCAACAAGTGGGAGAAAGATGGCAGAGTAAGTTACTTCACCAATCTTGATGCCTGGAGAATAGAAAAGGTAAGCTCCGAGAATGCACCGGCCGATGACTTACCGCCTCCCCTGCTTGATGATATGCCCCCGGAGGAGGAAGATATGGATGACCTGCCCTTTTAGTCTATTCCACGGTAACACTTTTTGCCAGGTTACGTGGCTGGTCTACATTGCATCCTCTTAAGAGGGCAACATAATAAGCAAATAACTGTAGGGGTATTACCGATATCAAAGGCGATACTATATCAGGGACAGAAGGGACTTTTATGACATCGTCAACCAGTTGTTCAGCACTATCATCACCTTCCGTAATAATTGCAATCACACGCCCGTTTCTAGCCTTTATCTCCTTTATGTTTGATATCATCTTCGTCCTGCTCTCCCTGTCAGTCAACACAACCAGGGTTGGGAAATTAAAATCTATAAGGGCTATGGGCCCGTGCTTCATTTCAGCACCGGGGTAACCCTCTGCATGAATGTAGCTTATTTCCTTTAACTTAAGAGCTCCCTCCAGAGCGGTGGGAAAATTAAGACCCCTGCCAAGGAAGAGGAAGTTATTACTGAAAGCATACTTTGAAGCCAGGTCAGATATCACTTCTGCATTGTCAAGGACAAGCTGAATGCTCTTCGAAATATCTGCCAGTGCAACTGTCATATCATTTACCGTATTGCCATTCCCTCGTATTCCTGTAAGCAAGCCTGTTAGTCTTGATAACTGGACTATCTGGGCTGTATATGCTTTGGTCGACGCTACGCCGATTTCATCCCCGGCTTCCAGGTATATCTGAAAATGGGTATCCCTGTCAAGGGTCGAATTCCTGACGTTGAGTATACCGAGGGTCACTGCGCCGGCTTCCAATGCAAGCTTGTTTGCTGCTATAGTATCTGCTGTTTCACCTGATTGGGATATGGATATAACGAGATCTTCAGGCTCTATAACAGGATCCCTGTACCTGAATTCAGATGCGTATTCTACATTAACAGGTATCCTTACATGCTTTTCAATAAGATACTTTCCAATAAGCCCGGCGTGCCAGGAAGTGCCACAGCCGAGGATAGTGATACGCCTGATACCCGGTAATATTTCAGCCAGGGAGCGACCGGTTAATGAGTGACCATTTATTGACAGTACTGAATTGGCCAGGTCAGATATAATATCAGGCTGCTCAAAAATTTCCTTCTGCATATAATGATTATACCCCTTGTGGTCAGGGCTCTTTCTGCTTGCAGTAAAATAATTTACTTTCAGCTCTTTTTCTTTGCCCTTCCCATCAAAAGCAAGTACACCTTTTTTCCTGTCGGCAATGATAATATCTCTATTATCGGGAAAAACAAATTCACCCGTATAATCAGAAACAGCATAAATATCAGAAGCAACAAAATAACCCGTACTGTCTATGCCCATTATCAATGGACTGTCTTTACGGCAAAGGGTAATTCTTCCCGGCCTGTCTTTTTCCAGCATGGCAATGGCATAACTGCCTTCGATCTTCTTAAAAGATCTTAACATTGCCTTTAATAAATCACCCTCGCAACGCCCATATTCATAATCTATAAGATTGAGTAAGACTTCGGTATCTGTCTCACTGACAAAAGAATAACCTTTAGCCTTAAGGTATTGCTCTATTTCAGGAGCATTTTCAATTATACCATTATGCACCATTACGAGCTTACCTGATCCTGAGGTATGGGGATGGGCATTCACCTCCGATGGCTGGCCATGTGTTGCCCAGCGTGTGTGTGCAATGCCTGTTGAAGATTCCAGATCCGGGGGTAAAAGGTCAACCAGCTTACTGACCTTGCCAGGACTTTTAATAACCCTGAGGCTCCCATTGTGAATAGCTATTCCTGCGCTGTCATATCCTCGATATTCGAGCTTTAGTAAACCGTCGATCAGGATGTCCCTGACCTGTCTGCTTCCTGTGTATCCTATTATTCCACACATTTTTCTTAATTTTTTAATGATTTTAAGCCTTTTATTATTTTTTCCCCCAATTTCTTTTTTGTTTCCATATGTTCTCTTATAGAGATCACCATTTGGTTTGTTTCAAACTCGCCCCGGACCGATTCAAAATCGAGTTCCCTGTCTTCCTTTTCACCATCGATCCCAAAGCCTGTTTTCTTCAACAATGAGAATTCCTTGCTGGCATCCTCATACAGGTATTTATCTATGGTAAGGACCGAATCAAGCCATCTTTCAACAAGCCCTGTAATTTCTTCAATGCTCATACTCATAACATCCTTACCTAAGAAGGACCTGATTGCCTCATAAACCCATGTCCATTCATAATTATAATAGTTATTATGAATCGATATAAAATATGAATTGATCTCTTCTATGGTGCTTATTCTTTTCTTCTCAATTGATTGCAACATGCTTTCCAGTGCCTCGGCCGGGCAAATCAGACCTGACAAATCAATCCATCTGCCTGTTCCCACAGGGGTATCCTTCTCCAGAGCCTGGCGGAGTTTATTTATATCAGTGAAATCCTGTTGTTGCAATCGGGTAATAAGTGAATTTCCGAGAAACTTATATATCGCCAGCTCATACAGGTGAATGCCACGTTCAAGAGCATTTTTGCGGATCTTCATTCTTTGCCATGTATATAATTCAGCATCCTCGCCCGAGGCCTTTTTTAAATTCAGCAGTATATCCCTGCCCGACATCATCTTTTGAACAGTATATGGGCTGAGCAGATTGAAATTTATCTGGTCCATTTTATTATGTCCCTTTCTCCTGTCACGCCTGGGCCATTTTTTTGAATCCCTTATGATCCCGATACTTTTCAGATTTATGGCAGGTGCAAGTATGCTCTCATCATTGCTTTCAATGAGATAGGAAAAAGGGAAAAGAGATGTATCGGAATGCTTATAATGACGTCCCATCACAAGTGAGAATGCACCTACATGACTCGGCCACAAAAGATAGGAATCGCTCGTTGTTTTTACACCACGCTCAATTATACCCTGGTGTATAGGACTAAGCTTGTAAAGGTGGTTACTCTGGTTGGAGCCGCTGCCGGCGTTAAGGAAAGAAAAGAGACCGGCGATAAGGAGGGTTGATTTATGGTGGGTCACAGTGTAAGGCCCCGCAAAAATGGAGCAGGCCTCACCATGAAAACCCTGGCAATTGGCAAAGAAGAGTGAGTCAACAGCCGAGTAATGCTTATCCAGTATACAAGCCTGACCGATGAAACACCTTGAAATGAGAGTGGCATCATTTATTTCAGAGCCCGAGCATACTATAAAATCATCCATAATGACACCTTCACCAATATGTACCGGGTCATCATATGAACTGTTTATACTGCCGTTATTCAGCTTCTGTACTCCCTCAATATGAGTAGCAGGCCCAATCTTTACATTTTTTATGCTCCCGCAATTGATTAATGTTGCACCCCTGTGTACAGTGCCGTGGCTGACTGAAATATATTCGACATAATCATTTATCAAACCTTCAATTACACTGACAAGCTTTTTCCTGTGGCGATACATAGCCAGTATATAGGCCAGGTGAGTGCTTAAATAATCAAAAATAATAAGCTCCCGACCACCATCTTCACTTATTGCCTTTATCCGGGTCCCGTTACCAAAAGATGTTTTGCCACTGACTGCCAGTGTATTTACATTATGTATTATTACATCCTGCTCAATATGATAATTGGAAATGTAACTACCTATATTGTGTATTAAAGCATTATCATCTACAATACAGTTATTCAGCCAGGCATTATATATACCTGTTCGAAACTTTACACCCCCGAAAAGCTCCACCTCGCGCTCAAAGGCACCCAGCTTGATATGACCTGAGAAATGATTGTTTTTAATGTTGTCCGTTGTAAAACGCCTGTCCACTTCAATAAGATCCCAGTTATCACAGGTGCACCCCTGCATTATTAATTGCCCTATCTCTTCACTGGATAATTTCCTGTATCTGACACCGGTTGAAATGGGTTGTTGCATCTGGTTCTATTTTTTCCATTCCCTGCTAAAATAATATATTATATGGGATTATATCAAAAATAAAACCTAATAAAAACATAACATGTTTTAATATATACCTTACATATATTTTTTATATATTTATATATCTGTTTATTAGATATTTTTTATACCTAACATTATTATGTGCATAAATAATATAACCTAACTTTAAATTTTTGATATGTAGTCGACGAGCTTATCTTTCCTGGTAAGTTTCAGTTTTTTTCTTAACCTGACCCGGCTTATTTCAGCGCTCTGTGGTGTAATATTCATCAGCCCTGCTATCTCTTTTGTAGTCATTTGCAGCCGTAGGTAGCTGCACAGTTTTAGATCCTTGCTTGTAAGGTCGGGAAACTTAGCCTGAAGACGGCTAAAAAATCCTGGATGTATCTTCTCAAAATGCATCATGAAATTTTCCCAGTTATCAGTTGACATAAGTGTACTGTTAATATGATTAACCATTTTCATAAACATCTGTTTATCATCATGTTTGCATTTTTTTATATGCTCATTCAGATTGGCTTTAATATACTGCAGTGTCTCATTCTTATGTGAAAGGACCATAAGCTGGCTTACCAGCTCTCTGTCTTTATCCTCAATCTCCCTGAGGTAACGATCCCTTACCCTGGCATCATACTCCTTGCCTGTCGAAAGGTTCTTGATTTCACCAAGTGCCTGCATAAGACGGGTAACATCATTTACCGAGGCCCTCATGCCCAGGTATTTACCCCTGTTATCATATACAGCCCGGCATTTAATTTCACACCACCTTATCTGTTTGCTAAGTGTCAGTATCCTGAAATTAAGAGACTGACGTATTTCTACAAAATTCAATGAATCAGTAATAAACCTCCTGAAATCATCAAGATCAGGGGGGTATATAATTTCGTCCAGCAAGTCGGGATTGTCAATTAATTCACCTGCCGCATAACCTGTGATATTTTCACATGATGGTGAAATATATTCAAAGCTCCTGTCGGGCCGGAACCACATCTCCCAGTCATGCGCAAAATCAGCTATAAGTTTATACCTTTCAAGGGAATGACGTATTTCATCCATCTCGATCTGCTGGTCTGTAAGCTTTTTATTCAAAGAATCATTTTCCAGTTCAAGTTCCCTTATTCTCTCATTTAACCTAACATATTCCTTGTCATTTTCCATTTAAATTAAGGCTATTTATTTTATAATACTATTATACAGTTATTTACAAATATATAATAAAATATTTATAAACATAACAAATATTTTTTCTCCCTCAGGCCTGATTATCGACTCGGACGCACCTGGAAAGTGATAATTTTGCATAATAAACAATGAGCTTGCATAAACGTTATATCATAAAAAAGCTATGAACAATCCTCTTCTGCATGAATGGGAATCACCCTATAAGCTACCACCCTTTGATCTTATAAAAGCCGGGCATTTTAAGCCGGCCATTGAAAAATCGATAGAAATGACCAGGGATGAGATCAATAAAATTACTCGGAATCCTGCTAATCCCTCCTTTTCAAATACTGTTGAACCCCTGGATAAAGCGGGGACAAGACTTGATGAGATAACATCAATACTCTTCAATCTTAACAGTGCAGAGACAAACAGGGATATCCAGGCTGCTGCCAGGGAGGTGTCTCCCATCCTTTCCAGGTTCCAGGATGAGATTACCCTGAATCGTAAACTCTTTGAAAGACTTGAGGAAGTACATCGCAAGCAATCTTCCTTAAAACTCAACAAGGAACAAGAAATGCTTCTTAAGAAGACATACAGGAGCTTTATGAAAGGTGGTGCTGGTATCGAGGAAGCCAGACGTGAAAGGTTCAGGCAGATAAACCAGGAACTGGCCTCGCTTTCACTTAAGTTTGAAGAAAACGTGCTGGAAGAAACAAATGCCTTCTTCCTCCATATAAACGACGAAGCTGATCTTGAAGGCTTGCCTGATGGTATTATTGAAACAGCCTCTGAAGAAGCAAAAAACAGCGGAAGGGAAGGTTGGATTTTCACACTTCACTTGCCAAGCTATATCCCTTTTATGCAGTACTCTGCGAGAAGAGATCTGAGAGAAAGAATGTACAGGGCTTATTCTTCAAGAGCTTACAGGAAAAAGCGAAATGATAACCGCAAAATTGTTGAAAAGATAGTGAAGCTGAGAAAAGAAAAAGCAGTGACGCTTGGCTTCAAGAACTATGCTGAATTTGTGCTTGGAGACAGGATGCTTGACAGCCCGGGCAAGGTAATAGACTTCCTTGAAGAACTGCATATGCAATCACGTGAATACGCATTAAGAGACCTGGAAAGCGTGAGGGCTTATGCAGCAAATAATAATCATAGCGGAGAACTTGAAAGATGGGACTGGCAAAGACGGGAAACACATTTCTGTGCTCTATCTTGATTATTACCCCAGGAAAGGCAAAAGTAGCGGGGCATGGATGACCAGCTATCGGGACCAGTACCGGGTGAACAATAGTGATAAGCGGCCCGTTATTTCCCTGGTGACCAACTTCAGCAAGCCAACATCAAGCAGACCTGCCCTCCTAAGTCATAATGAACTGACCACTTTCCTCCATGAATTCGGTCACGCACTTCATGGGATGATGTCAAAATGCCATTACAAAAGTCTTTCAGGAACAAATATGAGCTGCTCATTCGGCCACCTTTTCTCAGGTGGCTATGCTGCCGGATACTACGGTTATAAATGGTCGGAAGTACTTGATGCTGATGCTTTCAGCCTATTTAAAAAGAAGGGTATATATGACAGGGAAACAGCTGATTCCTTCCGTCTTAATATACTTGAAAAAGGCGGCACCGACGAACCAATGGAATTATATAAAAAATTTCGCGGTAAAGAACCTACCCTGAATGCCCTGCTCAAACGCAGCGGATTTTAAGGTTCCATTATTCCATATTGTATTATCTTTGTCATACATCCCAGAAAGTTCAACTTTGTAGCTATAAAACATATTACCAACATATTAAACCAAGCAAATGATATATTTCTTTCGTCTTCCCGGTAAAATAATCGCAGTCCAAAGCCAGAATAATTTAACAGAAGAGGATTATGTGAAGCTCTCATGGTTACTGGGAGTAAAAGGGATATCTGACACAGACAGGATTGAAGGATACTTTATTGGCCCGCGAAAAGAAATGATAAGTCCCTGGAGCACCAATGCCGTAGAAATAACTCAGAACATGGGCATTAAAGGCATCAACAGAATTGAAGAGTTTTTTGTGGCTGAAAGCCCTGATAGCACTTATGATCCCATGTTGCAAAATATGTACGTGAACCTTGACCAGGATATCTTCCATATTGACCGGGAACCTGAGCCGGTGTACAAAATAGATGATATTGCCGCTTATAATAAATCTGAAGGTCTGGCACTCAGTGATGAAGAAATAAATTACCTCGAAGAATTAAGCAGATCGCTTAACCGGAAACTTACCGACAGCGAAGTCTTTGGCTTTTCCCAGGTTAATTCTGAGCATTGCCGCCATAAAATATTCAATGGCAAGTTTATCATAGATGGCAGGGAAAAGGAGTCAACACTTTTCAACCTGATTAAGAAGACAACCCTAACTAACCCGAACAAAATAGTGTCGGCATATAAGGATAACTGCTCTTTTGCACGCGGACCGGTAGTTGAACTGTTTACCCCGGAAACACAGGATATGGCTGATTTTTTTACAGTCAGGCCCGTTGAAACTGTATTGTCTCTCAAAGCCGAAACACATAATTTCCCGACCACCGTCGAGCCCTTTAATGGGGCATCAACCGGGACAGGCGGGGAAATACGCGACAGGATTGCAGGGGGTAAAGGGGCCTTCCCTATTGCAGGAACAGCCGTTTATATGACTTCGTATCCCCGCATCTCTGAAGGCCGCGAATGGGAAACAGCAAGCAAACCAAGAAAATGGCTATACCACAAACCCGAAGATATACTCATAAAAGCATCAAACGGAGCAAGCGATTTTGGTAATAAGTTCGGCCAGCCGCTGATATGCGGATCATTACTCACCTTTGAACATATTGAAAATTCAAGAAGCCTTGGATACGATAAAGTAATAATGCTTGCCGGGGGTATCGGCTATGGCAAAATGAAGGATAGTGAAAAGGAAGTTCCGGGTAAAGGTGATCTTATTATTATGCTCGGTGGCGACAATTACCGTATTGGTATGGGCGGAGGAGCGGTATCAAGTGTTGATACAGGACGCTATGACAGTGCCATTGAACTTAATGCAGTACAGAGAGCCAACCCTGAAATGCAGAAAAGGGTATATAACGCCCTTCGCGCCATGGGTGAATCAGAAAATAACCTGATTATTTCACTGCACGACCACGGGGCAGGCGGCCATTTAAACTGTCTTTCTGAACTGGTTGAAGCAACAGGTGGTAAAATAGATATAAGCAAGTTGCCCATAGGCGATCCTACCCTGTCGTCCAAAGAGATTATAGGCAATGAGTCACAGGAAAGAATGGGACTGGTCATAAAGAAAAAGGATGTGTATAAATTGATAAGCATCGCCGAAAGGGAAAGAGCCCCTATATATATCATAGGTGATGTGACAGGCGACCATCAGTTCACATTTGAAAACTCAGAAACAGGTGAAAAACCAATTGACCTCCAGCTTAGTTCTTTCTTTGGCAATCCCCCGCAGACTGTAATGAAGGATAATAACATCGAGCCTTCATACAGCGAAGTGGAATACAACATAAATGATCTGTCTTATTACATAAGCCAGTTAATGCAAATTGAAGAGGTTGCCTGTAAAGACTGGCTCACAAACAAAGTTGACCGCTCCGTTACCGGTCGCATAGCCAAACAGCAATGCGCCGGTGAGCTGCAACTCCCCCTTAATAATCTGGGCACCATAGCACTGGACTACAGGGGCATTAAAGGATATGCCACATCCATTGGACATGCACCCCTTGCCGGACTGATAAACCCGGCTCACGGATCGGTACTATCAATTGCAGAGTCTCTTACCAATATTATTTGGGCACCTTTGGAAGACGGCATTTCAGGAATATCTCTATCCGCTAACTGGATGTGGCCATGTAAAAACCCGGGTGAAGATGCAAGACTTTATGAGGCCGTGGAAGCTGCCAGTGATTTTGCCCTCAGCCTTGGTATAAACATACCAACAGGTAAAGACAGCCTCTCAATGACACAAAAATACAAGGATGAGATAGTGTATTCACCGGGTACCGTAATAATATCAGCTTCCGCTGAGGTATCTGATGTAAGGAAAGTTATTGAACCCGTGATGAGGCCCGATACTGAAACAAGCCTGCTGTATATTGACATGAGCCGCGATGAATACAGGCTCGGGGGTAGCAGCTTTGCACAGGTTCGCAACAGGATAGGCACGGAAACACCAACAATTAATGATACTGATTACTTTGTAACTGTATTCAACACAGTACAAAACCTGATTAAGGATGGAAAAATAATTGCCGGACATGATATTTCTGCAGGCGGCATGATCACCACCTTACTGGAGATGTGCTTTGCCGGTACAGAGGGTGGAATGAGTGTAAACCTTGATGCTGTTAATGAAGATGATATAATAAAGCTGCTGTTCAGTGAAAACCCGGGTATCATAATACAGGTTGAAGATGAAGATGAAGTTGCAGAAATATTACTTGATAAGAGCATACCTTATTATTCCATAGGTAAGCCTGTCGTCAAAAGAGCAGTGTTTATTTCTATGAAAGGCACTGAGTATATTTTTGATATTGAGGATCTGAGGAATAATTGGTTCAGAACTTCATATCTCTTTGACCGTAAACAGTGTGGACAGGAACTGGCTTTAGAAAAATATGAAAACTACCATAAGCACGGTCTTATATTTGATATGAAAGATTTTAAAGGAAGTCTTAAAGACCTTGGTATATCTCATGGAAAACATGAGGCCTCTGGAGTAAGGGCAGCCGTAATAAGGGAAAAAGGGGTTAACGGCGACAGGGAAATGGCATACGCCATGTACCTGGCCGGCTTTGATGTCAAGGATATTCATATGACTGACCTCATTAATGGCAGGGAAAATCTCGAAGATGTAAATTTCATAGTCTTTGTGGGCGGCTTTTCAAATTCGGATGTGCTGGGCTCTGCAAAAGGTTGGGCCGGTGCATTCAGGTATAATGAAAAAGCGAGGATTTCTCTTGAGAACTTTTACAAACGAGATGACACACTAAGCCTTGGCGTATGCAATGGCTGCCAGCTGATGGCAGAACTTGATCTTCTTTATCCCGAACATGAAGTAAAGCCTTTATTGCTTCATAACACTTCGGGTAAATTTGAGTCGGCTTTTCTCACGGTTGATATCGGTGAAAGTAATTCAATTATGCTCAAAGATATGGAGGGAATGAAGTTGGGCATATGGATTGCCCACGGTGAAGGTCAGTTTGACCTTCCTTATGATGAATCGGCATACGATATACCCATTAAATACCACTATGACAATTATCCGGCAAGTCCGAACGGTTCGGAATATAATGCTGCGGCTATATGTTCCCATAA
>JAYEGY010000025.1:0-4245 GCA_034659275.1 Bacteroidota bacterium | reverse complement strand
GCTGATCTGAAATAAACGGAGCTTTATGCCCAGCTTTAAGTAATGCTTCTATTTTGTATCTTTGCTCCAGTGTGAGATGGCAATAATTCTTTTTTGTCATTTTACAACGATTAATTAATATTTAGCATTTCAAAGATAAGCGAGCTAGCTCGCTTATCTTTGATCTTTAATCGTCGCACTTACTAATTGAATTTTCGAGGTTAATAGGACTGCTTTTATTGAGGGTTAAATTAGCTAAAGTTGAAAAGGTTGAATAAAGTTGAGGGTCTTAATAACCCACTCTCAACTTCTTAATCGTTTTTCTTGGGAAAATTGGTATTTTAGCACCCTAAAGCACCCCTTATGAAAAGATCCCTGATCATAGCATCCTTCCTGCTGTCCTTCACAGCCATCCTCACCGCCCAGTATGTACCTCATGATGTCACCAACACGGGCATATACACATTCATTGACGAACTGGCCGGTGAAAAGATCATAGAACTTAACTCTGTGGTGAAGCCCTACAGCCGCATGACGATATCAAAAATGTTGCAGGAGGCCAATGAGCAAAGGGACAAGCTCACGCTAAGACAGCAGAAAGAACTGGATTTCTACCTGAAAGATTTCGGCAAGGAGTTCATGGAAGGAAAGGACTGGGACAGGAGAAGAGACCTGTTCTATTATAATGACGGCAAATTCGCCGTTACCGTTAATCCCGTCCTGGGCGGAGAAGCATTTTTCAATTCAAACGGCAGGGCCACCCACTGGAGGAATGGTGCAGGAGGCTGGTCATACTATGGTAAATGGAGTTTCTTTGCATCCCTGTGCGATAACCATGAAAAACCACTCCTGGGCAGACCTGACTATCTTACAAAAAGGGAAGGAGGACATATAAAATTGGGAACCGACTGGAGCGAGATGCAGGGTGGTGTGGCATATGGATGGAAATCAGGCTATGTGGGACTGGTCAAAGACCGTATCCAATGGGGTAATAATTATAATGGCGCCAATATCTTTGGCGGACATACACCTACCTTTTTCCAGTTCAGGTTACACCTGGAACCCACACACTGGTTTCAGTTTAATTATTTCCACGGGATACTTACCTCAATGGTGATCGACAGCACCCGTTCATACTGGGTAACCAATCCCTACGGCACCACTTACAGGGATGTATATCACAGGAAATACATCGCTGCCAACATGTTTTCTTTCAAGCCTTTAAACGGGCTGTGGCTATCAGCGGGTAATTCCATCATCTATACCGATTACGGCTTTCACCCGGTATACCTTATACCCGTGTTCTTCTATAAATCGATCGATCACATGTATAATTCAGGTATTGACAATATGAACTCACACATGTTCGTGGATATAAGCTCCAGGCAGATCAAACACCTCCACCTGTACGGGACAATCTTTATCGATGAGCTGTCAATACCAAGAATATTTGAATCGGATGAATTTAATTATATAAGCTACAAGGGAGGGTTCAGGCTCAGCAATTTCCCCCTTAACAACCTTGCTCTCACAACCGAGTTTACTCTTACATACCCCTGGACCTTCAGGCATCCCGGGCCCACCATCACCTTTGAAACAAACGATTACAGCATGGGCCACTATCTTAAAGACAATGCACGGGAGTGGTTCATTGCACTCGATTACAAACCCTTGAGGGCAGCAAATATACGGCTGTTCTTCACCGATGCCATTCGCGGACCTGACGCTTTAGCCATTGCAGGCCCGAGACTCGGCTTCCCTCTTATTGAAACTGTAGAATGGCAGTCAACCTCTTTCGGCCTGAAGATATCCTACCAGTTCATCAACGACCTTTATTTCCACGCCTCCATTATCCGCAGTGATATCTCCGGCAACCCCGACTGGTCAGCAGATTATTTCTACGGCCGCCAGAACACTTTCAACTTCGGTATATCCTTCGGATACTAACCCCAGCTCCCCCTTTTAAAGAATTGTCATCCTGAGCGACTTGTGCTGAGCTTGTCGAAGCAAGCGAAGGATCTGTCCAGGGGGATGTTACCAAAACTTACAGTTTGATCAGTTTGATAGTCAGTCTGACGACCGACTGTTTGATCGCCTGCTTTCAGCAGGCTTGTTTGACAAAAAAAGGGGCCTCATGCTGCCGGTCTTTGCTGCCAGATAGTGATGGTCTGGTACCAAAGCCCGGCTTGCTCGGTCATTCTTCCCTCACAATCAATCCGGCTTCGTTCGCCATAGCTTTAACAAAGCCGAACTTCGCCGTATTGCAGCACTCGGCCCCCTATCTCTAGCCTAATCTCTTCACTTCTATTGTTAAACATTCAAACCTTCAAACACTCAAACCAGTCTGACGCAGTCAGGCGTTCAAACCTAATGAAGATTAACCCCCAATCACTCCCCCAACCTGAAATCCTACAAATAGCATCCTCATTGCAACCATTTAATCTTGCGCTTCGTCTTAAAATATAGTAATTTTGTCTGAGGACCCTAAAACCAAATTGAATGCGCAAACGATCCTACCAGGTAGCGACTATATTATTGGATATCATGATACTGGCCGTGTCCTTTCTTATTATGGTATGGATCAAGCCCGCCAGCAAAAGCCATTACCTGCCCTCGCATATGGATTTTTTCCTCATCCTTGCCGGGCTATGGATCGTTGTTTCCATTGCCTGCGGCAAAATGCACCGTGGTAAGATTATAAACCTCCGCTCACTGTTCAGCCGTACCGTCTTATGCAACTTCTTGTCCATATCCATCGCAGCATTACTGCTCGTTGCCCTTGAGCTGGGAGGTCACTCACGGCTTGTTATGTTCGGAACGGCAATATTGGCCACCTTCTTTGAACTGGTTGTGGGAACGATCTTCATTGCCGTAAAAAAAGCATCCCTGCAGGACTACCAGCCGCGAAAGGATTATGAAACTATACGCAAGCTTACGGAAGAAGAGCTGGTAGGTGAAACCGATACCAATGCCATACATGAGGATGTCTATAATATAGTGAAGCCGGAAATAAGGGAAGCACTTATTGAAGAGTACGGGCATGAGATGGCCAATGGCATCCTTAATATCTCTAAAGGAAAACTTAACGGGAAGTCCCGCATTGTAGCCACTACCACGCAATTCAATATTGTATCCCTTCCCGAGAAGGAATATGAATATATTATCAACCTTAAGCGGATAAATGATATAAAAGATCTTGACCATTTCCTCGACACTGTTAATCATAAGGTCATGCATGGCGGCCACTTCCTGTGCTGCGTGGAGACAAAGGATCTCCGCAAGCGCCGGATACTGAAAAAGTTCCCGCCGGTATTAAATTATATGTATTATACCGCTGACTTTATTGTTAAACGAGCATTCCCCAAGTTGCGGATCACCAAATGGTTATATCTGGCCCTTACCAGGGGTAACAATGTAGTTATATCCAGGGCCGAAGCCCTTGGCAGATTGGCACGGGCAGGCTTTTCCATCAGTAACGAGTCATTCATTAACGGACACCTCTACATTGAAGGAAGGAAGAACGGCGATCCGATGAATATTTATAATAAGAACTACGGGATGCTAATAGCTCTTCCCAGGGTGGGAAGGGATGGTAAACTTATGAAGGTCTATAAGCTGCGTACCATGCATCCCTATTCTGAATATATCCAGGATTATGTATACGGAAAGAATAATCTTGAGCAGGGAGGTAAGTTTAAAAATGATTTTCGCATTACTTCGTGGGGCGCTTTCTCACGTAAGGTATGGCTCGATGAGATGCCCATGCTGCTTAATTTCCTTCAGGGCGATATGAAGCTGGTGGGAGTAAGACCTCTGAGCGAACAGTATTATAACCTCTATTCTGAAGAACTGCGCCAAAGACGAATAAAATACAAACCCGGACTTATACCTCCGTTCTACTACGATATGCCGGGCGACATTGAAGAGATACAGGCATCCGAAATGCACTACCTCAAAGAATGGGACAGGCACCCCCTGCGCACCGACATCAAGTACTTCACCAAATCGATTATCAACATAGTCTTCCGCAAAGCCCGCTCCAATTGATCCCCTAATTAGCTACAAGTCTTTATTTGACAAATATTCAGATTTTCCTATCTTGTAAACTTTCTAATAAATATCAAGCCATGAACAGATATTTAGGGTTTGCTGAAAAAGTAAAATTATACTTTCATTATGTTGATAATCAACATAATAAGTTAATAACTATTGTTATGAAATTTGTTGAAAATGCAAGTAAAAACGTAAATTGAGTTCAAAAGGCTT
>JAYEGY010000024.1:0-4357 GCA_034659275.1 Bacteroidota bacterium | reverse complement strand
GTGAAATCTTTCAAATATGTTTACAAGGGGTTTTATTGGGTTAGGTTTATTCTCAGGCTCGACTATCTCGAATGATCCTAATTCAATGTCTTCTTTGAGTGATTCCAAAATTCCTATTCCAGCTTCTACTGATCCTCTATACCCTTCATCAACCTGATCTTTGAAAGATGTCAAGTAAGTACTGTCTGCAGGTAAGTTTGTTTGTAGAAAATTTATAGTCTGGCTTTGCCAAGCTCGAAAAGCCTTAGAGTCTAAAGTTGGAAAACCCCAAACTCCTGGAGGGTTAGGTCTATGGGTTGATAAAACCTGATTTCCTTTGTTAATTAATTGATTTATTCTCTCTGCAGATATCATCCTTTTTTCAAATTGTGCACAAATAATTCTATATACACATGTGGTTCTTATTTCTCATATATCAAAATATTGATGTGATTGTATACATCTCCTAATGGGGGAAATAAAACCACTTATAAAACTATCAGTAATTGAATTGCAATATGCAAATTAGGTAATTGCCATAGATTTTGCAATTAATTTTCACATCATTAATTAACATTCATAATCGAATCCAAACTACTGCAAGTAACATACGGTTTTATGTAAGTAAAAAATCCTGTTTCTATACATTATTTAACACATAGTTATTATTAGGGGAAATTGTGTATACAATCGTATAATTGGATGGAATAGGTACTATAAAAAAGGTCCCATTTTATGCTCAATGGCATAGTACCCATTTTACAATAAAATGATTATCAGTGAATTTACCTATTTACCTACATATTAATTTTCGGCCTGAGGAATTGTCTAATAGGATAATGATTCATTATGGATGAATGAGTACCTGAAATACCCTTATTATGGCCCTCTGAGCTACATGTGGAGGCTACTTTGTAAAGTGCCTTACCTTTTACGTCATTAGACAATGTTTAAGAAGCAAATACATACTATTACATATAGCGATTAGTATTTTTAGTATATAAACATGTGGATTTTATATTGCAAATAATTACTTTTATTCTTCCTTAAGAAAGTCAACCATGCCCCTGAAAGAAGCCAAAGCGAGGATTAAAATAAACCGTTTACTCCGGGAGGCGGGATGGAGACTCGAGGATAACCGGGTAGGAAAGGCCAATGTAGTGTTTGAAAGTCATGTGAAGATTACTCAGAAGGCTCAGAATGACCTTGGGGAAGATTTTGAAAACACAAGTAATGGCTTTATAGATTATCTCCTTCTGGATGATAAGGGATATCCTCTGATAGTTCTGGAAGCTAAATCGGAATCGAAGAATCCCCTGGTTGGTAAGGAGCAGGCCCGTAAGTATGCTAAAAATATCAGTTGTCGCTTTGTACTGCTGTCAAACGGTAACATCCATTATTTCTGGGACCTTGAAAAAGGAAGTCCCTATATCATTACACGCTTCCCTGAACCTACATCGGTTAAAGGCTATAGTAAGTATAAGCCTAATCCGGAAAGACTGGTAAATGAACTTGTGCGGGATGATTACATTGCCGCTACCCAGATGCCTCAGTATGCTGATGATCCCAACTGGCAGGAAGAAGATACCAGGGAAGCATTTATTCATCTGCATAAACTACGGTTTTTAAGAGACTACCAGATTAAGGCCATAAGAAGTATACAGGAGGCAGTTAAAACCGGGCAGGACAGGTTTTTATTTGAAATGGCAACGGGAACCGGTAAAACACTTACCGCAGCAGCTATAATCAAACTATTCCTCCGTACAGGTAATGCAAACCGTGTTCTTTTCCTGGTTGATCGCCTGGAACTGGAAGACCAGGCAAAAAAGGCATTTACTGAATACATGAAGAATGATTACCAGAATGTAATCTATAAAGAGAACCGGGATGACTGGCGAAGGGCAGAGATTGTTGTTACCACGGTTCAGTCATTGCTATTCAATGATAAATACAAACATATATTTTCTCCTACTGATTTTGACCTTGTAATCTCTGATGAGGCTCACCGCTCTATTGGTGGAAATGCAAGGGCAGTATTTGAATATTTCATAGGATATAAACTTGGCCTTACGGCTACCCCAAAAGATTACCTTAAAAAATACGATCCTGATAAGGTTAATGTAAATACCCAGCGTGAGTACGAACGAAGATTGTTGCTGGATACCTATCGTACTTTCGGTTGTGAGAGCGGGCAACCTACATTCAGATATTCGCTTATTGATGGAGTTAAGGACGGTTACCTCATTAATCCTGTTGTTGTGGATGCAAGAACTGATGTTACTACCCAGCTTCTCTCTGATGAAGGATATGCTGTTGTGGTGGAGAATGAGGAAGGTCAGGAGGAGGGAGAGTCTTTCTTCCATCGGGATTTTGAAAAGAAGTTTTTTTCAGAGGACACCAACCGTTTGTTCTGTTCAACCTTCCTGAAACACGCACTCAAGGATCCTATAAGTAATGAAATAGGGAAAACTATTGTCTTTGCAGTATCACAGAACCATGCGGCTAAATTAACCCAGGTATTTAATCAGATGGCTGACAAGATGTATCCGGGTAAATATAAATCTGACTTTGTCGTACAGGTTACTTCGGTCATTCCTGATGCACAACAGTACACCATAAACTTTTCCGATAAAAGTAATAACCTGATGGGTACTGCCAACTTCCAGGATTGGTATAAAACCAGCAAGACAAGAGTGTGTGTTACCGTCGGTATGATGACAACTGGTTATGACTGTACCGATATTCTTAACGTTTGTCTCATGCGCCCTATTTTCTCTCCAACAGATTTTGTACAAATTAAGGGCAGGGGAACAAGGAGACACAAGTTTGCAGACCAGGTTATCGATCCTGCAATGAAAAAAGAGGCGGAAAAGATAGAAAAGGAGAAATTTAAGCTGTTTGATTTCTTTGGTAATTGCGAATATTTCGAGGAAAAATATGACTATGATGAGGTATTAAAACTGCCGCAACGATCAAAGAAAGGTGAAGTAGTGGATAAACCTACGGTGGTTATTCCAGAGTACGAGAGGGAAGATGATGATCACCTGCAAGCAATACATGAGGAAGCAATAGGATTGGAAGGGATGAAGATAGACCGTATGTTCTTTGAAAAGTTCGAGGATACGGTTAAAGAGGATGATTATATCAGGGAGAATGTTATGGCTGAGAATTGGGATAAGGTGCTGGATTACCTGCAAAAAGAAGTGATGAATAAGCCTAAGGAATATTTCACTCCGCAGAAACTAAGGAAGTCACTCAAACATGACCGGAAAGTAACACTGAGAGAAATGCTGGAGTACATTTTTGGGTTGATACCATCGATAAAGTCAAAGGATGAGCTGCTGGAAGATGAATTTTATAAGTTCATATCAGATTACAAACCCAGCGATACAGATGATATTATTGCCTTGAAATATTTCTTCAAAACATATATAGTGGATGAAACATTCAGGAAGATAATCGATGAAAAAAGGTATGCTGAACTTGCAGTAAACCCGGTATTCCCCCTTGAGGCATATAAGGCCATTCCGAAGAGATGGAGGGAGATCGTTCCTGAATACGTTTATGACTATGTTTCTTTAAATAAATACGCTTCATAAGCTATGCTCGATACTGAAACCAAACGGAGAATTGATACGGCAAGGGACATCCTGGTAGGGAAGGTCCCAGATCCTAAATCCCAGGTGGAACAAATAACCATAGCACTTATATATAAGTTCATGGATGATATGGACCTGGAATCAGAAGAACTGGGAGGAGAACGATCATTCTTTAAAGAAGACTTTGAGAAATACGCCTGGCGGAGGATATTTGATCCAAGGATGGGGGGATTTGAGATACTGAACCTATACAGTGAGGCAATAATGAAAATGAATCTCAATCCCAATATTCCTCAACTGTTCAGGGACATATTTAAAAATGCTTACTTGCCCTACAGGGATCCTGAAACACTGAAGGCCTTTTTAAAAGTGATTAATGATTTCACCTATGACCACAGTGAGAGATTAGGTGATGCCTTTGAATACCTTCTTTCTGTATTAGGTAGCCAGGGAGAAGCCGGACAATTCCGTACACCCAGACATATTATAGATTTCATGGTGGAGATTATTGACCCAAAAAAGGATGAAACAATTCTTGACCCTGCCTGCGGAACGGCCGGATTCCTGATCTCATCATATAAACATATAATAAAACACAATTCATCAAATTACGATCCTGAGGAAGAGACCAGGGCCTTTGAGGTTACGGATGTACACGTTGATGAATTAACGATCAACAGTAAAAAGTATAGCGGAGACAAACTCACCCCCGATGAAAGAAGCCGGCTGGCAAAGAATATCAAGGGGTATGATATTTCTCCTGATATGGTACGTCTATC
>JAYEGY010000023.1:4252-21716 GCA_034659275.1 Bacteroidota bacterium | reverse complement strand
TAATGATACTTGACGGTTGGGGGCTTGGAGACGGGTCGAAAGCTGATGTTATTTCCAATGTGCCAACACCTAATATGGACAGGATATCTGAAAAATACCCCTCATCACGCTTAAATGCTTCAGGGGAGAATGTGGGCCTGCCGGAAGGTCAGATGGGTAATTCAGAAGTGGGCCATCTTAATATTGGAGCAGGAAGAGTAGTCTATCAGGACCTGGTAAAAATTAACAGGGCTATCGAGGACGGGGAATTTCAGAAAAACGAAGAACTTGATAAAGCTTTTATGTATGCCCGGGAAAATGATAAGCAGGTTCATTTAATGGGACTCCTCTCGGATGGGGGAGTACATTCTCATATCAAACACCTGTATGCCCTCTGTGATATGACCCAGGATTATGGTCTTGGGAAGGTATATGTGCATCCTTTTGGTGATGGACGTGATACCGATCCCAAAAGCGGCACAGGGTATCTAAAGGAATTACTTGATCATATTGACAACACAAGTATTGAGGTAGCTTCATTTGTAGGCAGGTATTATGCCATGGACAGGGATAAGAGATGGGAAAGGACCAAACTTGCCTATGACATGCTGACAAAGGGTGAGGGTAAAAATTCGGATGACATGGTCAAAGCACTGCAGGAATCATATGATGAAGGCGTAACTGATGAGTTTGTAAAACCTGTGGTCCATGTGAATGAAGAGGGGGAGCCTGTTGGCCTGATCAAAAAAGGCGATGTGGTGGTTTTCATAAATTTCAGGAATGACAGAGCGCGGCAGATCACCATTGCACTTACCCAGAAAGATATGCCTGAGCATGGCATGAAAACCATCCCTCTTCATTATTGCACCATGACACCGTATGACGTGGAATTTAAGGGTTTACATGTTTTGTTTCCAAAGGAGAATGTGAAAAATACAATCGGCGAAGTGTTGTCGGATAATGGCCTCACACAATTGAGAATAGCCGAGACAGAAAAATATGCACATGTTACGTTTTTCTTCTCGGGTGGCAGGGAGGAAAAGTTCAAAAATGAAAGCAGAAGGCTGATACCTTCACCCAAAGAGGCTACCTATGACCTGAAACCGGAAATGAGTGCTTATGAGGTAAAAGATGCGGTAATCGAAGAAATTGATAAAGAGAAGCATGATTTTATATGCCTGAACTTTGCCAATGGTGATATGGTTGGCCATACGGGAGTTTATGAAGCAATTAAGAAAGCTATAACCGCCGTTGATAACTGCCTTGGTGAAGTTGTGGAGGCAGCGGTGGATAAAAAATACGAGGTATTGATCATTGCTGATCACGGCAATGCCGATAATGCTGTTAACTCTGACGGTAGTCCGAATACAGCCCATTCCCTTAATCCTGTACCATGCGTTCTGGTATCAAATAGATATAAAAAAATAAAGGAAGGTATTCTTGCTGATATTGCTCCCACTATACTAAGCTTAATGGGAGTTGAGGCTGCGGAAGAAATGACCGGTAGTTCGCTTATATAGATGTATCGATGCTATCGCTGGGAAAAACAATAATATCAAGCCTTATATTCGAGGTGAAATTTGCCTGTGACCTTGAAAAATGCAGGGGGGAATGTTGTCTGCATGGTGATTCAGGAGCTCCACTTGAAGAAGAGGAGGCACAGATATTGGAGGAAATATGGCCGGTAGTCAAACAATATATGCGACCGGAGGGCATAAGGGCAGTGCAACAGAGAGGCACAAGCATGACAGACTCGGACGGAGATCTTGTTACACCCTTGATAGGTAATGCGGAATGTTCTTATGCACAATATGTCAATGGTATTTATTACTGTGCTATTGAAAAGGCATGGATGGATAAAAAAATATCATTCAGGAAACCCCTCTCCTGTCATCTTTTCCCGATCAGAATAAAAAAATATGAAGAGTTCGATGCAATTAATTATGAGGAAATTAAGATTTGCAAGCCTGCTTTAAAGAGGGGTAAGATTGAAGATATACCTTTATACCGATTTCTTGAAGAACCGCTGGTACGGGTGTATGGTGAGAAATGGTATAATGAACTTTTAATTGCTGCTGAGGAAATAGAAAAGAATAAATAAGCTAGCTGCTTGATTTGAGCACTACATTTATTACCTTTAATACACATAATCAAACTATACATTATGGAGAATATAAAAAGTCACATTGAAAAAAATAAGGACAGGTTCCTTGAAGAACTTTTTGATCTTATCAGGATACCTTCAGTAAGTGCCAAGGAAGAAAATAAGGAAGACATGTTAAAGGCTGCTGAATACCTGAAGGAAAGCCTGTTGGAGGCAGGTGCCGATAAGGCTGTGATATATACCACGGAGGGTCATCCAATACTTGTCGGAGAAAAAATAATTGATAAATCGCTTCCTACAGTACTGGTATATGGACATTATGACGTGCAGCCTGCAGAACCCTATGACCTGTGGAATAGTGAACCCTTTGAGCCGGTTATCAGGGATGGCAAGATATGGGCCAGGGGCGCTGATGATGATAAGGGGCAGCTTTTTATGCATGTTAAAGCATTTGAATATATGGTACGAATAGGAAAACTGCCGTGTAATGTGAAGTTTATGATAGAAGGGGAGGAAGAGGTAGGATCGGCCAGCCTTGGGAAGTTTTGCGACGGGCATAAAGACCTGCTGAAGGCTGATGTTATACTCCTTTCGGATACAACAATGATTGCACTTGATATGCCTTCAATTACAACAGGATTAAGGGGACTTGCCTACATGGAGGTTGAGGTGACAGGCCCCAACAGGGATCTCCATTCAGGTCTCTATGGGGGAGCAGTAGCCAATCCATGTAATATACTGTGTAAAATGGTAGCCTCTCTTACCAATGAGAAAAACCAGATTACCATACCGGGCTTTTATGATGATGTTCTCAAAGCATCAGATGAGGAAAGGGCTGAAATGGCTAAACGTCCATATGATGAAGAGCAATACAAGAAAGCTATCAATGTTGATGCTCTGGCGGGTGAGGAATCCTATACCACACACGAAAGACTGGGTATAAGGCCCTCACTGGACGTTAATGGTATATGGGGAGGGTTTACCGATAAGGGAGCAAAAACCATATTGCCGGCCAAAGCACATGCAAAAATTTCCATGCGACTGGTTCCTAACCAGGATTATGCAAAAATAGCTAAGCTCTTTGAAGAACATTTCAAATCCATTGCCCCTCCGGGCGTAAGGGTTAAAGTGGAATACCTGTACGGAGGACAGGCATATGTAAGTCCTATCGACAGCCCCGAATACCAGGCTGCAAGCAAGGCTATGGAAAAAACTTTTGGTAAAAAACCAATACCCGTACGCAGCGGTGGCAGTATACCTATTATTTCGACCTTTGAGAAAACACTGGGAATAAAGTCAATACTGATAGGTTTCGGACTGGATGAAGATGCTATACATTCTCCCAATGAGAATTATCCATTGTTTAATTTCTTCAAAGGGATAGAGACGATACCCTTCTTTTATAAATATTACACTGAATCTTCATAGTGGCAAAAAATTATTTTTTCTGCACATTCAGCAGGTCAATCCGGGTTTCCGAAACTTTAACGACCTTAATTAAGTAGTCTCCTATTTCTATGGCTGCATTTAGCTTTGGCATGTCACCCTTCTGGGTCATGACAAGGCCGGCAAGCGTTTCATAATCATCAGATACCGGAAGTGACAAAGCATATTCTTCATTGATATAATCAATTTCTGTCCTGCCGGAAAAGAGATATTCATTATCCCCTATTTTTCTTTCTATGAGCTCTGAACTGTCATGTTCATCTTCTATATCACCCACAATTTCTTCAAGTACATCTTCAAGAGTGACCATTCCCGATGTACCACCGAATTCATCAACAACAAGAGCAAGCTTTTTATTTTGTTCAACAAAAAGTTTGAGCAGTTTATTGGCAGCCATGCTTTCAGGCACAATGGGCAGCTTACGGATTGCTTCCCTGATGCTGGAAGGTGAGCTGAAAAGGTCACGCAACCTGAAGTAGCCCGTGATATTATCTATTGATTCTTCGTATATAAGTATGTTTGAATGACCTGTATCAATGAACAAATGCTTCAGGTCTTCCAGCGAACTGTCGGATGAAAGAGCCGCTATCTCGGTACGGGGAACCATACAGGCTCTTACTTTGACATTTGACAGGTCAAGGGCTTTCTGGAAAATTTTTATATCGTGTTCTTCCAGGTCGGTGTTAAAATCTTCCTCATTCACGTTACTGACAAGGTCATCGAGGTCAACCCTGGTGAAGACATTTTTTCTGACACTTTCTTCCTTTTTAACACCGAAGAATAAGCTGAGAAGCAGGTTTGAGAGTCTTATAATCAAAACAGTGAAAGGATAAAAAAGACCATAGACAAGTGCTGTGGGGATACTGAATGTTTTAAGAAACATATTTGGCGATCTCCTGAAAATTGCTTTTGGCAGGAATTCGGCAAGCATTAATATTATCAATGTTGAAATAAGGGTCTGCACCAGTATAATCAGGAAGTCAGCTTTTATCAACTCGTTGAATAGTACTTCCAGCGGACCTGCTATATAAAGGCCGTATACCACCAGTGCTATATTGTTGCCAATTAGCATTGTGACAATAAAATGCTCAGGTTTACGGGTGAATGATGCGATTATTCCTGACCCAAAGCCGCCTACTTTTTTGTCTATTTCTATTCTCAGTTTATTGGAAGAGACAAAAGCTATTTCCAAACCTGAGAAGAAGGCGGAAAAGATAATGGCTAATAATATAACCAGGGCAACGTTCATGTTGTTGTCAATAACTTAGTTCTTTCTACGCTGTCTGTCCCTCACATAAGCCATTATGAAGGCAAGTATGCCCATTCCCAGGAGAATAAGAAATCTTTCGCCCCCGCTTGTAATCTTATTATGTATGGCGGCTGCCATACAAAAGACCCCGATTACTATCCAGAGAACCTCAAGGATTATCAATGTTCTTTTACTCATCGTCAATGTATAAAGTGGCTGTTACATTTTTTATTTTCCAGTTGTTGAATTTTGTGTCCGACTCGAGGCCGTTTCCCATTATTATTTGGTCTTTCTGTGTTATTCTGACGTATTTATCGGTATATATAAGATCCTTGTTTTCATCCCAGAACAGCAATTCCGTTTCGAGTTTCTCACCCTCATCATTAGTTGCAACTACGTTATCCCTGACTTCCCAGAGGCCTTCGCTTTCTGTATACCTGGCAAAATTAGCACTAATCTGCCCGATCATATTATCTTCACCTTCATAAAAAAATACTTCTATACCTTCATCAAAGTCGGCATAGGGAACCTCTTTCTTGCCGTAATATTTCATCAATGGCGATTTCAATTTGAGTTCAAGTACGGCAGAGTCAGTATACGAAGTTACAAAATCATGAACAACCTGTGTTGGCACATCGGGCTTGAGGGATGCATCGACAATTTCGATTTTCTCACGGCATGACAAAAACAATGCAGCCCATAGCAGGGCTGCAATGCTTGATTTATTCAATATTTTTCTTAGGGTATTCAATTTTCGTCCCTGAAACGTACTGTTGTTGTTTCATTTATCCATCCGCCAACAGTATAAGGTGCTCCTTCTTCGATAATGCTTATAAAAAAGAGATCTTCTTTTTTCGGGAACAGTTGTGACACTGTCTCGATATATTCATTTACCCTTGTTGTCAGACCCGGATCTTTTTCTTTAGCTTTCCTGAAATAATCAGCTGCAACCCAGTACACCATCTGGTTCTTCAGCTCATCATCAAAAGGTTTTACGCTCGAGTAGGCATTGCCCACGATCATATATGCCGTTCCGTTATCAGGATTGGCAATGATAGCTTTCTTGCCGTAATCCCGTGCTGCCCTGTAATCTTCACTGTTAAGTCTGAGTGTTGCCAGCTTGGTATAGTAAATTGATATCATTTTTTTATCATCTTCCAGTTCCACCGCCTCGAGATAATATTCTTCAGCCCTGTCGAAATTCATTTTATCATAGTTCATTTCAGCAAGGTGATAGGCTGACTCAGCGCTTTTCTCGATCTGATAAAGGTTTTCTGCGGCTGTATAGTAAAGGTCTGAATCAGTGCAACCCGCCTGGTCCAGCAGATCAAGTACTTTATTAAGCAGCTCGGGATCATCGGGATTATCAGCTACCCTCTGTGAAAAAATGGGTATCAGGCCTTCACAGGTAACAGCGCCACCAGCTTTAAAAATCATATCTACCGTCTCCTTGCAACTAACATCAGGGGGCCTGTGTAATTGAGATATCCTTTCATCCAGGATATCCATGAGCATCCCATAATTATTAATAACTTCTTCATTATCAATTTTCTCATTTTCAAAAAGCATCTGGGTAGTTGCAAAGAAAACTGTTAAAGCATTTGGATTTGCATTTCTTGGATCAACATTTATGGCTTCTTCAAGTGTTTCATAGGCGAGCTCTACCAGTTCAAGGTTTCCCTCTGACATGTCATATATATCCATACCTTTACGCCCAAGATAATAGGATTCCCTGTTAAAATATTTTATCCTTGCATCATAAATCATTTCAAGGGTATCGATATATGCCTTATCACCTGTTTCCTTATAGAGGTCCTTGAACATGTTGATACCATGAATGTGCAAATTACTGGAGGACCTGGGACATTCGAAGAATGCCCGCCTCCAGAATTTTAATGCCATGTCGTAATTGTCCTGTTCATAATAGGTCTTATAGAGCGATAAATTTCTTCTGCAATTTGCACTGTCCTGTCCGTGTCCATACTTACTGCCGTCTTCAACGCCTTTCTGACCAAACACTGGCAGGACAATAAAAGAAAAGAAGATAACTATAATTGCCTTTGGTAATATTGCTTTCATCTTAAAGTAGTTTTTATTTGTATTTTTGTTTTATGAACCAATAATCATATAAATCCAGGCTTATACCCACGGTCCAACAATTTTCATTGTGAAGGCCATTATCCAGCGAACCTTTCCTGCTTAAATATTCAACATGCAGGTTAACTCTTGATTTACTGCGGTTCATCGGTAAACCTGCCCCAAAAGTGATGCCAAATTCGTTCAGTTGTTCTCCGTTCACCATCAGATGGCCGTCAGAGAAAAAACCGCCAAGCCTGTATTCTATCCTGTTAAGGTAATTATAATTTGCATCTTTGTCGGGTATTAGTGCGGCTCCCAGTTTAATTGACGAGCTGTTCACGAGGTATTCCTCATAGCCGTGAAAAGTAACCTCATCCCAGTTTGTCATAGTGTAATCAGCTGTAATAAGGAAAAGATCCTTTTTCCCGAAGGCTATTCCCATACCCATTTCTTCGGGTAGTTCTACACTTGCATTGTCTTGGTAAACATAGGTAAGAGTGTCAACTGAAAATTCACTACTCTGGTAAGGAGCATATCTTATAAATAGTTTTTCATATTCTGAATTGTATACTTTCTTCATGGAATATGAAATCCCTACAGATGCGTAAAAGTCATTTTTCAAACTTATTGAGTATTGCATGCCATAATCAAAATCATATCCATATACCCTTATATTTTCTGAAGAAAGGTTATTGAACTGATTTTTATCCTCGGTAAACAAATATAAATTATCACGTTCAATATTGCCAAAAAGATAGGTAAAATTTACTCCCAGGGAGAGATTCCTGAACGGACTGATACCAATACCGGCAAAGAAATTATTATAACTGCCCGATCCTTTATGTGTATTTTGAACTTCACCAATTATCGGATTATATTCCGGATCATCTTCAGTAACTGTTTTCATCAGGTTGTAATACCCGTTGGAATAGGGTACGACACCGAATGCAAATCCCATCCATTTTGTTATGGGGAAAGCCATAGCCAGGTGATGAAAATTAATATCATCGGAACTATACGAACCGCTTTCATCTGTCAGTGTATTTGATTGGTATTCAATACCAAAATCAAAAACAAATGAATTGGTGTCGACACTGGTGTAAGAGGCCGGGTTCAGGTAATTGATCGACAGGGGATCTCTTAATGCAATACCTGCGCCACCCATGCTGCGGCTTTTCAATATCCCCTGTTGTTCAATTATCCCCGGACCAAACCTGGCATAGGGACTGTTGATCATTTTTTGTCCCATTAGCATAAGGGATGGTGAAAGAATGATTATAAGGATGAATATTTTAATGTGTTTATGCATTATAATTCAAAATATAGTTTAATCCGTCAACTACAAGGTCTGGAACAAGTATATGCCCGGCTTCCAGCTTGTCTGTCAGGAAAGCACCGTCTCCTCCGGTAATAATGACAGTCAGTTTCCTGTACTTCTTTTTCAAAGTGCGAAGATAGTTATTTATTTCAAAAATCAAGCCTGTCTGGACTCCTGATCTTATGGCGTCAGTTGTGTTAACTCCAAGATTACCAAACGAATCACCCTTACTTACAAGGGGCAACATGCTGGTAAATTCATTTAATGCCCTGAATCTCATGGCCAGTCCCGGAGAAATATTACCCCCGAGGTAAGTGTTTTCTGAGCCCAGCAGGTCATATGTTACGGCCGTACCCGCATCAATAACAAGAACGTTGCTATCACTGAACATATTGTGGGCTCCGGCTACTGCTGCTATACGGTCAGTACCAATTGTTTCGGGACTTTCATATTGCAGAATGAATGGCAAGGCTGTTTTATGGTTCAGTATGAGTGTTTCTATCCCCGCGTCCCGGAGTATATCAGTGAACATCGTATCCCCTTTTCTCACTGTGCTCAGGATAACCTTTTTCACGGGGAATTCATCAATAATAGCCTCAAAAAAAATATTATCCGGATTATCGGTATAAGTAATATATTCCTTCTTCTCTTGGCTGTATACCGCTGCTTTGCATGAAAAATTGCCTATGTCAATTGCCAGGTTCATAAATGATCGGTAAAATTATAAAAAAGAATATTATTAAAATACATTAAGCCGGGCTTTAATATATCTTTAACTTTTTAATTATCAGCAGGTGCTTCCAGGACAGAACGGAAAATATTGATAGCTTGCTGGATATTTTTTATATTCCGTACAGTAATAATAAGCCTGGATTCTGATTGTTTCACCCTATATCTTTTATTATCTGAGCTCACCAGTTTAATAAGTGTCATGAAAGTATTGCTTTTATAAAAGGCGGATTCAGTATCTGAAATAAAATTTAATACCATTATATCATTCCTGATCACTATTTTTTCAACAGCCATCCTGCAGGCCAGGTGCCGCAGTCTGACCAGGTTCAGCAGTTCAATTGCCGGTGCAGGCAGTTTTCCAAACCTGTCAATCAGTTTTTCCTCGAAAACATGCAATTCATCCTCACTCTCAATATTATTAAGCTCTTTGTACAGACGTATTCTTTCAGATATATTTGATACGTAATCATCAGGGAACATTATTTCCAGGTCGGTATCGATCTGGCAATTTTTCACGTAACTTTTATCAGGCCGGTGTTCCTGTTTGCTTATATGTTCCTCGTTGCTTTCCGGTCTTCCATTATGCAGTTCCTCTTCCCTGAGCTCATGCATTGCTTCGTCAAGGATTCTCTGGTATGTTTCGAAGCCCACATCGGCTATAAATCCACTTTGCTCAGCACCCAGGAGATTGCCCGAACCACGTATGTCAAGATCCTGCATGGCTATATTAAAACCGCTTCCCAGTCCTGAGAACTCTTCTATTGCCCTGAGCCTTTGCCTCGCTTCCCGGGTTAAAATATCCAATGGGGGTGTCAGAAGGTAGCAGAAGGCTTTTTTGTTCGATCTGCCGACGCGGCCCCTTAGCTGGTGGAGTTCTGATAGCCCGAACTGATGAGCATTATTAATGAATATCGTATTTGCATTGGGAATATCCAGTCCTGATTCAATAATGGTAGTAGCGACTAATACGTCATAATCGCCATGTACGAAGTCAAACATAGTGTTTTCCACGAGCCTTCCCTCTATCTGGCCATGAACAACTGCAGTTTTAACGCCGGGTAAAATACGGTTTATCATAAGTTTTATTTCTTCTATAGTGTCAACACGGTTGTGTATAAAGAAAACCTGCCCGTTGCGGTTCAGTTCATACTCAATACCCTCTTTTATTATTTCTTCATTGAAGCCGTGCAGTTCAGTAACAATAGGCATCCTGTTTGGTGGAGGGGTGTTTATGATAGACAGATCGCGGGCACCCATTAAAGAAAACTGCAGGGTCCGGGGTATCGGAGTGGCCGTGAGTGTGAGGGTGTCAACATTTGTTCTCATCTTTTTAAGTTTCTCCTTAACAGCAACACCGAAGCGCTGTTCTTCGTCAACAATAAGCAAGCCCAGGTTTTTGAATTCCACCTCTTTGCCAACAAGCTTATGTGTACCTATAACAATATCGAGTTCACCCGTTTTTAACTTCCTGATAATTTCTTTTTGTTGCGATGGATTTTTATGCCGGCTTATATAATCTATACTTACCGGGAATTTTTCCAACCTTGACGTAAATGTCTGGTAATGCTGCAGGGCAAGTATGGTGGTAGGTACAAGGATGGCTGTTTGCTTGCTGTCGGCAGCAGCCTTGAAGGCAGCCCTTATCGCGATTTCTGTTTTACCAAATCCCACATCGCCACATATTAGCCTGTCCATAGGATGTGATTTTTCCATGTCTTCCTTTACTGAATCCGTTGCGGCAAGCTGGTCAGGGGTGTCTTCATATATAAATGAGGCTTCCAGCTCACGCTGAAGGTAGGTGTCCGGTGAAAAACTGAAACCGCCGACATCCCTTCTTTTTGCATATAGCAAAATAAGATCACGGGCATTATCCTTTATCTTATTTTTTGTTCTTACCTTAAGCTTTTGCCAGGCGCCCGTCCCAAGTTTATATATGCGCGGTTCAGCATTGTCCTTAGCCTTGTATTTTGATATCCTGTGCAAGGCATGAATACCCACATATAAGGTATCATTATCTTTATATACAAGTTTTATATTTTCCTGAATCTTACCGTTTATTTCCACTTTTTCAAGGCCTCCAAACCTGCCAATGCCATGGTCAACGTGCACTACGTAATCACCCGGATTAAGGCTCGTAAGTTCTTTTATGCTCAAACTTTCTTTATGCGAGAATCTGCCTTTGATCCGGAATTTATGATAACGTTCAAAAATCTGGTGATCGGTGAATACCGATATCGCCAGTTCATGATCGGTAAAACCTTCGTGAAGGTTTGCCAGTTTGGTTTCAAACAGCAGTCCGGGATTAATCTCTGAGAAGATATCCTTTATCCTTTTTATCTGGGTCTCACTCTCGGAGATTATCAGGTTTGTATATCCCATATCACTGTTTTCAAGCAGTTTCGCACCAAGCATCTCAAAATCCTTATTAAAGGACGGTTGGGGGCTGGTGTTGAAAACATACCTTGTACTGACACGGTAATGAGGATTCGCGGCAAATTCAATCACCTTGAATTTTGAAAGGACCGATTCAAGATGCTTCCCTGTGACAGCAAGATCAGATTTTTCATTGATACCCACACTATCTTCACTTGTCCACGTTGAATTATAAATATTTTCAATTCTGTCTTTTATGAATTCAAAATTATCCAGCCACACAACTGATGAAGGAGGGATAAATTCTGATATGTCATCATGTGTTTTTTCAATTGTGATATCCTGGATATTAGGTACTATTGATATTTCTTTTAATTTCCGGACAGAAAGCTGATCCTCAGTGTTGAATGACCTTATTGATTCAATGTCGTCACCAAAGAAATCTACCCGGTATGGTTTATCATCTGTATAGGAGAAGACATCAATAATGCTACCGCGTACGGCATATTGTCCCGGTTCGTATACGAAATCTACCCTTGAAAAATTATATTCAGCAAGTACTTCTTCAAGGAAGTCCATTGACAGGCTATCCCCTTCACTGACTTTAATAGTATTTTTTTTCAATACCTTTTTACTGATGACCTTTTCCATTACAGACTCAGGATAGCTTACGACTATACATTTGCGCCTTCCTGTAGCCAGGTAGTTCAGTACTTCTGTCCGTAGTACCAGGTTGGATGATTCAGAGCGTCCATATTGTATTGAACGCTTATAGCTTGAAGGGAAGAAGAATACCTGTTCTTCCCCAAGAATCGAGACCAGGTCGTTATAAAAATATGCAGCATCTTCCTTTTCAGGTAAGATCACAAAATGAGTTGTGGGGATAGACCCGAATATGCATGACAGGAACAGAGACCGTGAAGAACCTGTGAGTCCTTCAACAGAAATATTTCCCGGCTTATCGTCTTTTAGCCGGTTTTTAGCTTTCCCGTAATTTGCATGCCCGAGATATATGCTTTCTGGATCTGTATTAATCATATTCTATTTTGCTGGCATGCAAAAATAGTTAAACAATTTTACCTGCACCAGAAAATGCATTAAGTGTTTGATGTTTGAATATTATCCATATAATTCGATAAACTCTTCCACCTTCTTTACCATGTTAACTGAGCCTACGAAATAAGGTGTTTTCTGGTGCAATGATTCTGGTTCAATATCCAGTATCCTTTTTACACCATCCGATGCCATTCCCCCGGTTTGTTCGGCAATAAATGCAATGGGATTGCATTCATAAACCAGCCTTAGCTTGCCCTGGGGGTAAATCTCACTGATTGGATACATATAAATACCTCCCTTTAACAGGTTGCGATGGAAATCCGAGACCAGTGAGCCTATATATCTCGAGGTATATGGCCGGCTGGTAGCCGGGTCCCTTTTCTGGCAGTATTTGATGTATTTCTTTACGCCGTCGGGGAATTTTATATAATTACCCTCATTAACAGAGTAAAGGGTACCCTTGGCAGGCATTTTCAGGTTGCTGTGCGAAAGACAGAACTCACCAAGTGAAGGATCAAGGGTAAAACCGTTTACACCGTTACCGGTTGTATAAACCATCATTGTGGAAGAACCATAAATTATGTAACCTGCGGCAACTTGTTGAGTTCCGGGTTGAAGGAAATCTTCATCACTCACACCACTACCTATTTCAGATATGCGCCGGTAAACAGAAAAAATCGTCCCTACGGATACGTTAACATCTATATTGGATGAGCCGTCAAGAGGATCCATACACACTATATATTTACCTTTCACGGCAAATTCGTGTGTAAAGGTTATTATATTCTGATTTTCCTCAGAGGCCACCCCGCAGCATTCACCGCTCGACAGCAGGGCGCTTGTAAATACTTCGTCGGCATATACATCGAGCTTCTGCTGATCTTCACCCTGTACGTTTATATTACCGGCCCTTCCAAGGATATCAGCAAGGCCGGCTTTTCTTATTTTACTTCCAACCATCTTTGCAGCAGTGCCAACATGATGCAAAAGACGGGAAAATTCACCCTTGGCTTCGGGGTAGTCTTTCTGTCTTTGAATGATAAAATCATCCAGGGTGGTGATATTATAACTTTTCATAGTCAGGATGTAATTGGGTTTGTTGAGTATAAAGTTACTAATTAAGCTTAATAAAAAAATCATCTCAAAGGGAGCTTACTTATAAAAATCATAATTTTGGAGAAAATTTTTGCAGATGAAAGTGTTCAAATTCGGAGGCGCATCAGTAAAAGATGCCCCTGCCATAAGAAACCTGGAAAATATAATATCCCGGTCTGACCTTCCTCTTATTATCGTTGTATCTGCCTTTGGCAAGACAACCAATGCCCTCGAAGAGGTTGTAAATGATAAATATGAGGGTCTGGAAAATTTTTCCTTGATGCTGGAAAAAATATTTCATCAGCACCTGGCGGTAGTTGATGACCTGGGCTTGAATGATGACGAATTGATAGCTTTCCTTCATGAAACGTACAAAAAGGCAAATGAATATTTATTGAATAATGACGCGGATAATTATGACCGTGAATATGACCAGGTCGTATCTGCAGGTGAACTCTGGTCTACAACGATTATTGCATCATATCTCCAACAGCAGAAACACAAATGCAAATGGTTGGATATCAGGCAATACCTGATAACAGACAGGAGGTTCAGGGATGCAAACATATTGTGGACCGAATCAGAGAACAGGTTAAATAATGTTTTTAAAGACCCGGAAACAGATCTTTTTGTGACGCAGGGATTTATCGGGGGTACCGAAGGTGGTTTAACCACAACACTGGGCCGCGAAGGATCGGATTACACTGCCGCGGTGATTGCAAACATGGTAAATGCCTCTGAAGTGCAGGTATGGAAAGACGTTCCGGGTATTTTAAATGCTGATCCAAAATGGCTTGAAGATGCTGTGGTACTGCAATCGCTTAGCTATAGAGAAGCTGTTGAGATGTCATTCTCCGGGGCAAAGGTTATTCATCCCAAAACAATTAAGCCCTTACATAATAAAGGCATACCAATGATCGTCAGGTCCTTTCTCAAGGCAGACAAACAACAAACTATTATTATTGGTGAGCCGGGCGAAATAGAATTACCGGTATTTATAAGGAAACAGAACCAGATACTTATTTCTTTAATGTCGCGTGATTTTTCCTTTGCCATCGGAGACAATATATCAAGAATATTAGGTTTGTTCTATGACTATGGCATTAAGGCCAATATGGTACAGGCCAGTGCTGTAAGCGTTGCCGTTTGTGCGGATGATGATGGACGGAGGATAAGGAAGTTGATATCCGTGCTTGAGAAAGACTATACGGTGATCTACAACACTGGGGTTGAGATGCTGACCATCAGGCAGTATACACCTGATGCTATTAAGAAAGTATGCGGTAAGCGTGAGATGCTGGTGGAACAAAAAACAAGGCGTACCGTTCAGTTTGTTGTAAAAATGGACTGATGATACTTATTTCAGGTCAAGCTTGAATGCAGCTATGTAGCCTATCAGGGTACCGTCTATTTCACGGTTTTCGTATCCCAGTACAATTGATACTATTTCTTTTTTGATATCCATTGTTCCGGTATTGTAATACCAGTTTTCAGTAAACTGGATCTTCCCAATATTGTTCCTGTCAAAGCCGGGAGTGAGTTCGAACTCCCTGACTTCGTCCGGTGTAAGCCGTTTACCCGTGTGATAGTCATATACTTTAATCTTTTCGGTGTACACGGCATTGAATAATTCGGAGATCATCCTGTTACCCTGGTATCCTTCCAGTTTTTCTACTTCCCAGGGGTCGTCCCTGTCCGGTATTTTTATTATAACATCATAAATAATGTTTTCAGCAACCAGTATCGTTTCGTCAGTCACCAGGGAACGATCATCTTTCTGCTTACATGAAAATAGCGTTAATGCAATACAGAGGCATGTTAGCGCTGTTGCTTTCATTATCACTGTCTTTTAAACGTTAATAATTCTCCCCTCAGGGTTTCTGTTATCCGTCCCCTGTCATATGCCAGCTGCCCGTTTATGAAAGTTTTCTCAACTGATGAAGTGAATACCTGGCCTTCGAGAGGAGACCATTTACACTTGTAAAGAATATTATCTTTGGTTAATATCCATTCCTGATCAGGGTTTAGCAGGCAAAGATCAGCTTTATAGCCTTCCCGTATAAATCCCCTCTCCCTGATGCCAAAAGCGATGGCGGGGTTATGACACATTTTTTCCACTATCTTTTCGATCTTGATTTTACCCTGTTTTGCCAATTCCAGCATAGTTATCAGTGAATGCTGCACCATTGGACCCCCGGAGGGTGCACTGGTGTATGGATTCAGTTTCTCCTCCAATGTGTGAGGAGCATGATCTGTAGCTATTATATCAATTTTATCATTATTAATACTTTCAATAAGTGCGCGGCGGTCAAAAGCAGTTTTTATTGCAGGATTCCATTTAATAAGGGTGCCCTTGCTTTCATAGTCTGTGTCATCAAACCACAGGTGGTGCACGCACGCTTCAGCAGTTATCCTTTTTTCGCTTAATGGGATACTGTTATCAAACAGTTCCACCTCGGCAGCAGTTGAAAGGTGTAAGATATGCAACCTGGTGTTAAATTCTTCAGCAAGCTTCACAGCCAGGGAAGATGATTTAATGCATCCTTCACGGCTCCTTATTGCGGGATGATAAGACACAGGAATGTCATCACCGTATTTATCAGTATATAATTTGAGGTTTTGTCGAATAAGTTGTTCGTCCTCACAATGACAGGCTACAGGTATGGGTGATTTGGCAAAAATGATTTGAAGCTTTTCAATATTATCGACAAGCATATTACCTGTTGAGGCACCCATAAACACTTTTACGCCACATGTGGTCTGAGGATCGCACTTCAGTATTTCTTCAATATTATCATTTGTAGCACCCAGGTAAAAAGAATAATTACACAGTGATGTTTCTTCTGCTCTCTTCTGTTTGTCTTTCAGTGCCTCCAGGCTTATAGTCTGGGGAATGGTATTAGGCATTTCCATATAACTTGTGACGCCTCCGGCCACTGCAGCCCTGGTTTCGGAATTCATATCGCCTTTATGGGTGAGGCCAGGTTCCCTGAAATGAACATGATCATCTATTATGCCGGGTATTAATAGCCTGCCATCAGCTTCAATAATATCGGTTCCTTCGGGTATAGTAATATTATCATCTGCGGTATAAATTGCCTTTATCCTGTCATTTTCTATCAGAACACTTCCTTTATACTTCCTTCCTTCATTTATTATCTCTGCCCTGTGTATTAGTTTTTTCATTGTTTCTTTCTCCTTTTATAGTTCCTGAAAAAACTTCTGAATTTCATCTTCATTACTCCCCAGAATGCTTCGTTGAATATTCCACCACTCATTTTTGAAGTTCCTTCCTGCCTTTCAGTGAATATTATTGGTATTTCCTTTATTCTGAAGCCAAATTTCCATGTTGTGAATTTCATCTCTATCTGGAAAGCATAGCCCCTGGACCTTATATTATCGAGGTCAATAGTTTCAAGAACTTCTCTCTTATATGCTTTAAATCCTGCAGTTGTATCCTTTACCTTCAGGCCGGTAACCATTCTTACATATATTGAAGCCATATATGACATAATGACCCTTCCAAGGGGCCAGTTAACAACGTTAACCCCTGATATATACCTTGAGCCGATAGCCAGATCTATCCCGTTCAAACATGTCTCATAAAGCCGGATGAGGTCTTCGGGATTATGAGAGAAATCTGCATCCATCTCGCAAATTATATCATATTCCCTCTCCAATGCCCATTTGAACCCTTTAATATATGCTGTTCCAAGGCCGAGCTTGGCTTCCCTGCGTATCAGGTTGAGGTTTTTATACTTCTTTTGAAGACTTTCCACTGCGTCCCCTGTGCCGTCGGGGGAGTTATCGTCAACAACAAGTATATCGAAATCAACATTCAGGAAAGAAATAGATTCAACCATCTTTTCTATATTCTCCCTTTCGTTATATGTAGGTATTATGACCAGGTTGCCTGGCATGGATATCCGTTTTTTTGTTATGCGAAAATACAGAATTAAGATTTAATACCACGAATTTTTCCGAATTACTGCGAACTGAGTTTCGAGGATTTGGGAATATTTTTCAACAATGT
>JAYEGY010000023.1:0-1652 GCA_034659275.1 Bacteroidota bacterium | reverse complement strand
GAGAGATGAGATGCGAGAGATGAGATGCGAGAGGTGAGTAAGACGAATTGCAGCTGGCGCGGATCTCCAGATCCGTGCCGACAATCAAGTCAAACATATTCGCTTCTGGGAAAAAGCTTCGGGGAATTAGCTCAGTTGGCCAGAGCGCCTGCTTTGCACGCAGGAGGTCATCGGTTCGATTCCGATATTCTCCACAAGTTCAAGAGATGAGATGCGAGATGCGAGATGCGAGATATTATTTATCACTCATCGCTTGAATAACGTTCTTTGACATGATGAAACGAAAACGAGATTAGTAATAAAAGAATACTTGAGAAAGTTATTAAGGGCACACGGTGGATGCCTTGGTTCTCAGAGGCGAAGAAGGACGTGACAAGCTGCGAAAAGCTGCGGGGAGGAGCAAATATCCGTTATATCCGCAGGTATCCGAATGGGGCAACCCCTCCGGTTGAAGGCCGGAGATCCCCCGAGGATTCGGGGGAGGCGAACCCGGGGAACTGAAACATCTAATTACCCGGAGGAAAAGAAAACAAAAGTGATTCCCTAAGTAGTGGCGATCGAACGGGGAGGAGCCCAAACCGGTTTTGTTCAGGCAAGATCGGGGTAGTAGGACTGCGATATTGGGAATAAATAAGAAATGGAAGATTTCTGGAAAGTTACACCACAGGGGGTGAGAGTCCCGTACATGTAATTATTTATTTTCATAGCAGTATCCTGAGTAGGACGGGACACGAGAAATCCTGTCTGAATCAGCCAGGACCATCTGGTAAGGCTAAATACTTCTGAGAGACCGATAGTGGACCAGTACCGTGAGGGAAAGGTGAAAAGCACCCCGAACAGGGGAGTGAAATAGTACCTGAAACCGTGTGCTTACAAGCGGTTGGAGTCCCGAGTACTCGGGATGACAGCGTGCCTTTTGCATAATGAGCCTACGAGTTACTCTTTATTAGCAAGGTTAAGACTTTCAGGGTCGGAGCCGAAGCGAAAGCGAGTATTAATAGTGCGGCGATAGTTAATAGAGGTAGACGCGAAACCTGGTGATCTACCCTTGGCCAGGCTGAAGTTCCGGTAACACGGGATGGAGGGCCGAACCAGTAGACGTTGAAAAGTCTTTGGATGAGCTGAGGGTAGGGGTGAAAGGCCAATCAAACCAGGAAATATCTCGTACTCCCCGAAATGTATTTAGGTACAGCCTCGTAATAATCTGCCAGAGGTAGAGCTACTGATAAGGCTAGAGGGCTTCACCGCCTATCAACCCTTGACAAACTCCGAATGCTGACAGATGATTTACGGGAGTGAGGCCATGGGTGCTAAGGTCCGTGGCCAAAAGGGAAAGAACCCGGACCATCAGCTAAGGTCCCTGAGTGTATGCTAAGTTGATTTAACGAAGTGCGACTGCTCAGACAGCTAGGATGTTGGCTTGGAAGCAGCCATTCATTTAAAGAGTGCGTAACAGCTCACTAGTCGAGCGGTTGTGCATGGATGATAATCGGGCATAAGCATACCACCGAAGCTATGGATCCCCGAGTAATCGGGGGTGGTAGGGGAGCATTCCAGTAAGCGCTGAAGGTAAACTGTGAGGTTTACTGGAGTTGCTGGAAAAGAAAATGTAGGCATAAGTAACGATAATGCAGGTGAGAAACCTGCACACC
>JAYEGY010000022.1:0-21998 GCA_034659275.1 Bacteroidota bacterium | reverse complement strand
AACAAAGACAGGGATAATTTATTTAACTTTGCACACATTTTTAAAAAAAAAGTATATGGCACGAATAGTTGGCGTTGACTTACCAAAAAATAAAAGGGGTGAAGTAGCCCTGACATATATTTATGGCGTAGGGCGGAGTAATGCACGCAAGGTGCTTACCAAAGCCAGGGTTGAGTGGGATAAGAAAGTTAAGGATTGGAATGATGATGAATTAACCGAAATCCGAAGGATCCTTAATGAAGAATATAAACTTGAGGGTGAACTCAGGTCTGATGTCCAGCTCAGTATCAAGAGATTAATGGATATTGGCTGCTATCGCGGTATAAGGCACAGATCAGGTATGCCTGTAAGAGGTCAAAGCACAAAAAATAACGCCCGTACACGTAAGGGAAGGAAAAAAACTGTGGCTAATAAGAAGAAAGCTGTTAAATAATAGATTATGGCAAAAAAATCCGGAGCATCCAGAAAAAGAGTAGTGAAAATTGAACCTGTCGGACGGGCTCATATCCATTCTTCATTTAATAATATAATTATTTCACTGACAAATAATTCGGGTCAGGTTATAACCTGGGCTTCAGCAGGTAAGATGGGGTTTAAAGGATCAAAAAAGAATACACCCTATGCAGCACAGATGGCGGCTGGAGATTGTGCCAGGATTGCTTATGACCTCGGTCTCCGTAAGGTTAAAGTATTTGTGAAAGGCCCGGGCTCAGGCAGGGAATCAGCGATACGGTCAATCCACAACAATGGAATTGAAGTAACAGAGATAATTGACGTTACACCAATACCGCATAACGGCTGCCGCCCGCCTAACAGGAGAAGAGTATAAGCAATAGAATAATTAAGCAGAATAAAAACAATTTTTTCAATGGCAAGATACAGAGGACCAAAATCAAAAATAGCCAGGAAATTCGGAGATCCCATTTTCGGTACCGATAAACATCTGGAAAGGAAAAATTATCCTCCCGGACAACACGGTAACATGAAAAGAAGAAAAAAGACTTCTGAATATGGCGTTCAGCTGAAGGAGAAACAAAAAGCTAAATATACCTACGGTGTGCTTGAGAAGCAGTTCAGAAACCTCTTCGAGAATGCATCACGTAGTAAGGGTGTCACAGGTGAAGTATTGCTCCAGTTACTCGAGTCAAGACTCGATAACGTTGTTTATCGCCTGGGCATCGCACCTACAAGGGCAGCAGCCAGGCAAATGGTTTCGCACCGACATATAACAGTTAATGGGGAGGTGATTAATATACCATCCTCACTGGTTAAGCCCGGGGATATTATCGGTGTGAGAGAAAAGTCAAAGTCGCTCGAGACAATTCTGGACTCACTTGCAGGAAAAAGGCATCTCAGCTTCTCATGGCTCGAGTGGGACGACTCCCAGATGGTGGGTAAATTTATGAATGTGCCTGAACGTGAGGACATACCCGAACAAATACAAGAACAACTTATAGTTGAATTATACTCGAAATAATAATATTTAAGATTATATATATGGCTATTTTAGCATTTCAGAAGCCCGATAAAGTAATAATGGTTGAAGCGGACAACTATTATGGTAAATTTGAATTCCGCCCCCTTGAACCGGGATATGGGATTACTGTTGGTAATGCCCTCAGGAGAATACTGCTTTCATCACTCGAAGGCTATGCTATTGCTATAGTTAAAATAGAGGGCGTAGAACATGAATTCTCAACATTATCAGGGGTTACTGAAGACGTAACAGATATTATCCTGAACCTTAAACAGGTGAGATTTAAACAAATGACAGAAGGAATAGACAGTGAGAAAATAGTTGTTACTGTCAATGGTCAGAATGAATTCAAGGCGGGTGATATGAATAATTACCTCAGTAGCTTTGAAATATTAAATCCCGATCAGCATATCTGCTCCATGGAGTCTGATGTAAAACTGCAGCTGGAGATATATATTACAAAGGGAAGGGGATATGTCCCTGCTGAGGAAAACCAACCGGTAGATGCAGAGTTTGGACTTATAGCTATGGATTCAATTTTTACTCCCATAAGAAATGTGAAGTATGCTGTCGAAAATTACAGGGTCGAACAGAAAACAGACTATGAGAAACTTGTGCTGGAAATAAATACTGATGGTTCAATACATCCGAAAGATGCCCTTAAAGAAGCAGCAAAAATACTCATATACCACTTTATGCTCTTCTCTGATGATAAAATTACTATCGATTCAGAAGATAAGCTGGCACATGAAGAATTTGATGAGGAAGTCTTGCATATGAGGCAACTGCTCAAAACAAAACTGGTAGACCTCGATCTTTCAGTGAGAGCACTGAACTGCCTGAAAGCTGCTGAAGTGGAAACACTGGGTGACCTGGTTAAATTTAATAAGAACGACCTGCTTAAGTTCAGGAATTTCGGAAAGAAATCATTAACCGAACTTGATGAACTATTTGAATCAATGAATCTTTCATTTGGAATGGACGTCAGCAGGTACAAGCTGAATAAAGATTAATTGTAAACTGTTTAGGATAAAGAATAATGCGACATAGAAAAGGTTTTAACCATTTAGGAAGAACAAGTGCTCACAGGAAAGCAATGTTGTCGAATATGGCATCATCGCTTATCCTGCATAAACGAATAACTACTACAACAGCTAAAGCAAAAGCTTTGCGTTCATATATTGAGCCCCTTATAACAAAGTCAAAGAATGATACAACACATTCAAGGCGCGTTGTATTCAGTTATTTAAAGAATAAATATGCTGTCTCTGAACTTTTCAGGGAAGTGACCCCGAAGATAATCGAACGCCCGGGGGGGTATACCAGAATACTGAAGACCGACAACCGCCTGGGCGATAATGCAGAATTGTGTATTATTGAACTGGTTGATTATAATGAAAATATGCTGGAAGATACAACAAAGAAAACAAAATCAACCAGGAGAAGAAGGAGATCGGGTAAAGGAAAGGCTAAGGCTGAGGAAACCACTCCCGATGCCGAGGATTTGAAATCCGAGGCAGATAAAGACCCGGCGGAGAAGCCAGAAGACTCTGATAAAGAAGAAGATAAGAAAGAATAAGTGAAAACTGTAATAAGCAATAAGGGATAAGGAAATTATATTTCTTTATCCCTTTTTTGTATCTTGCAGCTTTGTTTAATTAAATATATGAATTAAGGTTATGAGTCAAATAGTAAGTGTACACGCACGCGAAATTCTCGATTCCAGGGGAAACCCGACAATTGAAGTTGAAGTAATCACCTCCAGCGGTTTTATGGGAAGAGCTGCTGTGCCTTCAGGTGCTTCAACAGGAGAAAATGAAGCCCTTGAGCTCAGGGACGGTGATAAGGAGAGATATCTCGGTAAAGGAGTGCTCCAGGCTGTTCATAACGTGAATAACGTTATTGCTGAAGAAATATCAGGTATGGATGTTACCGACCAGGTGGGTCTTGATATGAAAATGATAGAACTCGATGGAACACCAAATAAGAGTAAGCTTGGTGCGAATGCTGTCCTTGGGGTATCTCTTGCAGCCGCAAAAGCAGCAGCTGCCTTTCACGGCTTGCCACTTTACAGGTATATAGGTGGTGTGAATGCAACCGTACTTCCTGTGCCAATGATGAATATTATTAACGGCGGGTCACATTCGGATGCCCCCATTGCCTTCCAGGAATTCATGATCAGACCTGTAGGTGCCGGCTCATTCAGAGAAGGGCTGAGAATGGGTGCTGAAGTATTCCATAATCTTAAGAAAGTGTTGAAAGAAAGGAATTTAAGTACTGCAGTGGGCGATGAAGGTGGATTTGCTCCTGAACTGGAAGGAACAGAGGATGCACTGGAATCAATACTCAAAGCAATAGATAATGCAGGGTACAAGGCAGGGAAAGACATTACCATAGCTCTCGACCTTGCAGCCTCAGAATTTTTTGTTGACGGTGTATATGACTACTCCAAATTTGAAGGCCCTAAAGGTAAGAAAAGAACAAGCAAGGAACAGGCTGAATATATTGATGAGCTCATATCCAAATATCCAATCGATTCAGTCGAAGATGGTATGGCAGAGGATGATTGGGATGGTTGGGTAATACATACCAAACTTTCAGGTGAAAAAGTACAGCTTGTAGGTGATGATAACTTTGTGACAAATGTGGAATACCTTAAAAAAGGTATAGAGATGGCTTGTGCAAATTCTATACTTATAAAGGTAAACCAGATAGGCACCCTTACAGAAACACTGAGAACAATAGAAATGGCTCACAGGGCAGGCTACACCACTGTTACATCACACCGCTCAGGTGAAACAGAGGATTCAACAATTGCTGATATCGCAGTTGCAACCTGTTCAGGGCAGATCAAGACAGGCTCACTGAGCCGCTCCGATCGTATGGCCAAGTACAACCAGCTCCTCAGAATCGAAGAGGATCTCGGAGAAACAGCCATTTACGGATACTAGAACCTCCCTTTTCGCATGCCATGGCATCCTGAGCAACATGTCATTCTGAGCAAAGCGAAGGATCTATTTTATCAGTCCATGACATGGCGCCCAACGGGCTTATCAACAATTGTTAATAACAGCTGTTTAAACTGAGTTAATATATACAGGTCAAAAAATTTGCCCGGACTTGCATACTGATATATATTTGTTCTTACCAGGTGAGCGATAAAAGGCCGCTCCTGAAAGAAGGAAATGTATTGTTTTACTTAATTGAAACTCAATACATTTCGTACAGACCTCAGGGTCTGCTTCCGGAAGGAGCCGCAGACCGGAAACGAGGTTCGCCAAGTTTCCGGGAAATCGCTAAAGCCGCCCAGCGTTCTTTAGATGATTTCGTCAGAAATGACTCTGCGCCCTCTAAGATTACCTTCGGGTAATCGAAAGGGCAGCCCAAAGATAATACTGTAACAGGTATTATCAGCGGGCTCAGGGCTGTTATAATGGCTTCGGCCACTAAACAGCCGGTCATAATAACAGTAGCCTGGCACTGGAGACTACTTCGGTAGCCTTCAGTGAAATGGGAATTATTCTTCGGAATGATTCCCATTTTTGTTTTATAGACGCAGATTACGCTGATTGGCGCAGATTACGCTGATTAACGCTGATTTCGCTGAGGAGAATCAAAGCGAAGTGGCACGATTACGGAGCAAGATTTTGCACTTATGCGACACCGTCGAGGTCGTAATCTTTTTTTTTATGATCCGTTGTTACAATTATTTGACCCCTGACGGGATCAGTATGGTTAAGTTATGATCTTGAGGAAGAACTGCTACTCCGACGCCATAGGCGTCATATAACTGTAGAATGTAATTTACCACCATTACTACCACGACCGCAGCGCAGTCGTACAAATTCTTCAATCTTCAATCGTTAATCTTCAATCTTAAATCATAATGTTTATTCATTACTTCCTGTCCCCTGCATCGTCCTCCTTCTCCCTGCACCTTGCTCCCTGCTCCCTGCTCCCTGCACCCTGCTCCCTGCCATAATAGTTAAATCCATTCTATTGGGTATATTTGTACCAAATTACAAGCTATGCCATACAAAGGCTTAAAGCAATTTGTCAATCGACTCCATGAACTGGATAAACTGTTGGAAATAGATGAATTCATCGACCCGGTACTTGAAATAGCTGAGATAGCCGATCGCTTTGTGAAATCCGGGGGCAGGGCATTATTATTTAAAAATACAGGTACTTCATTTCCCCTGCTTATAAACATGTTTGCATCGGATAAACGAATGAGCATGGCTATAGGTCGTGACAAGCTTGAAGATGCGACTGATGAGATTGAGAAAATTTACAGGGAGTTTAGTACTCCTGTCAAAGGTTTTCTTGAAAAGGTTAAAATGATCCCGGGCCTGTCAAAGCTCGTCTCGTATATGCCTGCAAAAGTAAAAGGGAAAGGATCATGCCAGCAAATTATCATAACTGATCCCGACCTCGACATATTGCCTGCACTCAAATGCTGGCCATATGACGGCGGCAGGTTTTTGACTCTCCCCATAGTGCATACAAGGCACCCTGAAACAGGAGAGGTGAATGCCGGGATGTACAGGATGCAAATATTGGATAAGAAAACCACAGGGATGCACTGGCACAGACATAAAACAGGTGCAAACCATTTTGAAGCATGGAAGAAAAAAGGAGATATAATGCCTGTGTCTGTAGCCCTTGGTGGCGATCCTGTTTATACTTATGCTGCAACTGCCCCGCTGCCGGAAGGTATTGATGAGTATATAATGGCAGGTTTCCTGAGAAAGAAAAAAGTAAAAATGGTAAAATGTATCAGCAATGACCTCTGTGTTCCTGAAGATGCTGATATAGTAATTGAAGGATATGTTGACCCTGCAGAAAACCCTGTTTGGGAAGGGCCTTTCGGTGATCATACCGGCTTTTATTCCCTGGCCGATCGCTACCCGGCATTTCATGTAACATGCATTACGCACAGGCGGGATGCTTTGTTCCCTGCCACAATAGTTGGAGTGCCTCCCATGGAAGATGCATGGATAGGAAAGGCTACGGAGAAATTGTTTCTTGCACCCCTGAGGCTGACCTTACAGCCTGAAATAATTGACATTCACATGCCTGCAGAGGGCGTTGCCCATAACCTGGTGCTGGTTAAAATCAAAAAGAAATACCCGGGACAGGGAATGAAAGTGATAAATTCACTCTTCGGCGCCGGGCAGATGATGTTCAGCAAATTCATTGTCGTGGTAAGCGATGATATTGATTTAAGGGATTATAATGCTCTTACCCACCAGGTATTCACTAACACAGATTATAATAATGATATAATAATCACCAAAGGACCACTCGATGTCCTTGACCATTCCTCCGACAGTTTTTCATTTGGTGGTAAGATGGGAATAGATGCAAGCATAAAATTAAGGGAGGAAGCCGGTGATAGCTTAAGTGCAAATTTCAGGACAGAGGCATTGTTGTCTGTTTTTAAACCTGTTAAAAACAAAGTGCGCCTTAAAATGCCTTCAGCCGAAGTGCCACTTGTTTTTGCAGGCATATCAAAAGAATCAATTAGCTTCAATGACCTGCTGTCACTGCATTTTGATATTACAGGTCTTGTTTTAATTGTGGTTGATAATACCGTCGATCTTGACAATAACAGTATACTCTTGTGGCAGGTCCTTTCCAATACCGATCCTTACCGCGACCTGAGGAAGATTGAAGGAAATATTCTTATTGATGCAACATCAAAGGCACATCCTTCCGATGATTTCAGGCGTACATGGCCTAATATTGTTATGTCTGATGATAAAACAATAAAAAGAATAGATGGTATCATGAAACTGATAAACAAGGGTGAAATTATTCAATCTCCATCAGCCAGGTTAAAAAAAATGGATTTGGGTGGCGGGGCCTCAGTAGAAATGAAGCAGTGATGAAAATGCAGTTATATTTTGCTAATTAAGCTCTTTGATCTAAATTAGCAGGTATATTTAGTCTGTATAAAAACATTCTGGGATATTGTTTGAACTGACCTTACTTAATATTGGGCTTATTCCCGGTATTGAACTGCTTGGGACTACTGTTTACCACTACATTGCTTACATTGCACTGGTGCTTGTACTTATTTATCTGCTAGTCAGGTACCAGACAAGCTCACTGGTAAAGACGAGGAAGTTGCTGCATGAGAAGGAAACAGCATATGAGGAGATAGCAAGACAGAGGCAGGAGCTTGAGAATAAAAACAGGAGCATCACAGACAGCCTTATATATGCCAGTTATATGCAACAGGCATTGTTGCCTTCGGAGGAGTATTTCAAAAATATAATACCCGATTCATTTATATTCTTTAAGCCCAAGGACATTGTAAGCGGCGATTTTTACTGGTTGGCAAAAAAGAAGGATAAAATATTCATTGCTGCAGCTGATTGTACGGGCCATGGAGTCCCCGGGGCATTTATGTCAATGATAGGAGTGGAACTGCTTAACAAGATAATTCTTGATCAAGGCATACAGCGACCTGCGGAAATACTTAAAATATTAGGAAGAGGTCTCGAAAGAACATTTAATACCGCTAGCGAAAGTAAGTCATTGCTCAGGACTGGAATGGATATGGGTTTATGTGCTATCGATGAGAGAAAGGGCGAGTTGCAATACTCAGGGGCATTCTTACCCCTTTATATTATTAGAGATCATAAACTGACCGAGATTAAGGGTGAAAGGTTGACTATTGGCTTGATAGGGGAATTATCATTTAAAAATCATAGTATGAAGATCCAGGCCGGGGATATTATTTACCTTTTCTCCGACGGTTATGCCGATCAGTTTGGTGGGCCTAATGATAAGAAATTCATGTACAGGAGGTTCAGGCACCTTCTCCTTACAATACATAAATTTCCCATAGAAGAGCAAAGAATGATAATTAACGAATCTATGAATACATGGAAAATGGGAGTAGAGCAAGTTGATGATATGCTTATTATAGGAATAAAACCCTCACTTAAGGATTCTCTGACCCGGTAACATAATTGCTTATAATGTCAAGTAGTTTCTGAGGCTGGAAAGGCTTGCTCAGGTAATCATCCATTCCTGCCGAAAGGCATTTTTCCTTGTCACCTATCATTGCATTGGCTGTAATTGCAATTATTGGAGTATGTTTGCTGGTGCTTGCCTCAATTTCCCTGATCTTTTTGCTCACCGTTATGCCATCCATTACCGGGAGTTTAATATCCATCAGGATAATATCATAATTCGATGTGCCGAACATATCAAGAGCTTCTTTACCACTTATAGCCGTATCAATGCTTTTTACTTTCGATCCCAGGGAGATAGTTACTATTTTCTGGTTGGTGATATTATCTTCTACAAGAAGTACCCTTGCATCAGATAATTTCTTTTTCTTTCGTATAACAGTATCCAGTTTCCTAATTTTTTCTCCCACAGCAGTAACAGTATTTTCCTCGATAACATTATCAAGGGGCAGTGTAAAGCTGAATACTGTTTTATCATCCTGTTTTGTACATGAATATTGGCCTCCCATCAGGTTTATTATTTTACCGGAAAGGCTTTTATCAATAAGCTCCTGATTTAAGGTGATATATTTATCCGCAGGCGAGGATTCAATTTCGACAATAAACTCTATATCATCGGTTTTTTCGCTCTGGGATTTTGAATTAATGAAAATATTAACATCCGGCTGTTCGGATTCGGGTAATGACGTCCAGAGACCGAAGATGTCGATAAAAATTTGCTTTATAACTATGGGGTCACCAGCGTATTCTTTTTTTATTTTATTATCCCATGAGATGTCAAAGAGTATATTACCCCTTTTTTCAATTTCAAGTAATTCAACAGTATTGTCAATGGTTTTCCTGAGATCAAACCTTATATTTTTACGTGGCTTAATGGATACTTCACCGGCTGACTTCATTGAAAGTTCATTAAGAGCCGATATCATATTGTTAGTTGATGAAATAAGTGTCTCCAACAACTCTTTTTGTTTATCATGAACATTCAATTCGCTTAACAGGTCATTAATAAGAGGCAGGTTATTTAAAGGGGTTCTGATCCTGTGCGAAAAGTCTGAGATATAACTCTCTTTCTTTTCTATTAGTTTTTGCAGATCGTTTATTTCGGCCCTGGCATTGTTTATAGTTCTTTTTATCCTGAAATAGGTGTATGCAGTTATTATTAAGCCGATAATTATTAAGAGGAAGCTCACAAGCCATAATCTCAGAATAACAGTTATGGCTGTAGCTGCTAAAAGTGAGGCTATTACTACCCAGTAAATGAGATCATCCCCATACCCGCTTTTAAAACACGATAGTAAATTTGCCTTTCCAGACTTATTATCTTTGACAGATATGATTCCCATTTTGCAGAATGGAATTTTTTTGATAAACGTAAAGATATGAAATTTCTTTTTTCCTTTCTTTTAAAAACTTAATTTTGTTTATACGGTATGAAATTTGAAGAAGAAAAATGATAAATGCCAAACATCATGAGGAGAGGAATATTTATATTAACAATAACATTATTTGCAGTCAACTTATCTGGACAGGATACAGAAAGACAAATGGTTGAATTCACACCTGACTTCAGGTTCAACGACGGCATCTTTCTGAACTTTGAACAGGTAAAGAACAATAATCCGATATCAAAAGCTAAAATATTAACCTCTGCCGATTATAATGCGCGGGACTTCTTTAAGCAGGTTTTTGATAATGATAAGATATATTTCTACGATGCCATGGGAGTGAGGCAGGAGATAAGTAAGGAAGATATCTGGGGCTATTCGCGAAATGGTATTTTATACGTCCAGCTACAGGGTGGTTTTAACAGGGTTACCTATGTAGGTAATGTATGTCATTTTGTGGCTGACATAACTACTTATGACAGGAGGTATTACGGTTCTCCTTATAATTATTATGACCCTTATTATTCTCCATACCACTATAATTATTACAGCCCATACTACAGCCCTTATTATATGCCTTACAGGCCGACCACAGTTTCCAGTAATGAGCTTGTACAGTATATGATTGAATTTGAAACAGGTAAGCTCATTGAATATGATCTGAAGAATGTGGAATTGCTGCTTATGAAAGACCCGGAGTTATATGATGAGTTTATGCAGCTGAGGCGGAGGAAGAAGAAGCAGATGATGTTTATTTACCTGAGAAAATATAATGAAAAGCATCCTTTATATTTACCTAAATAATATTTTATGATGAACAGGCTTATAATGCTTTTTGCCTTTGTATTTTATGGCAGCTTATTGTATTCACAGGCGCCTTTCCCTGAACCTGAAGAAGTAGACAGGTTTTACAATACCAAGACACTTGTTGTCCTTGAAGATGATATGTTCTCGGAATATAATGTCTTCATCAAAGATGCCGTCAATGAGTACTGGGAGATCACTGAATACGATTTTATCAGTTCCGGAAGTTTCGAAGACATGAGGAAAGATCCGGCATATTCCTTTATTGTTCTTACGGCAACAAGGTTTGACCGGGACAGATCGGGGACATTTTTTAATTTCATCAACCTTTTGCTGGGCAAGGATGTTGGGAGGATAGAAGAAATGCCTGAATTCTGTGCCGTTCCCTTATCAGTCCAGGGAGCCGATGATACAGAATATTCGCAAAAGCTGGGTATGATATTAAGATTCATGCAGGCGCATGTTGAACATATAAAAGAAGATCCTTCACTCAAGGGTAAGAAATATCTTAAGTATTATAATAAATTTGTGCCCGAAGCAAAAAATAAAACTATCCTCGTTTCCGAGAGGGACCTTGTTACCGAACTCAGGACAAAGGAAGCCATTGAAAAATATTACCCTCATAATCTGAAAGTTGTAAGTGATGAAGAGATAAATGAGGCTATAAGAATAAAGGCTGAAGACACTCTTATATTACATAAAGTGGGTCCAGTAAAAGCTGAAAAAGGAGGACTGTGCTTTAAAATGCTTATCGGGACCGATGATGCCAGGATGTATTTCTACGGGGAACACAGGATATCAGACCGAAGGCCCAATGGCTTGCTGGTAAATGATCTGAAGCGTATTGGCAGGTTCTGACAATGCAGCAGAACTCTTTATTTCCCGTCTTTAAATAAAACTAACGATATGGATGAAATCAGAGTATTGTCAGAGTCAGAAAGAAACTGGGCTATGTTTTGCCACCTGAGTACTTTCTCCGCTTTAATAATTCCTTTCGGGGGTATAATAGGACCCCTGATCTGCTGGTCGGCTAAAAGGCATGAATCCTTGTTCGTAGATAAGAACGGTAAGGAAGCTCTTAATTTTCAGTTATCAATATTGCTTTATACACTCGTCTGTATCCCATTAATGTTTATTGTAGTGGGCTTTATTTTCTTTGCAGCATTGATGCTTATTGAACTGATATGTGTTATAATAGCCAGCATAAGGGCAGCACAGGGAGAAGACTACCGTTATCCAATTTCTATACCTTTCATACAATAGTGCCATCACCTGGGAACAGGGATCAAAATCATTTTTTTTCTGGAATAATGGATTAATAGATTAATGGAATAATGGGTATAAACTGTTATCTATAAATCCAATATTACTCGCTCCCACATGCCACAATCACCATACGTCCCGAAAAAGCAAAGCTTTTTCGAGCCTGCCTGCCGGAAGGCAGGGATCCTCGAATCAAAGATTCGGGACTCGCAAGCTCGCAGGGCTCCCCCCTGAATTCTCGGGGACTCACCCTGCTCGGTTCCATCATTTCAATATTCCATCATTCCAGTATTCCATCATTCCAGTATTTCAGTATTCCAGTATTCCATCATTCCAGTATTCCAGTATTCCAGTATTCCGATATTCCATTGTTTTTTCTTAATTTTACCCCTTAATCAAATTATTGGCATTAATGGCAAAAGGCCCGGGTATTCCTAAAGGAACAAGAGATTTCGGACCTTCTGAGATGATCAGGAGGAATTATATTTTTAACACTATACGTTCGGTTTTTCGACTGTACGGGTATCAGCCAATTGAAACCCCGGCAATGGAATACCTGTCGACACTAATGGGGAAATATGGTGAAGAAGGCGACAGGTTACTTTTCAAAATCCTCAATTCAGGTGATTTCAAGTCTAAAATAAGTGATGATGAACTTGTTAACTCAGGATCGGCTGAACTTGCAGCAATGCTGGCTGAGAAAGGATTAAGGTATGACCTTACAGTACCTTTTGCCCGTTACGTCGTTCAACACAGGAATGATATTAACTTCCCATTTAAAAGATACCAGATACAGCCTGTATGGAGGGCCGATAAGCCTCAAAGAGGCAGATACAGGGAGTTTTACCAGTGTGATGTTGATGTGATTGGTGACACCTCCCTTCTTAATGAGTATGAATTAATTAAAATTATAGATGATATTTTTTCCAGGCTTTCAGTCCCGAGCCTTATAAAATTAAACAACAGGAAGCTGCTTAATGGCATTGCTGAAAAAATAGGTGAGAAAGGAAAGATAAATGATATTACAGTTGCAATAGACAAGCTGGAGAAAACAAGCATTGAAAGCGTAAACCGTGAACTGGCGGCAAAGGGATTATCTAAAGAAGCAATTGACAGCTTGCAGCCTATACTCTTCCTGGAAGGGCCGGCTGAAAGCAAGCTGGAGAAACTGGAGAAGATACTTGCCGGCTCTGAAGATGGTATGGCTGGAGTGCGGGAAATGAGGTCTCTTATCGGCTACCTGGAAGATGACACCATGGTATCAGATTGTATTTTTGATCTCACCCTGGCACGCGGACTGGATTATTACACTGGGACCATTATCGAGGTTCAGGCCCTGGGGGTAGAAATAGGAAGTATTTGTGGAGGAGGACGGTATGATGATCTCACCGGGATATTCGGCCTGCCCGGTGTGTCAGGTGTGGGTATTTCATTCGGTGCTGACAGGGTTTATGATGTAATGAGCAAGCTTGATCTCTTTCCCGAACATTCTGAACAGGAAACAGAGGTGCTTTTTATAAATTTCGGGGCCAGGGAGGAAAAATATTCAATCCCTATTCTGAACAAGCTCCGGAGAGCAGGCATAGCATCTGAATTATTCCCCTCGGCAGTTAAGATAAAAAAGCAGATGGCATATGCCAATACAAGAAATATACCATGGGTTGTCATTGCCGGGGATGATGAGATAAGCCGGGGAAAAATAACCATAAAGAATATGATTTCAGGCGACCAGGAGATGATTGATAAAGATAAGCTGGTTGATTTTCTTACAAGGAGGAAATAAAACCTTACCATGCATAATATATTTGAAATTAGCCCAAAGCCTTTTGACGAAAACGTAATAGGCGATATAATTGATAATAATTACACACTTAAGCTGACCGACGTATCTTCAAACCTTATTAAATCGTGCAGGAAATACCTTGATGAGACAATAGAGGGCAGCGATGTTCCTATATATGGTGTTACCACAGGTTTCGGTGCTTTGCATGACCATATTATCAGTAAAGACCAGCTGAGCCAGTTACAGAAGAACCTCGTGATGTCTCATGCCTGTGGGACGGGTAGTGAAGTGAGAACAGACATTATTAAGCTGATGCTGCTTTTTAAGATACATGCTTTAAGCTATGGCAGGTCCGGAGTGCAGCTAAGGACAGTGGAACGGCTGAAAGACATGTATAATGCAGGAGTATACCCGGTTATTTTTGAGCAGGGTTCACTTGGGGCGTCAGGCGACCTGGCTCCTCTTGCACACCTTGTCCTGCCGTTGATCGGACTGGGAGAAGTAAGGTATAAAGGGAAAAAATACAGTTCAAAAGAGATAAACACCAAAATGGGCTGGCCGCTTGTCGAGTTACAGTCGAAAGAAGGCCTTGCCTTATTGAACGGCACACAGTTCATGAGTGCCTTTGGCTTTTATGTATTGCGTAAGGCCAGGCGCCTGCTAAGGCTTGCCGATGTCGTTGCTGCCATATCGCTGGAAGCTTTTGATGGACGGTATGAACCTTTTATTAAAAACCTGCATGACATAAGGCCACATAAAGGTCAGAAACAGGTGGCATCATTTATACGGGAGATACTTGACGGCAGCGAGATTATAAAGCGTCCAAAAAAACATGTACAGGATCCTTACTCCTTCAGGTGCATTCCCCAGGTTCATGGAGCCAGTTTTGACGCTATAGAACATGCAGGGGAAAAAATAATGACAGAGATTAATTCGGTCACGGACAATCCAATAGTTTTTCCCGATGAGGACATGGTAATATCAGGCGGTAATTTTCACGGACAAGCCCTGGCCCTGGTATTTGATTATATGGCAATAGCACTTGCTGAGCTGGGGAATATCTCGGAAAGAAGGGTCTACAGGCTTATTTCAGGCCAGAGAAACCTGCCCGAGTTCCTGATCGCCAATCCCGGGCTTAACAGTGGCTTTATGCTTCCCCAATATACCGCTGCTTCCATTGTCAGTCAGAACAAGCAGCTGGCAACACCGGCATCAGTCGATTCAATACCTTCCTCAAATGAGCAGGAAGATCATGTGAGCATGGGAGCCAACGCTGCCACTAAACTGTTGAAGGTAGCTGAAAACCTGGAAAAAATTCTCGCTATTGAAATGCTGAGTGCCGGCCAGGCCCTTGAATTCAGGCGACCACTCAGATCTTCTGAATATATTGAAAAAATAATGACTGAACTGAGAAAAGAGATACCCTTTGTGGAGAATGATTGTGTCCTTTATACCGAGATAGAGAAATCGCTTAATTTTATTCTAACTTATGATTTTGAGATTTAAGCACTATCCCGCAACCTCTGCCTGTCATTAAATGACAGAATTTTCTTTCCTGCTTCGCAACTGGTTGAGAAGGTAATTCTTAAAACTGTTTTCAGCATTGTACAGCCTTACAACCTTTGAAGGACTAAGCACTTCTTTGAATTTTTCATGATATTCCGCTTTCAGTTCAGCCTCCCGAAGATTAAGGCTGATCAGTTTATCTCCTGCTTCTTCCAGCTCTTTTTCGGATATGTTCCTGAAGTTACGGGCTACGTCTCTGGTAATTGTGTTTTTTTGCTCTACTATCTTATCTCTTTTTTCAGTGTATTCATCATATACGGGCCAGAACATCTTTGCTTCTTCAGCACTGAGGTCCAAATGCCTGGTAAAAAAAGCAACTTTTTGAGCATCAATTACTTCCCTCCTGTTGCCCTGGGCATATATGGCACCTATGCAAAGACTGAATACTAAGATTAAATAATACTTTTTCATATCTCTTAATTTAAAAATTCTATTATCGATGTATATTCTATATCGTGGTCGATGAGGTAATCGATTATTTCGTCATCTTCTGCTGATTGCATTCCAGCATCCGGATCCTGTTCCGTAAGTTTTTCAATCAATTCAGCCTCTTCAAACTGGTACAATAATTCAGTGTAGTTTTCCTCGTCGCGCTCACCATATTCCGGGAAAAGAAGCTTTAATCCGGTATATGAAATAATTGCAAGGGCAAGCATCGCTGCTGCCAGGATGAGGGCAGGCTTGACCAGTCTAATAATCCTGCTTTTGGCTTTCTTTCCGTGGCTCCCTCCGGTCATGCCGTAAATTTCACTTCTTACTTCATTGAAGTAGTTGTCAGGCACCCTGAACGGATTTTTATTTTTTATTTTACTGTTGTCTTTCATCAATATATTTGATAATTAATAAGCTTACAGGTTTAATTGTTAGTCAAATAATCTTCAATCTTTTTACAGCATGATGATATGATGCTTTAAGTGCACGTACCGAAGTTAAGTTTAATATCTATGTCATAAAATTCTTAAGGAGGATGATTTTCCGGATTCTATCCTGAACCTTTTTTCGATGGTGTAGTGTGTTGCTTTCGCATACATTGCCCGATAAATGATGCGGTATGAACCGGGTAATAGCACAAGGGGTATTGATTTTTCATGGCTGTCTATGGTATAGATCCACCGAATGCCGTCTTCATTCTCCAGGAAAAGTTCACATATGCCGGGATTATCAACCAGGACAGTTATTACACCTGGTTGTGGTATTGTGACAGTGGTAAGCTCACCGGGCTTGATCTCCACATTATTAATTTCGGTTACAGGTATAGTGGGTATTTCAATATCATATTTACCTCTTATATATTTTTTCTCATCATTCATTTTCTGTCTGCAGAGGGTTTTCATTTTGCCGCTTTGCCTTACTATAAACTTAAGGTCTTTATACTGGGTGCCCCTTTCCTGCTTTATTCTCAATTTTCCCTGTGGAGCGTCAATAGCCACAATATTGTGCTTGCCCGGTGCAAGCTGAAGGCTGTCAAGCGTTACAGGGGGCATTGTATGGACTGTTATATGATAATCAAGAAGAGGATCTATTCTCAGGGTATCTGGAAGGCCCCTTTGGTTCATAGTATGAATGAAATTATATTTCAGCTTACCGGTCTTTAAATTATAGAACGACATTGGTATATCAGTTTCTGAAGGGAAGCCAAAACCATCAATAAGGTTTACTTGCAGTGAGGTTTCGCTTAGGGCATGGGTAATAACTATTTCCAGGACTTCTTCAAAACGGTCTTCTGTATTGGCGTTATACACATTACCCAGGCACTTGAATGTTTCCTGGTATTCGCGAGTCAGACCAATGCCTATAATAAATGGTTTCAGTATTATCCCCTGTTTTTGCAATTCAACAGCCACAGCGCAGGGATCACCGTCGCAGGCCTCAATGCCATCACTGATAAGAATTATAACATTTCTGCACCTTTCACATTCAGAAAAATCATTTATTGAGGCTGCCAGTGAATTTGCAATGGGGGTGGTCCCCTTGGGAGAAAGGCCAAGCATTTTTCTTTTAATGCGGTAGGCGTTATCAGGGCCAAAAGATACTTCAAGCCTTGTGTCACTACAATCCTGCGGTGGAACAACACTCTGATGTCCATATACACGAAGAGCCATTTCAACATTATCAAAGGTACTGAGGCTGTCAACAGTCCTGGATAAAAACCGGCGGGCAATGTCTATTTTTCTGTCCTCTTCCCATCTGCCTGCCATGCTCTGGGAACAATCCAGGATAAATAATATCCTTGTTGTGGTCTTATTATCATCTGGCTGCTGTGCCTTTATAATGACGGGCATTAAAAGCAGCATGATAAGGCTTATAGTAAAGGGAGGCCTTTTTATACGCTTTTTTTTGGCTCCTTCAAGCAACTTTATGTTCATAAAGCATTGTCTAAATATTGAATTAATCAAATTATTGTAATTAATAAACGTAAGTATAAAGATAATTATATAAGTCTTACATGTCTTTTTGATAAATTTGCCTTTTCAAACACTAATATTTCATTTTATGTCACTTCAATGCGGTATTATTGGTATTGCAAATGTAGGCAAGACAACTATATTTAACTGTGTGTCGGATAATAAGGCCGAAGCAAATGCTTTTGCCTTCAATGCCACACGATCGAATATAGGTTCTGTAAAAGTACCCGATCCGCGACTTAAGGAACTTGAGAAGTTACAAACAACAGAAAAAGTTGTACCTGCAAGCGTTGAATTTGTCGATGTTCCGGGCTTGGCCCGGGGGGCTAGCAGGGGGGAAGGTGTTGGTAATAAATTTCTCGACGACATTAGAAATACCGATGCATTGATTCATGTTCTCAGGTGCTTTGAAGACGAAAATCTGCCTCATATTGAAGGTTCAGTTGATCCCCTGCGTGATCTTGAGAATATTGACTTTGAATTGCAGATAAAGGATATTGAATCATTGCAAAAGAAAATAGGCCGACTGGAAAAGATAGCCAAATCAGGCGATGCCGATGCCAGGAAGGGTATAGAGGTATTAAAGAGATTGCACGATCATATTGAAGGCTTAAATAATGCACGCGATTTTGAGATAAAGCCCGGGGAGGAAAAATATATTGACGACCTCTTTTTGCTTACCATAAAACCCGTTATATATGTATGTAATGTTGATGATGAATCAGCTGTTAAGGGTAATGAATTTGTTGACAGGGTGAAAGGACAGCTCTCAGAAAGCAATTCGGAAATTCTTGTTATTGCCGGTGCCCTTGAGGCTGAGATATCAGAACTGGATAATGATGAAGACAGGCTTGAGTTTCTCAATGACGTTGGCTTGTCGGAGCCCGGAGTGAACAAGCTTGTCAGAAGCGCATATAAGATGCTGGATTTGCAGACTTTTTTTACCATGGGTCCTAAGGAGGTAAGGGCATGGACAATAAAGAAAGGTATGACGGCAAGCCAGGCAGCAGGGGTCATACACTCAGATATGGAAAGGGGATTTATCAGGGCTGAAGTAATGAAGTATGATGATTTTGTAAACCTGGGGTCTGAGCAGGCATGCAAAGAGGCTGGCAGGTTTTATGTAGAAGGTAGGAATTATGTTGTTAATGATGGGGACATATTGCATATCAGGTTTAACGTATAAATGAGGATATGACCTCCGGAAAATACATACTGTTAATTTTTATACTGGGCATAGCGTTACAGGCAAAAGCCCAGGATAAAAGCTATGATGAACAGTTGTATGAACAGGTCATTAAATATGGCCAGGCCGAAGTTACTTTTAAATACCCCGGATTTAACGAATTAAGAGAAATAGGCAGATTTATTTCTATCTCAAACGTGAAAGACAAGCTGGTTTACTGCGTTCTTTCAGAAAGGGATATAGAAACATTCCTGTCATTGAACCTCCCTTATAAGATTATAACAGGACAGGAAAGAAAATCTGTTGAATCAGCTCTCTCAGTCGAGGAGGCAATGAATTGGGATTTGTACCCCACCTACAAGCAATATGATACAATAGTACATAAACTGGCAGCAGATTATCCCCTTATATGCACAATTGACACAATAGGAGAAAGTATTGAAGGCAGGCTTATTCTGGCCCTGAAGATATCCGATAATGTTCAGGAGGATGAAGATGAACCTGAAGTTTTTTACACTGCCAACATCCATGGCGATGAACTGCAGGGCTTTGTGCTGATGCTGCGCCTGGCAGAACACCTTCTTGTCAATGCGGAGAACGGCGGACTCGAGCAGGCACTGGTGGATAGCCTGGAGATATGGATAAACCCTTTATCCAATCCTGACGGGACTTATCACTGGGGAGATACAATTACTTATCCCACAAGAGCCAATGCAAACGGTATTGACCTGAACAGGAATTTTCCGGACCCTTTGGATAATCTTATAGTTCCTGATATTGAGAACATAGCAATGATTGATTTTATGAGGTCCAGAAATTTCGTGCTCTCGGCTAATTTTCATTCAGGGGCGGAAGTCTTTAATTTCCCGTGGGACAGGTGGCTATCAAAGATACATGCTGACAGTGTATGGTTCTATAATACAGGCAGGAGATATACTGATACGGTGCATAATCACTCGGTTTCTTCATATATGAATGATTATAACAACGGTGTGGTAAGAGGCGCTGTATGGTATATCATTTACGGAGGCAGGCAGGATTTTGTAACATACGAACTGCAGGGCAGAGAAGTAACCATTGAACTGGACATGACCGAGGAAACACCGGCTGCACAATTACCACTCCTATGGGATTATAATTACAGGTCCTTCCTGGGCTACCTTGAAAATGCCTTTTATGGCATACACGGCAAGGTGATAGATAATGATACGGGTCAACCTGTTTCAGCGAAAATTTTTATCGCCGGCCATGATGAGGACAGTTCACATGTTTATTCTGACTCACTTTACGGCAGCTTTGTGAGAATGCTCAGTCCCGGCACATGGGATTTGACTATTTCAGCCGAAGGATATGAAACAAAAGTGGTAAGCGATATTATCCTTGATGAAAAAGAGCATAGATATATTACGGTTAAACTTATGGGAGCCTCGGGTGATGATGATCTTCGGTACGATCCCAGGGTAAAAGTATGGCCGGTACCTGCAGGCGACCATATATACATAGGCACAGGCATATTCGCAGGAAGTAAAGTAAGGGTATGTATATCTAACCAGTCAGGCATGACTTTATATAACGGCTATATATTGATTGACGGGAATAAAACAAAGATTGATATTTCACTGCTGGCCCCCGGCTATTATATAATAACCGTATTAGATGCCGGTGATCGTAGTTATAACGGCAGCTTTATAAAGTATTGATTTTTTTTAGCTCATGTTAACCCAGACATCGCAGCTTGCATGTAATTTTAAAACACTTAATTTTGCCAATTAATTTTCAGTAATGTTCTAAATGGTAAGCTGGTCTTATATTTTATGAAACGAATACAACAAATTTCCGCACTGAGTATACTATTTTTTATTTTTCTTCAGCAGGCATTTCCCCAGAATGCATATATACCGCCGGAAGAACCCAAACTGGTAATCGGGATTGTTATTGAGCAGTTTCGATATGATTTTATTGATAAATACTGGGACATGTTTTCTGAAAGAGGGTTTAAAAAGTTAATTAATGAGGGCACATTCTGTAAGAATGCATCCTACGATTTTTTTCTGACCCAGTCGGCTCCTGCTCATGCAACACTGGCTACAGGCACTGTGCCCAGGCATCATGGTATTGTTGCTGACAACTGGTACATGCCCTTAAGGGAAGAAATAATTTACTGTACTTCGGACAACAGCGTTAATCCCGTAGGAGGAAGTTTTGAGAGAGGATTACACTCTCCCTCCCACCTTTTACCCAGCACATTTGGTGATGAGCTGAAACTGGCTACAGGAGGGAGGGCAAAGGTATATGGCATTGGGCCTAAAGAACATACTGCTATACTGGCATCAGGTCATTCTGCTGATGCTGCTTACTGGTACGATAATGTTACGGGTACATGGATGTCAAGTACACATTACCTGGATTCATTGCCCGCATGGCTTAATGATTTTAACAGTATACTCCTGCCGGATACTTACCTGGATAAGACGTGGAATCCCCTATTTGATATGGAAGAATATCGCGTATGCCTCCCCGATACGAATAAATATGAATCAGGAATAGGTGGCAGGTCTGTTTTTCCCTACGATTTAAAAAAGATGAGCACCGAGGGGGGCATATTCAGTAAGAAAAGAAACTATTCATTCCTTGAAAAAGTGCCTGCATCGGATACTTATACTGCTGATATGGCTATAAGGCTTATAGAGGAGGAAGGCCTCGGAGGGGATGAAATTACTGATTTACTCACAGTGACATTTTCTGCAACCGATAATATAGGACATAATTTCGGGCCCAGCTCTCTTGAAATGGCTGATGCAATATTGAGGCTCGACAGGAACCTTGAACATTTCCTGGATTATGTAAATGAGAAGATAGGGAAAAAGAATGTACTTATTTATCTTACTTCAGCTCATGGACTGGCTGAAATACCTGACGTACTAACAGATAAGAAGATTCCTGCCGGCTATTTCAGGCATAACCAGGCCCTGACACTCCTGAAAAGTTATCTCAACGTGATATATGGACAGGGTAACTGGCTCAAGGGATATTATGAAAAACAGGTATACCTGAATCATACACTTATAGAAGACTCAGGACTTGAGCTCTCGGATATACAAAGAACCGTAGCCAGGTTCCTTACTCAGTTCACCGGTGTTTCA
>JAYEGY010000021.1:0-22352 GCA_034659275.1 Bacteroidota bacterium | reverse complement strand
TATGCCACACCCGCAGCCTTCCTGTTTCTTACCCTTGCCATATCTGAATTTCTTTTTATCTGTTCGCGCCTGAGCAATACTATTATAAGAAACACCAGTACCAGACCCAGGTATGAATAAAGGAATACATTATTAATGATAAGTATATTTTTTGCAGCCCTGAAATTTGGTTTCCCGATGATTATATACCTTATGTCTTTACCAAGGAACCTGACATTTTCTTTTGACACTCCCCCGTATACCTGGGCACCTTCCTGTTCTTCACCGGTTCTTAAAGCTACAAATTTATGCTCCCCTGTGATCAATGTTTTGTACTTTCCCGATGATGGATCGAAGTAGCTATACTCAACTGATGGAATTATAAATTCACCATGGTAGCGGGGTATAAGCACATATTCAAATATCCTTGATCCTGATGTTCCGGAAGCAGACGTAGTAAGATCTGAGCTTATTTTGGGTTCGTATATTTCAATATCAGGTGGGAGATCCAGTTCAGGGGCAGATGTGAGCTTCAGGTTGCCTCTGCCTTTCAGTATGATCCTGTAAGTAAGAGCATCATTTACGTTAACAGTATCAGAACTCATGGTAGAGCTTATTGAAAAATCACCCACTGCACCATTAAACCCTGGTGGTGCGCCCGGCGGAAGAGGTTTGACATTTATCTCAACAGGAAGAGTGGCTATCATTTTCGGCACTGTGGTGAATGTTGAAAAGAAATCACCGAAGAAAGGATCATTTGAACGTGACTGTTGCTGAAGCAAGACGGTTAGATTGGCAGGGTCAATTGATATTGTCCCTGTTCGCTGTGGATAAAGAAGGAATCGTTGCAGTATACCTGTACCATAAATGCTGCCGTTCACGTTTTCCCTTTCAAGGGTCCTGAGGGGAGGCGTTTCAAGATCCTCTTTAAGGAAACTTTTAAAATCAGGATACTCAATTTCCTGTATTCCTGAAAGGTTAACGCGTGAATATATTTTCAGGCTTGCAACTATATGTTCGCCCAAGTAAACATTTTTCTTATTTAAAAGCAGTCTTACGTACAGGTCAGAGGAACTCACTCCTTCCTGCGTTTCATCTTCACTTATTGTATCCCTGTTCTCAGACCTGTTTACCTTGCCTTCCTCACGGACCACTTCAATTTCTATTGGCTTAGAGAGATATTCATCTTTCTTAAGTATATACTTAGCCGGTGGTATGATGAATTTACCTTCTCTAGTGGCCTGTACATAATATGTATATGTATTTGAAATGGTAGAGGTTACCTTGCCATTAATTATCTGTGTGCTCTGGCTGAAAGATGTCTGGGGCCCTGAGAGAACATAAAAATTATTAATATCTGGACCTACGAATTCACCCCCCCTTGAGTTGGCAGTCCAGCTTATCCTGAACTGTTCCCCTACAGCAACTACAGAGGGAGCTTCTGCACTAATACTAATGTCCTGTGCCTTACAACTAAAAAAAACGAAGAGAGGGATTAATATTATACTTATCTTTTTCATCCGTTACTACCAGTTTTTTAATATCCTGACCCTGGCTTTTGCTGCTTTTGTTTTTTTTACTTTTTCCTGTACTTCCTTTTCATTTTCAGCCAATGCCTGCAATAACCTTTCAGCATCCTCCCTGGACATTTGTTGCTGTTGCTGTTGTTGTTGCTGATTTTCCTGTTCCTGCTGTTGCTGTTCTTCCTGCTCTTGATTATCCTGGTCCGAATCTTGCTTCTGATCATTTTGCTGATCTTTATCCTGATCCTGCTGATTTTTATTTTGTTGTTGCTGCTGCTGCTGTTGCTGTTTCTCAAGCAGGTCCTGGGCATATGCCAGGTTATACTTGGCCTCCATATTATCAGGGTCATTTCTCAAGGCATTTTTATAAGCTTCAATACTCTCTTCTATCTTGCCTGATTTAAGTAATGAATTACCGAGGTTATAATAGGACGCTGAAAGGTTTTCTTTATCAAACTCCTTCTCTGACAGTTGTTCAAAATTGTCAATGGCTTCTTCATATTTTTCCTGCTTATAAAGGACATCGCCCAGGTTGAACAGGGCCTTGTTGAACGACGGATCAACATCAATAGCCCTGCGGTAAAGGATCTCCGACTCCTCATATTTTTTTTCAGCATAATCCCTGTTTCCCTGCCTGGTATACTTCCTTTCTTTCTGGGCCTCAAGCGGTAATGAAGTAAAGAAAGCCAGAGCAAAAATAAAAATAATTGTATATTTCGATTTAGACCCGTACATCATATAGCTTTATTTTACTCAGTTTCCTGTTTTTCCTTTCCATTATCAATATATCCACCACAAGGAGGAAAAGAGCCAGTGCTGCAAGAACTTGAAACTGATCATCGTATTCAGTATACATTGTGCCTTCAAGTTCCTGTTGTTTCATACTGCTAATTTCGTTAAATATTGTATTAAGACCAATGTTTGTATTACTTGCCTTTACATATTTGCCTCCGGTGGCAAAAGCTATTTCCTTCAATATACTTTCATCAAGCCTTGTGATGACTGTATTGCCCTCACTGTCTTTTAAATAGTCTTTTCGACCATTATTTACCACAGGTATAGGTACTCCTGAATTTGACCCTATTCCTATGGTATGTATTATGACGCCTTTTTCTGACGCCTGCTCTGCCAGTGGCATTGGATCTTCTTCATGATTTTCCCCATCAGTTATTATGATAAGGGCCTTACTCTCATCCATGGCAGGGCTGAATGAGTTAATCCCGAGGTTGATGGCTGATGCCAGCGATGTGCCCTGTTTAGGTACAATGCCAGGGCTTATTGATGAAAGGAACATCTTCGCAGACACATAATCTGTGGTCACAGGTATCTGTGTATATGCGTCACCGGCAAATACTATCAATCCTATCTTATCGTCCTGCAGCCTTTCAACAAGGTTTGATATAGCCTGTTTGGCACGTTCAAGCCTGTTGGGCTTTATATCTTCAGCCAGCATCGAATTACTTACATCAAGAGCTATAATAATTTCCACACCTTCCCTTTTAATCTCTTCCAGTCTTGACCCGAACTGTGGCCGGGAAAGTACGAATGTTATAAGAATAAAAGCGAGCAACTGGAAAAAGAACTTGAGGTTTTTCCTGAAAAAGGAAAATTCAGGCATAAGTCCTTTAATCAGATGCTGCTCACCTGCTGCCTTTATTTTCCTCTTTGTCTTTCTGCTGTTAAGCACCATAATAACGATAAGTACCGGGACTAATGTCAGCAGGTAGAGGTACTCTGGATTATGGAATTTAAACAGTTGCATATTTAAGTTTATATAAATTTTCGCAATACCGTATACCTGAGAAGTATTTCGAGCAGTAAGAGGGCTGAGATAATAATTGCCAGGGGCATATATTCCTCTCGTTTCCTGCTGAATTCCTGCACATTTATTTTTGACTTCTCAAGTTTATCAATTTCCTCATATATTCTATCGAGGCTTTCATTGTCTGTTGCCCTGAAATATTGTCCGCCTGTCATACTGGCAATTTCCCTCAATATCTCCTCGTCTATCTCCACCTGCATATTCCTGTATCGTATACCTGCTGCTGTCTGTACGGGGTAAGGAGCCACTCCCCTGCTGCCAACACCTATAGTATAAACACGTACACCCATTGTTTTTGCTATTTCAGCTGCCGTTACAGGAGCTATCTCTCCCCTGTTATTTACACCGTCGGTAAGGAGGATAATAACTTTGCTCTTCGCTTCGGCCTCTTTTATCCTGTTAACAGCTGTAGCCAGCCCCAGGCCTATGGCTGTTCCATCTTCAATCATCCCGCTCTGCATTTCGCGCATCAGGTTAATAAGAACGGCATGATCTGTGGTTAGGGGGCATTGAGTAAAGCTTTCCCCACTGAATATAACCAATCCCATCCTGTCATAAGGTCTTCCACTGATAAATTCTGTAGCCACATTTTTTGCTGCCTCGAGCCTGTCAGGCTTAAAATCCCGGGCCAGCATACTGCTGCTGATATCCATTGCCAGCACTATATCAATGCCTTCCGTTGATACATCTTCCCAGTAATCGGTTGACTGTGGACGTGCAAGTATAATTACCAGCAAGGCAATAACAACCATCCTGAAAGCAAATAATATATGACGAAGGTAAGGACGCACCGAACCCGGCATATTTCTTAACTGCTTTACGGAACTAAAGGTAAAGGAAGGGGCCGTTTTCTGTTGCCTGAGAACATAAAATACCACCAATAACGGTATTAACAGTAGTAACCAAAGATATACGGGATTCGCAAATGTTATATTACTCATCATTACCGCCCTCCTTTCTTTGCCGTGTTACATTTTCAGTACTCCAATCATCAGTGTATTCAACACGCCGGTAGGTGGCTTTCACAAATTCTCTTGCATCTGTAACCGCTGATTCATTTGTTTCAGCATCATGTTTATATTTTGCAAATTTTGACAGGTCGGCATTCTGTAATAGCTTCCTCAGGAGAGAGAGCTTATCGCCGGGGACATCTTCTTTCCCAAGGGCTGTCAGGATTTCTTCAGAGGTCATTTCAAGTGCCCGTATTTCGTATCTTATCTCTATATAGAATCTCAGTATTTCTGTTAGCTGTGTATAATATTCCTTTACTTTCCCTTCCTGCCATAGCTTTTTCTTTTCAAGTTTATCAAGAGCCCTGAAAGTAATTATGTGTATGGGTTCAGCAGGTATTTTAGGCCCTTCTTTCTCTTCTTTCCGCTTACTGCGGGGCAAGTACTTATATATGAACCAGGCGGCTGTAGCAAGTACTATTACCAGAAATATCCATGGCAATATTTCTCCGGCACTGTATCCAACTTTTTCGGGGCCGATGATATCAAAGATAACGTCTGTTGAATCAGGAGGGGATATATCTACCCTGCCTACCCTGAGCGGTACATATTCACTGTAAAACCGCTTCTTTCCCTGCTCCGTTTCATATTCAAGGTAATATGGGGGTATCTGGTAATAACCGGTATCAAATGAAGTAATGGTATAACTTTTCGTAAGCACCATTTCACCGGTATCCTCATAAGTTGTATCTACTGGCGACTGTGATAATATCTCAATATTACTGTGGAGCGTATCAGTAAATTCCGGCATACCCAGGTAAATATCAGTTGGCTGTCTTACTTTCACCGTATATTCCACCTGGTCCCCTATATATATGTCTGATGAATCAAGCCCTGCTTCCACAAGTACTTTTTGCGGCAGGGCAAGCAGGCTCATTGTAAGAGATAATATAAATAATAAGACTTTTTTTCTCATGACCTTTTCTTAAACAGGTTAATGAGAGGTCTCACATAATCTTCCCCTGTGAAAATGCTTACATTATCCACACCGCATCTTGTAAATATTTCATTGAGCCTTTCCCGGTCGTAGAGCCAGTTATCCCTGAATCTCTGTCTTACAGACTTCAATGAAGTATCGAGCCATAAGTTATCCCCCGTCTCAGGATCATCAAGATAGATAAGGCCAATATCAGGAAGCTTCATTTCCATAATATCGTTTATCCTAAGTCCCACTACATCATGCTTATTGGAAGTTATCTGCAATGACCCTTCAAAGTCAGGTGCGATAAAATCAGATATTATAAATGCCGTGCACTTTTTCTTTATAGCATTGGTAAGATAACGCAGTGGTTCGTTGAGGTTGGTACTGGTACTTTCCGGTTTAAAATCAAGTAATTCCCGTATTATTCTCAGTATATGCTTTCTTCCTTTCTGGGGACTGATAAATTTCTCCATCCGGTCAGAAAAAAATATCACACCTATTTTATCATTGTTATTTATTGCTGAGAAAGCCAGCAATGCAGCTATTTCTGTTATTTGTTCCCTTTTATAGGAACCTTTTGTTCCGAAATTACCGGAGCCTGACACATCAACCAGCAGCATGACCGTGAGCTCCCTTTCTTCTTCAAAAACCTTAACATAGGGGTGATTGAATCTTGCAGTGACATTCCAGTCGATTGACCTTATATCGTCACCATACTGGTATTCCCTTACTTCACTGAAAGATACTCCCCTTCCCTTGAAAGCACTATGATACTCACCTGCAAACACCTGCCGTGTAAGGCCACGTGCTTTGATTTCAATTTTCCTTACTTTTTTCAGCAGTTTAGTTGCATCCATGCCTCATTCCTTTTGTTCCGGTTCAATGGTTACGGTAAAGAACCATTCTTCATTCTCCAGCTTAATCACAGACCTTATGCCTCTATGCCTTTCTGACCAGAGATTATCACCTTTCCTTGTATACAGGCTGTCAAGTTCATGTATCACTTCATCCTTCATGCTGTGCACATGCATCCTTTTAACCCTGGTGCATTTATTCTTATCTGAAAGGAAGAAATAAACAGTGGTTGTTCCCCCTGCACCATCTGTATATTTAAGATATTTGTAATATTCATTTCTGGTGTTCCCTTCTTTTACCAGATGCTTATAATTTTTGCTGATATATTTCTCAATTTTATTCTGTTTATAACCCAGTACGTTCTGACCTGAAAGGTTAACAGGAAAAAAGAAGAGGATAATATATATAAGTATTGCTCTCATATCCTTGTTTATGGTACCTCCACAGTATTTAAAATATCCCTTATGATATCTTCCTGTATTATGTTTTCAGCTTCTGCTTCGTAGGTTAGGCCTATCCTGTGTCTCATCACATCAGGGCATACAGCACGAACATCTTCGGGGATCACATATCCCCTCCGGCGGATAAAGGCAAATGCTTTTGCTGCAAGTGCTATGTTTATACTGGCACGCGGTGATGCACCATATGAAATCATATTTTTATATTTGCTCAGACCACTGTCTTCAGGATTTCTCGTGGAGAATACAATGTCAAGTATATAATTCTCAATCTTCTCATCCAGATAAACTTCTTTCACCAGGTCCCTGGCTTTTATGATCTGTCCGGGTTTCATTATTGTAGAGGCAACGGGGAAAATTTTACCAAGGTTTTCCCGCATTATCAGTTTTTCTTCAGACTTGTCAGGATAATCAATCAGTACTTTCAACATAAACCTGTCGACCTGTGCTTCAGGCAGCGGATATGTTCCTTCCTGTTCAATAGGATTCTGTGTGGCCATAACCAGGAACGGATCATCCAGCTTGAATGTCTCCTCCCCTATTGTTATCTGTCTTTCCTGCATGGCTTCGAGCAATGCACTCTGAACTTTAGCCGGTGAACGGTTTATTTCATCGGCTAGAATGAAGTTGGCAAACAGGGGTCCTTTCTTAACGAGGAAGCTCTCACTCTTCTGGCTGTATATCATCGTTCCCAGAAGATCGGCCGGTAGCAGATCGGGGGTAAACTGTATCCTGTTGAACCTGGCATCTATCACGGATGCTAGTGTCCTTATCGCCAGTGTTTTTGCCAGTCCAGGCACCCCTTCAAGCAAAATATGCCCATCAGTAAGAAGGCCTATTAACATGCTTTCTACCAGGTGTTTCTGTCCTACAATCACTTTTCCTATTTCTAAGGTAATAGCATCGGTGAAGCTGCTTTCTTTCTCTATCCTTTCATTTAATTCCTTAATATCGACATTCAGGTTCATAATATTATTATTTTAAGAAAAAGCAAATATACAAATAAGAGGGTGTTGCGAATAATTAAAAACCCACACAAAATAAAATATGATAATGCTACAAGCTTGTTAAAGACTGTTAAAATATTGTTAAATGAAACAATTTTTATTCTGCCAGGCGGTAATATGACCGTATAATCACCATAAGTATAATGGGTATGAAAGCGGCGTTTATACTCTGATTTATAAGTACTATAACGAGCATGAAAATAACCGCCAGTGCTATCTGGGCCCGCCAGAACCAGTTAAGCTTGAATTTGGAATATATGGCATAAAACGAAATGGGTATGAGTGGATTCAGCCATATCATATTGAAATTCTGCCGCATTGCTTCATGATCAGTTATATAATTAAGAAAGATCATCAGCAGTGCAAATAATGTAAGAATCGACCAGAAAATAAGGTCAAAAATATTTTGTGGCAGCCTGCTGCGTATAAATACAGAGAAAAGAAATACAGCAATGAAAACCAGCGAAAGCCAGAACCATGGTTGTTTAAGGATGCCTGTGTCATAAACAGGTCTCTCATAATCAAATACCATTTCGGTGGGACCAAGGAGCATCACGCGTTTATCTCCGTCAATAACATGTGCCTGGCTAAGGTTCTTCATAAGATATATAGGCAGGAACATAGACTCACGGAAATCGCATTTTTCATCGGCCGGACTCCCCAGCAAGAGGTCAATACCTACGTCCATCCATAATGCACCTTTATGGAATTCGTCTATCCTCTCGCGAAATGTTACTTCCACCTCTCCCTCCTGCTCCGGGTAGACCAGCTCATCACCATATACCTCCTCCAGGAGGTCACTTATCCTCGTTGAGCAGTTGTCCCTGAAAAAGTCATACCTGTAATATATATTCTCCGGCTTTAAATTTTCATTCAGCAGCTTCTTGAGCTTCAATAACTCTTCATCAGGTATGTATATCCTCTGTAAATAAACACTGCGCTCCGTCGGACGGTATTCATTCAGAAAACTGTTATACGAATAGGCTGCAAGCCTGTATTTCAGTCGACCTTTTGCAAACTTGTAATTGAAATTTGGGGTGTTGAAATCAAAAACGCCCCAGTTGTATACCACATCCCTGCCGCTTAAAGTATCGTAGAGGCGTAAAGCACTGTGCCCATACATGGTATATGACTCGGGCCCGGGGTCACATGTTAAAAGGTAAACTTTGGTTTCAGAAGGTTGAGCAAGTATAGCAGATAAATTTATAAGTAAAAATGTAAGAAGTAAGGCAAATCTGGTCTTCATAATATATATTATCATATGAAATAAATGTTAAAAATAGTAAAAACTGTTTTACTCCTCATCCAAATTATTAACTTTTGTATTTATTACCTTAGTAAGGTATAAGTTTATTAATCCAATAAAATTATTCAGATAAATACTTAATGACATGAAAAAGACCACTGCTATTATTCTTACTGCTATGCTATTATTTTCTGTTACTGATAATTTATACGCCCAGAGTAACAGTAAGCAAAATAAACTGACCGATGATTATAGTATTCTTTATGAAGATCTTGAATTCAGGCTTATCGGACCTTTTCGCGGGGGAAGGTCAGCCGCGGTGACGGGTATCCCGGGCAATGAGGAAGTATTTTACCAGGGAGCAACAGGTGGTGGAGTATGGAAAACGACAGATGCCGGTGCATCATGGGAAAATATCAGCGACGGTTTTTTCGGAGGAACCATAGGTGCTGTTGAAGTGTCCCGGTCTGATAATAATATCGTATATGCCTCGGGCGGTGAAGTTACCGTCAGGGGTAATGTATCACACGGATATGGTATATGGAAATCCGTGGATGCGGGTGAGAACTGGACATATATGGGTTTGAAAGAAGGTCAGTATATACCAAGATTAAGAGTGCACCCTGATAATCCTGACCTGGTATATGCCGCTGTTCTCGGTCATCTTTTCGGTCCCAATGAAGAACGTGGTATTTACCGCTCAAGCGACGGGGGTGAAACATGGAAAAAAATACTTTATGTAAGTGAGAATGCAGGGGGGTGTGATCTTATTCTTGACCCTGTCAATCCCCGTATTATATATGCTTCCACCTGGCGCATACGGAGAACGCCATATAGCCTGGAAAGTGGCGGTAAAGGATCGGCCTTATGGAAGAGCACAGACAGCGGAGATACATGGGTTAAATTATCGGATAATAACGGCATGCCTGAGGAACCGCTGGGCATTATTGGAGTAAGCCTTTCATCTGCAAATCATAAAAAAATATACGCCATGGTTGAAGCAAAGGAAGGGGGTCTTTTTGTAAGCGAGGATGCTGGCGAGAACTGGGAACGGGTGAACAGTGACCGCAGCCTGAGGCAGAGAGCGTGGTATTATACAAGGGTATATGCCGATCCAAATGATGAAAATACAGTTTATGTGCTGAATGTGGGTTTTCATAAATCACTAGATGGTGGAGAGACTTTCGAAAGAATAGGAACGCCCCATGGTGATCACCATGACCTGTGGATCGATCCTCTAAACAGTGAAGTTATGATTATTGCTGATGACGGTGGAGCTCAGGTTACCCATGACGGAGGGGCTACCTGGTCTACTATGATGAACCAACCAACGGCACAGTTTTACAGGGTCATAACTGATGATCATTTCCCCTATCGTATTTATGGAGCACAGCAGGATAATTCCACTGTAAGGATCGCATCACGCTCTTTCGGGTACAGAGGAATAAGCGAAGAAAACTGGGAACCAACAGCAGGTGGTGAAAGTGGATGGATTGCACCTGACCCTGATAATAATGAAATAGTATATGGGGGCTCATACGGTGGCTATCTCGAACGCGTCAACCATGAAACAGGTGAGACACGGAGAGTAGATATATGGCCCGACAACCCCATGGGCTGGGGTGCCGATAGTCTCGACCAGTGTTTCCAGTGGAACTTTCCCATAATGTTTTCCAGGCATTACAATAATACCCTGTACGCTGCATCTAATTATTTATTTAAGACTACAAATGAAGGGCAGAGCTGGGAAAGGATATCGCCTGATCTTACCCGCGATGACAAATCTAAAATGGGGCCTTCGGGCGGACCAATAACCAGGGATAACACAAGTGTGGAATATTATGGTACTATATTCTCCATAGCCGAATCAGCGCTCAAAGAGGGAGTTATCTGGTGTGGCTCTGATGACGGGCTTGTACATATTACCCGGGATGGAGGCAAAAACTGGAAGAATGTGACGCCACCGGTAAGTATCATGCCGGAATGTGCCATGATAAACAGCCTTGAAGCTGATCCTTATAAGGCAGGAGGTCTGTATGTTGCTGCCACCAGCTACAAAAGTGATGACTACAAACCATATTTATATAAGACAAGCGATTATGGAGAAACTTGGAAGAAAATTGTCGATGGTATTGATAATAAACATTTTACCCGCGTGGTGCGGGCCGATCCCGTAAGACACGGACTCCTTTTTTGTGGCACTGAATCCGGTATTTACGTCTCTTTCAATGACGGCGATTCATGGTCTCCCTTCCAGCTTAATCTGCCTGTGGTGCCGATCACCGACCTGTCCATAAAAGAAAATGACCTGGTAGTGGCAACTCAGGGAAGGTCATTCTGGATTTTTGATTACCTGCATATCTTGCGAAAAATAGATAAGAGTATGACTGCAGATAAGGTTATTCTTTTTAAACCTGCAGATACTTATCGGGTAGATGGCAGACAAGATGGCAGCCTGTTTACCGGTCAGAACCCATTACCGGGAGCAGTGGCGTGTTTCTATGTGAAAAATAAACCCGGCAAGGATGACAATATAAACCTGGACTTTTTGGATAAGGATGGTAATCTTATACGCTCATTTTGCACTGATACGGGGGATCTGGAAACAGAACCTCACACACCATACACCAAACTAGAAATAGAGCAGGGTATGAACATTATTTCGTGGGATCTCTCATACCCTGGTGTATTGAGAGTTCCTGGAATGATCCTCTGGGGAGGTTATCTTGGCGGCCCCGAAGCCGTGCCGGGATTCTATAAGACACAACTCACAGTCAATGGTGAATCCGTGGAACAGGAATTTCAGGTACTGCCTGACCCCAATTCATCAGGCAACATTACTGACCTCCAGGAACAATTTGATTTCATTATGGATGTGAGGAACAAACTTACCGAGACACACCAGTCCATTCTCAATATAAGGAAGCTTCGGGAGGATATTGTGGAGGTGGAATCAAAGCTTGACAGTGATACTCACGATAGTATACTGAGCATGACCGCAGAAATAAAGAAAAACCTCACAGCCGTTGAAGAAGCATTGTACCAGACAAAGAACCGGTCCCGCCAGGATCCACTCAACTATCCTATCAAGCTCGGCAATAAGCTGGCAGCGCTGAACGGTGTGGTTGCCACAGGCGATTGGAAGCCCACCGACCAGTCATATGAAGTGAGGGATATGCTTGTTTCTGCAATAGATATACAGCTTGACAGGCTGAATACTATTATAAAAGAGCGAATACCGGAGTTGAACAGTATATTGCATGAGAGTAATATTGAATATATTAAACACTAAGGATCCCCGGCTCCCCCTTTGAACCGAGTCCCGGAAATCCGGGACGAGTTCGACGACCGGAGTGAGTCAACGGGGTCAGGGGGATGTTAAATTACCCCATAATCTACATAGTTGACAGGTATTCATGCATTGAGCGGGCTGCTTTCCTTCCTGCACCCATGGCGAGAATAACCGTAGCTGCTCCTGTTACGATATCACCACCTGCCCACACCCTGTCAACAGAGGTTATCAGTGATTCTTCCTCCACCTCAATTGTACCCCATTTTGACACTTTCAGGTCAGGTGTGGTCTGAGGTATAATAGGATTAGGGCTATTACCTATGGCAATAATGCAGGCATCCATCTTCATTGTAAACTCCGAATTATCGATCCTTATAGGTCTGCGCCTTCCTGAAGCATCGGGCTCTCCCAGCTTCATCCTTGCACATTCAATCTCATTCAGCCATCCTTCATCATTACCATAGAGTTTCTCGGGAAGGGTAAGGAAATGGAAATTAACTCCTTCCTCCACAGCATTCAAATATTCCTCCTCGCGTGCCGGCAGCTCATTCTCTGACCGGCGATAAACTATTGCAACCTTTTCAGCTCCAAGTCTCAATGCTGTTCTGGCACAATCCATTGCTACATTACCACCACCTACCACTGCAACCCTTTTATGCCTGATGACCGGAGTATAGGTCCTGGGATATTCAAAGCCCCTCATCAGGTTCACGCGTGTAAGATATTCGTTGGCAGAATACACACCATTCAGGTTTTCACCGGGTATTTTCATAAACCAGGGAAGACCTGCGCCCGTGCCAACAAATACTGCATCAAATTCTTCAAGGATCTTTTGCAAGGGATATGTTTTGCCGACCACGAAATTGCAGACCAGTTTTACCCCCAGTTTCTGCAGGTTTTCTATTTCCCTGGTAACCACTTTTGCCGGTAACCTGAACTCGGGTATTCCATAAGTTAGCACCCCTCCCGGTTCATGAAGAGCCTCATACATGGTAACATCATGTCCCAGGAGTGTAAGGTCTCCAGCCACTGTGACCCCGGCAGGTCCGGATCCTATTACCGCCACCTTATTCCCTGTTTTTTTCATTATGTTGGGAGCCTGAATACTTCCCTGCCTGGCCTCCCAGTCAGCAGCAAATCGTTCAAGACGTCCTATAGCGATAGGTGTACCTTTTTTTCCCAGTATACACTTACTCTCACACTGTTCTTCCTGCGGACATACCCTTCCACAGACTGCGGGCAGGCAATTTTTCTCTTTCAGGGTTTTTATGGCCAGAGCAAAGTCACCTGCTGCTATGGCCCTTACGAAACCTGGAATATCTATTTCAACAGGGCATCCTTCCACGCATAGGGGTTTTTTACAGTCGAGGCATCTGCTGGCTTCTTTAATTGCATTTTCAACTGTGTACCCAAGTGCTACCTCCTTGAAATTGCGCTTTCGTATGAAAGGTGCCTGCTTAGGCATCCCAACCCTTTCAAAATTTACTTTTTTCTTTTCAGCCATATTAAATTCCTCCGCATCCTGAATGGTGAACAAGAAAGGCTTCTTCTGATATGTATTGCCTTCGTCTGGCTGCGAGTTCTTCCCAGTCAACGAACCTGCCATCAAAACTGGGCCCGTCGACACAGGCAAATTTCATTTCGCCGCCGACAGTACAACGACATACGCCGCACATACCGGTGCCATCGATCATGATGGTATTAAGTGTTACTATTACCGGTACCTTATAGTGTTCATATTCCTTTACCGCCAGATAGGATAGTGTTGTACAACCATTTGCTATTACCCTGTCAGGTTTAATATTCATTTCATGCAGGATCTCAGTTCCCTTTTTTACATGGCCCTGGTAACCACAGCTGCCATCCCTGGTTAACCTGATGATCTTATCACTGTACCCGGACAGTTTATTTTCCCAGTACAAAAGGTTCTCGCTTCTGCCTTCAAGCATTGTAATAACCTCATTACCGGATTCTTTAAGTGCTCTGACTACAGGAAAGATAGAACCCATTCCAAAGCAACCACCTATGCAGACTACAGTGCCGTATTTGCTGATTTCGATAGGTACCCCCAGGGGCCCCACAACAGTATTCAACTCATCCCCTGCTTTCATTTGGGCAAGTTTACCGGTTGAGGTCCCTACTTCCATAAACACAATTGAGAGAGTTCCCTTTTCCCTGTCCCAATCGGCTGCGCTAAGGGGTATTCTCTCTGATCCCTCGCCGGCGTGAATTATTACAAATTGTCCTGGCTGTATTGATTCAACCACATCCGGAGCCTCAACCACCAGGAGGTTTAGGTTCGGTACTAGCGATGTTCGTTCAACTATCTTAAACATGTGCCCTCCTAAGGTTTACATAACACGGATTTGATTTAAAACCGATAACACCGTTTGTATCGGTAACATAGATAACTCCGGCCGGTATATTCTTCCTTATCTTTACCGGCCTGGTAAGTTCATATTCACTGTCTGCAACCGTCACATCCTCTCCACCTCTTATATCAAGGCTTCTGGCATCTGAATGATTAATCAACAGGTAACCCGGGCTTACCAGCTCATTCAAACCTTCAATAGCTCTGTCAAGTTCCAGATTCATATAACTGTGTGGGGACCTTTCACTCATAAAAATGAATGGAAATTTTTCCTTGCCCTTAAGTTTTTCTTCATTTACTGATACAGACTCACTTACAGGCAGATCAGGCATAAGTTTCCCGGTGATCATTCTGTTTTTCTTCCTGATTGACTCTGCCACTTCTTTTTTGCCTGTATAGGCCGACATACGGTTAATAATATCAATATTTGATTTTGCATAATCATGCGGTTTTGCAGCTTTTCTTGCTCTGGTAGCTCTCCCCTTCATACCCGGCCATGTCCCCTGAAATTCACCCCATACTGTTGAGGGTAAAACAAGGTTGGGTCGGAGCTTTTCCGGTGCAGGGAAGGCACTCTGGTATATTATTTTGTAATCATTTGATCTTTCAGAAAAAGGTATGTTGGCTATCAGGTACACCAGGTCTATGTCACCCTTTTCAACTTTTTCTGTAATAATTTCAACAGGTTTCATCTCTATAGCTGAAAGCATCCCTTTGATATTTCCGTAAGGGTCCGGGGCATATATTTTTGACTTTGTAAGGTCAGTGATCTTATTTATTCTTTCCACGATTTGTTGTATGCCGGAAAGAGATATCAGGGAGGGTCCTATAACAATCAAAGCATTTTCCTCGTTTTTAAGATGATCAGCTATCTGGCGTATTACCGGATCAGGGGTGGACTTTCCTTTGATACTTTCAATAAGATCATCCAGTATCTTAACTTCATCGCCCGGATCAGGCACAATAGAATTAGTTGCAAATCTGCTTGTTGAGTCCTTTATCCAGCCTATCTGGTTATAGGGTATTCCTGACGATGCAGCGTTTTTGACAGCCATAGTGAGTGGTGAATAATTATAATTACCATTCAGGAATAAAGAGAGTATGCTTGTGCTCTCCCTAACCTTGTCTACCGGTATTGATCTGAGGGAAAGTCGTAAGTATTCTGTGTTATTATTATCAAGGCACGATGATGTTATATAGCTACTCTTAAGAACATTTTTAGCAAATTCAGCTATAGCACCGTATTCCTCTAAGCTGAGATCGGGCGAAATATACAGGGCTGTTTTTCCCTCCCTGGTATTCTTTATTAAATCAGTGCCCCGTTTGAATGCCTCCTTCCATCCTATTATACCTTCACCTTCAGGGAAAAGATATCTGGGTTCCAGTATCCGTTCTGTTCTGTTGACCATTTCACTGAGGCAGAACCTTCCTTTCACACACAGCTCACCTGCTTCTTCGTGTGGTTTTCCCGGGGGTAGTGTGCCTACTATCTTATCCTTGAGGCTCAGAACCTGAATATCACAATTAATACTGCAAAGCGGGCATATAGATTTTGTGTAAGTATCCGGCAAGCCCCACCATTTACGGCTTTTCTCTGACATTGCACCTGTAGGGCACACTGATACACATGCACCGCAGAATTCGCAACCTGCATCTATATGATTATCGTCGAATGACGGTCCTATTGTTGTATACTTCCCTCTCTGACGAAAGGCTATTACCGAGCTTTGCCGGTATTCGTTACATATCCTTACACATCGTCCGCAATAGATACAAAGGTTATAGTCTCTGTCAAAAAAAGGATCATACTTTTCAACAGGGAGGTCACGGTACAAGCCCGGAAGTGACAGTTCGTGAACATCAAATGATTCAACAATTCTCTGCAGTTCACAATCTTTGTCTTTGGGGCACCACCGGCAACCCGTTGTAACACCTACTTTTCGTATTGTCTCCTGGAACATTGAGCATCCCTCAATATCCTCGCAAAGCAGGCATGCTGCAGGATGCTCACTCAGTATCAGTTGAAGCAGGTCAAGTCTCATCTGTTGAAGCATATTGGTATTTGTCCTTATTATCATACCATCTTCAACCATTGTTGTACAGGCAGTTGGATATCCCTTCATTCCCTCAATCTCAACAATACACAAGCGGCAACCACCATAAGGAACCAGTTCCGTGTGTGCACACAATCGCGGGATATATATATCATTTTGATCAGCAGCCTCAAGCACAGTCATTTGTCTGCTGACTTCGATAGATTTATTATCAATATTAATTTTCATCATTTTTTTTCGATGTAATAATGATTGCGTTACCTGCAATTGCATCAAAGCGACATACCTCGTAACATGCCCGGCATTTGATACATTTTGATGTATCGAGATTATGAGGTTCCGACCTTGGCCCTGTAATGGCTTCAGTAGGGCAAACGCTAACGCAGCGCTGACATCCGGTACATTTTTCCTTTATTACTGCAAATTCGATCAGGTCACGACATACGAGAGCCGGACAATAGTAATTATTCACATGTTCAACATACTCTGGTCTGAAGTATCTCAGTGTCGTAAGTACAGGATTTGGGGCTGTTTGCCCGAGGCCACATAATGAGGTTGACTTCACCAGCCTGGCCATAGACTCGAGTTTATCCAAAATACCGGGACCAGCCTCTCCTCTGCATATCTTTTCCAGCATTTCAACCATATGCCTGGTTCCCACCCTGCAGGGTGTGCATTTACCACAGGATTCCTTTTGTATGAAATCAAGGAAATACCTTGCCAAATCAACAATGCAGGTGTCGGCGTCCATTACAATCAGACCTCCCGAACCCATGATCGATCCTATCTCTGCCAGTGTTTCGTAGGTAACCCTGGTATCAAGCAGTTCGGAGGGTATGCAACCACCTGATGGCCCTCCTGTTTGAACAGCCTTGAATTCTTTTTGCGTACCCCCACCAATATCGAATATTATTTGCCTGAGACTTGTACCCAGGGGTACCTCAATCAAACCGGACCTTCTGATCTTTCCAACCAGTGAGAATGTTTTTGTCCCATAATTACCGGAAACACCAAACTGCCTGTACCATTCCGGTCCATTCCGCAATATGTGAGGCACTGTACCCAGTGTTTCCACATTATTTATAACTGTAGGTTTACCATGATAACCACTTTCGGCGGGATAGGGAGGCCTGGTCCGGGGCATCCCTCTTTTCCCTTCAAGAGAATTTATCAGTGATGTTTCCTCACCACAGACAAAAGCACCGGCTCCTTTTTTTATTTTTATTGAAAACGAGAATCCTGAATTCAGTATATTTTCACCCAGAAGACCATGTTCTTCCATTTGCTTTAGGGCATTGTTGAGTCTCAAGATAGCCAGGGGGTATTCAGCACGTATATATATATATATCCCTGGCTTGCACCTATTGCATAAGCAGCAATCAGCATTCCTTCCAGCACAGCATGTGGATCACTCTCGATAAGTAATCGGTTCATAAATGCACCGGGATCTCCTTCATCGGCATTACAAATAAGGTATTTTGTACCGGATCCCATATCATAACAGGCCCTCCATTTTTTACCTGTTGGGAAGCCAGCTCCTCCCCTTCCCCTCAAACCCGCTGCCTCAATTTCGTCAATTATCTCCACAGGCTTTTTTTTCAAAGCCCTGGATAATCCGGTATAGCCATCATTTGCCAGGTAGTGCATGAAATTGGAAGGATTGATAAGGCCACAGTTCTTCGTAACTATCCTTACCTGGGGTTTGAGCATTGGCTGGTCAAAAAGTGAAGGGATGCCATCGTATGATTCAGGTCCCAGGTGTCCCAGGGGTCTTGTTTTTGTCAGATCATTTTCCACCAGGACTTTCTTTATAATATGCTCGGCTCTTTTCTCATCCACATTGCCGAATGATATCCTTGGATGATCTTTCAGGGTAATGTCTACTATAGGCTCCAGATAACAGGTACCTATACAACCCACCTCCACAATACTGGCTTTCAGTTTATATTTATCAAGACTTTCCTGTATGACCCGCTTAGTTTTTAAAGCTCCGGCTGCAATACCGCATGATGCCATGCCTATAAAAATGACAGCTTCATCCGGATACCTCAGTAATTGCCATTCTTTAAGACTCTTTTCTTTTACGACTTTCAAATCATTCATAAAGACCAAGTATATCATTCAGTTTTATGACATTCACATTGCTATAAATATCATCATCTACCTTAACGACAGGTGCAAGTGCACAGCAACCAAGGCAGGCCACTCTGTTAAGATCGAACTTACCATCGGAAGTACACTCGCCCGGGCTCACTTCGAGGTCCCTCTCAATAGTATTTAGCAGGGTCTCTCCCCCGCTTACATGGCATGCTGTACCCAGACATACACTGATAGAGTGTCTTCCCGGCGGTGTGAATCTGAACTGTGAGTAGAAGGATGCAACACCATATACCTGGCTTTCAGTTATTTTCAGGTATTGCGCTATTTCCTCAACCTTTCCGGGAGAGATATAACCATCTTCATCCTGTGCGCCCTGTAAAAGAGGTATAAGATTGCCTTCCTCTGCACTGTATTTGTCGAGTATTCCCAGAAATGATGATTTCTTCGGTTCCATATAATTATTGTTTCAATGAGTTCCGGTTCTCAGGAATATGCAATCAGTAAGATCAGCATCGCCCCAGGCACAATCCTCGGCAAAAGTTTCACATGTAGGGGCGCCGCAGATTCCACAATTCTTATTTGGAAGTTTGGTTAGTATTCTTTCCTTTTGTTTCATTTTCTTGATGGAAGTGCTTATATCGCTCTCCATCAATCTTGTCTTTCTGGGTACCATCTTCTCATCAAGCTTATAATAATTATTCTCTATCTTCTTATTGATCTCAACACTATCAACCTCAGGGGGGTAACCGAATCTCTTCTCCAGCATAATAGCAGTATGACGCGATATATAGGGATTTTCCACGCAGTATGTTCCACCTATGCATCCCTGTGGGCATATAAAGGCTTCAATATAATCCACGTTTTTTAGCCTGGAATCCTCTATATCATCCAGTATCATCTTAATATTATCAATACCGGCAACAGAAATAGTATTATCAGGGTCAAGATACCGTAGGATGAATCCCAGTTGTCCCCAGCTTTTACCATAATAGAAAAATTCCTGATTTGCCTGTTCATTCTTTTCATTCTTCAGCTCTATAATTCTGGGCAGGATACGGTTATAGATGTCACTGATAGCAATAGCACCGTCAATCCATGACTTTTCCTTTTCAGCTGGTTGCTTAATTGAGACTATCATTGCAGGGCATGGGCTGATGAATATTACTCCTATTTTGTTCAAAGGCAGGCCAAGCTTTCGGGAATATAATAGCTTGGCTTCCTTTGCAGCAAGTTCCCTTGAAACATCGAATGGGGAGACAAGGTCAACGAGGTTGGGGTAACTTACCTGGATCAAGCGTATAACTGCGGGACAGAAATTACTGATTATAGGTTTTTTCAACGTTTCTGATTTCAGACTTTCTGAAACGACATAACTCAATTCATGAGCATGCTTCGATATCTCATGAACAGCATCAAAACCCAGGCTTAGCAGAGCCTTATGGATTAGACCCGGATGTATGTTTGCACCGAACTGTGTATAAAGGGTATGAGATGGAACAACTATTTTATATTCGAATTTATCAAAGTCAGCTAGCTCATCAATGACCGGCAGGAATACATTCTCAGGACATGAATTGATGCATGATCCACAATCGACACACAGATCATCGTAAAATATTATTTTCTCATTGCGGTACCGAAGTGCCTTCGTTGGACATTCCCTCAGGCAGTTAAGTGTTCCTTTACACCGCTCCTGTATTATTACATGTGAATGATAGTATTTCATTTTATATGAAAGATGATCTCAATACGTGTTCCGACGTCGACAACGCTGTTTATTTCCAGTTCATCAACATTCTTTTTTATATTTGGAAGCCCCATTCCTGCCCCGAATCCAATGGCTCTCTGTTCTTCTGTTGCGGTGGAATAACCTTCCTGCATAGCAAGAGTTATATCTTTTATCCCTTTTCCTTCGTCACAGAAGATTATATATATCTCCTTGTCGCTTGCTGTAAGTGTTACGTCGGCTTTTCTGGCATGCATGACAACGTTCATCTCTGCTTAGTAAGTCGATATCGCCGCCCTTCTGATTATTCCCGGATCATAACCTATTGACTTAAGAAGAGCTTTAACCTGCGTGGACACCATGCCCGCATTTGCAAAATCATTACCATCAATAAAAAAGGTATGTATGGTAATATTTTCAGCTTTACTGCCCTCTTCAGCTTCTATAACTTCTTCACTTACTTCACTTTCCAGTGTGGCAAGCTTAATGCAGGCCTCATACATATCGCTTTTAGTGGATAGTACGAACATGCCTTTTTCCCTTGCAAATTTTAGGGTTTCTTCCTCCGGATTTTTGTTCCTGATAAAGGCTACACCCCTGAACTCAGCCATGTAGGCTGAAATAACTGCCTGAACGGTGTTCAGGCCTGTAAGAAGCATAGACCCCGCCTTGCCATATGCAAGGACATCACTCATCAGATCAGAGGCATATATACCTGTAATATACTCATTATCAGAGGAATTCTCAACCCAGACCTTAGCCTTTAGGATATTCTGAATCCTACTGACATCAACAATATAATCTGTTGAGTCACGCATTGATTGCAATATCTTCTATTTAATTTCCACCTGGTAGAGCTTACCACTTAGTGTAAAAGTAGAGTCATTGGTATTTAATATCACCACATTATAGCGGTTTGCAAGCTCGATTGTTTCTTCAGGGACCTTGGTGCCCTGTGATACTATCACTGCCGAGATATCTATCAGGTTGGCAGCTGCAACGATATTTTTGTGTGTCTGTATGGTAACCCAGAGGTTTCCTGCCTGTGCATTACTCATTACATCGGAAAGCATATCTGAAATATATACTCCTGTAACTTCTTTATCTTCAAAATTGGTTAACACATTTAAGGATAAATTCTCAACAACATCTTTCAGTTTCATAGGTATTATGTTTTTTATATGGGTTTTGAAACATTCACTTTGTTGACGGAGCAGCAAGAGATAGCAAAAACTCATCCATGATAAACCCTCCCGTGCACGAATCCAGGTCATCTATCATTTCAAATGACACTATCTTAATTGAGGATTTTGCAGACCTTCTTTTAGCATTAAAGTAATCCTCCAATATTCTTAATTTTTCTTTACTTAATTGCGGCTTATCCTTATATGGTTTGAATCCGAATGCCACATATACCCAGACTGAGTGACCAGGTTCCCTCTTCAGCAATCTGAAAACTTTACAATCCTTATTACAACCCGTACACAGCATTAAGCTCGACATTTCATCATAAGAGACCAGAGTATTGCATAATTTGCATCTAAGGTCAAATCTTACCGATTGCGAGCTGGCCATTACATTCCAGAAATGCTCACCATCTCTGTATTCTTCGAGAGGAGGATGCTCTTCCCTGGAAAAATATGTTGTTACAAGATTACATTTATGACAGGTCTCGGTAACTATAAATCCTGGTTGGGCATTGACCATTTCCCATTGGTGGGTACATTCGGAGGTGTTCATATTGCTAGCGCAGTTTTATTGTAAGTGATATAGTTCCGCCAGATTAATTATTAATTATGCCGGAAATTGAACATTACCACTACTATTCAAACCCGGCCGGTGAGAGCCATAGAATTGATCTTGGCTATAGTTTAGAATAGCGTTTTATTTTGTATCTTTAAAGGAAAAAGAAGATGGATAAAGCCGAGTTAAAAGCCGCACTTCTTTCCTTATCTGATCAAGAAAGGTCATCCTTGCTGTCAGAGAT
>JAYEGY010000020.1:0-4550 GCA_034659275.1 Bacteroidota bacterium | reverse complement strand
TACTGGTATGGCATTATCCGTATGTGCTTTGTGGTTTCTGTTCCTGTATGATCAATAGCTGTCCAATCTTCACCTGTATCCCAGTTGCCGCCGGGCAATAAATTAACCACGTAGCGCGGATCACTCCCTTTCGGACAATCCAGTTTGAATTCAATGGAATACCACAAGTCATGCCATGTTGACCAGTCAAGACCGAAATCTGACAGCCAGTACCTTCCATCATCAACAGTCACAAACGGGGATGGTGTCACAATAGTTACTGTTTTGGTAAACATGGTATTGTTATTAACAGCCGTCCACTGACCTGATGGCAAATCGGGTAATGGGCAAAAACCGTTGAGAACAGGTACTATTGTATAGCTGCCATAGAGGTAAATAAGTTCTGATCCGTCATTCATTTTCATCACAGAATTAAACTCAATAGTATACCCGGGCTTAAGACTGTCCTTGGGGAAGGTAAGGCCTTCGAACAACACATCGGTATCAGAGGTAGTATACAGTGTATCTACAGGGAGGCCAGCCTTTTGGAAGGTAGCATAAATATAATCATCCACCACTATCTCGTCCTGATCTTTGACCATTTTATGCAGTTCAATAACTGAGAAATCACTTGTCAGCTCGGGTATCTCGTACTGTACACTAACAAAAGTGGAATCATAGGTAAGTTCTTTTGACCTGATATCGTAAGTTGCCTCCAGGTATGAATCGGCTGTCATGGTAAGTCTGAATCCAAGCTTTGCCGAGTCCAGAAGATCATATTCATTCTTCACACATGAAGTTATTATTAAAAGTGAAGAAATTATCAGAAAACTATATATTTTATTTAAGTATTTCATAGCTGTTCTTTTTTACTTCATTAATCAATCCACCAGATCTTGGAATCCAGTTTATCGCCGTTACTCATTTTTGCAGCGGCTGCATTTTTATTAACCTTATTAAGAAGGTCTTCAGATTCAGGATAATAGAATCGGTAAGGTATTACATCGTAGAGTGCATTAAGGGGCAACTGAAGGTCAGGCACCTGTGTGCGTCTGTACTCAGCCCATGCTTCATGTCCTTGCATAAACAGGGAGACCCATTTCTGCATATACACCTGGTTAAGGCTTCCGTCAGCTGCAACTTCATTGGTAATAAAATTCTCTATATCTGCTTCTTCCACACCGAATTTCTTACATGATGCTTCAACAGCCTTATTATAATACTCTGCTGCCGTGCCTGTGGTAATATAACCTTCGAGTCTTGCTTCTGCGAGAAGAAACATCAATTCCGAATATTCAAGAAATTCAATTGTATGATCCCTCTTTCCAAGATCTGCATTGATCTGGGAGAATTCATTTGGTTCTTCATCACCTGTAGTGGCAACAAAATGAGATAGCCCCACATATTGCATATCCTTGTTCAACTCAGCATATTTAGGCAAACGCGGATCATTATTCGAAAGCATATAATCTACCAGGGTTTTGCTTACCCTTATCCCTCCCGTGGGAGAACTGTTCTCAAATGTTGATGCCAGGGGAAAATCATTCCCTGCTCCATTACCCGAATAGGTATAGAAAGCTGATTCTCCCAGCTTCTCAAAAATAGGATACTCACCAGGATTATTTACAATTTCTGACAGTTGGGAAGAAATATCCATTTTGGAAGAAGCCCTCATCAGCATCCTTATATGTAATGAATTGGCAAATTTTCTCCATAAATAGCTATCACCTTCATATAATGGATCATAACCATCAGGTAAATTCAATATATCAGCCCCCTTCAGAATTTCGTTGGCGACCAGAAGGGAATCCAGCAATGCTGAATAAATAGATTCCTGGCTATCATAAACCGGTTTGTTAATATCTTCAATCAGCCTGAATGCTTCACTGTATGGTATATCACCAAAGGCATCGGTTACGGATGAGAAGCCATAAGCATACAATGTCAGTGCTATCCCGTACAAACCGTCATTTTTCTCTTCTTTCGCTTTCTTCAACATCAGGTTCAAATCCATCAATGGTCCTGTATACATTCCTGTAAAAAGCGACAATCTGAACTTGTCAAGTTCAAAGCGTTGCATCGGGTTCCATGAATTATAGATGGCAATATGCTGAATCCAGTTTGATGTTGCTGACAGCATCTCATAGGAATTGTTCATCCTGTCGGCTATGGCCTCTATGCTACCGGGCAGGAGTTGCATGGCAGGCACATCGACCACAGCGTTGGGATTGGTGTTGATTTCGTCAAAGTCTTTCTCACATGCAGCTGCTGTTATAAACAGAACTGCTAGTATCGTGTACTTGCTATATGATAATATTAATTTCATTTCAGATATCGTTTTAGATTAGAAATCAAGTATTAATGAAATATTAAGTGACCGTCGGGAAGGGGTGTTGAATGCTTCCCATCCCTGACCACTATCCAGTGAGTTAAGCGAAGTCTCGGGATCAATATGTGGCACATTGGCATAAAGCAATGCGAGGTTTCGACCTACAACACCAACTCTCAGGTTTTGTATCCAGAACTTCCTCGTCAGTTCAGGCGGAACATTATAATACAGGCTGAGCTCTTTCAGCTTTATATATGATGCGTCAAAGATCATCGATTCATCATTATAATATTCGTTCGTCGTATAAAGGAAGTCGGAGAAAGGTATTGCCACATTGTTTTCGACCCATACTGGTTCTTCTTCAGTACCTACGTTCATAACCCCGTCAATAACCACACCGTTTTCTCTCATATCTTCTACATTGATCTCACTAACAAGGCCATCCCTGCGGAGCCAGTTAACGGTTGCACTTTGCAAATTGCCTCCCATCTTGATATCAAACAGTACACCGGCAGTAATATTCTTATACCTGAAAGTGGAGTTAAGTCCTCCAATCCAATCAGGTAGTATATTGCCCAGTGGTATCAATTCTTCAGTTCTTGGAGTATATCCGTCAATGGTAATTATATCACCGTTCTCATTTCTCTGGTAACCATAACCATAAATCACACCATATGGTTCACCCGGGACGGCATAGGATCTTGCGGTGTAAATACCACCTCCGATCTGCAAACGTTCAACTCCCTCTGCAAGTTCCACAACAGTGTTCCTGTTCCTTGAATAGTTAAAAGTAAGTTCCCAGTCAAAATTAGTGCTCATGACAGGCACAGTAGTAAATGACAGCTCAATTCCTTTGTTATCGATCTCTCCCACGTTAATATACCTGCTGTTATAGCCTGTAGTTTCCGAAACATCGATACGCATGATCTGGTCAAAACTTTTACTGCTGTAATATGCCATGTCAAGGCTCAGTCGTCCCTTGAAGAGTCTTATATCCAATCCTGTTTCCCATGATCTTGTCCGTTCGGGTTTAAGAGTTGGGTTACTGAGGGAATTTTGCACCGTTGCTTCATAAATACCTGTTATCTGGTTACGGCTTCCGAAAACCGGAGACAGATTATATGGACTGGTGTCAGAACCTACCTGTGCTACGCTTCCCCTTACCTTAAGGAAAGAAAACCATTCGGGCATGGTAACAAATTCATGAATTAAAGCTGCGAGTTTTACTGACGGGTAGAAATATGACCTGTTTTCTGCAGGTAATGTACTTGACCAGTCGTTACGGCCTGTAAACTCAAGGAAAAGACCAGACCTGTATCCCAGTTCAAAGCTACCAAAAAGTGAATTTACCTTCTTCTCACTCTTATACTTGCTATTAGTTATTTCACCGGCTGCATTATCCGGATGGAAAAATCCTGATATTGTCAGTTCAGGTATATAATAACCATTCGTTTGATATACATAATAATATTGCTCACCACCTATGAATGAGTTGATCGATAAATCACCAAAGGTTTTGTTCGCCCTTACCATGAAGTTCATAGTGGTATTGTCCATATTTACCGCTGAGTAATTATAAAATCCCTTGTATGAATATACGGATCCTGTCCAGTGCCTTATTCCGTCATTGGCCTTATCTTCATATACCTGTTTGTTACTTTCTTTGGCTAACCTGCCGGTAAGAGACAACCAGGATGTAATATCAAAATTAAGGCCTACAATTGCCAGCAATTTTGAAAAATCATACTGTAACAATTTATTTTCAAGCAAAAAGAATGGATTAGGAAAATAATCACTTCTATCCCAGTTCTGAGCTTTTATACCCTCATTGGTTCCTGGATATACAAAATCGGTCAGTGGTATTCCCTGTGCTGCATGATTCTTGTAATCCTTAAGGAAATTAAAGTCATAATTAGCGGGCATAAAAAGAGCCGACTTAACAGCATTTTCCGGATAGTTATTACCGTATGTACGATTATCGCTGCCGCCCATATGATACTGAACATTGGCATTAAAACTGAAGTTGTCAGTTATATGATAATCGCCCGAAAATGAAATATCATTCTTCTTGTAATCGGTATTATAAACCATCCCGTTAGTATTTGTATTGCTTATCATAGATTTTCACGTCAATAATTGACCGTATTCATCCTCCCTTAGTAATGGTCCTTTTTCTTTATTAATTCCTGTTATACAGGTTGTTATGAGGGTTATTTGATTATCCCAAAATCTGATATGTACT
>JAYEGY010000019.1:0-4686 GCA_034659275.1 Bacteroidota bacterium | reverse complement strand
TTAATCGTTGTTATAAATTTGACTAAAAATTAATCAATTTTATGACTATAATATAATCAACACAAATGAATTTTGCAAAAAATATCAAGTTTCTTCGTAAGAGAAAAGGCAGGACCCAGGATGATGTAGCAGCGGCGCTGGGATTGAAGCGGTCAACACTCAGTGGCTATGAGAATAATGTGGCTGAGCCCGGCATTGAAATGCTCATAGCATTTTCAAAGTATTTTGAGATTGCTGTTGATACTCTCCTTAAAATGGATCTCAGCAAATTGACTGAAAGTCAGCTGGGGGAGCTTGAAAGGGGATTTGATGCCTACCTCAGCGGCAGTAACATGAGGGTACTGGCTACCACTGTGGATGAAGGAAACAAGGAAAATATTGAATTGGTACCGGAAAAGGCAAAGGCAGGTTACATGACGGGTTATGCCGATCCTGAATTTATTAGTGAATTGCCTGTATTCAGACTTCCTTTTCTCTCATCAAACAGGAAATACAGGACTTTCCAGCTTAAAGGCGATTCAATGTTACCCATACCTGATGGTTCGTGGGTTACAGGTGAATATATCCAGGATTGGTTTGATATATCTGATGGTAAAGCATATATAATCTTTACTATGGATGATGGTATTATGTTCAAAATAGTTGAGAACCGGATAAAGGATGAGGGTAAGCTTATACTTTATTCATTAAATCCCATTTATGAGCCTTTCGCTGTTAGGGTCAGTGAGGTGCGTGAGATATGGAAGTTTGTTCATTTTATCAGTGCCGAATTGCCTGAACCTGTGCTGCCCGAGAAAGAATTGATTAATACCGTAGCCAGGATGAAACTCGACCTTGACAGGCTGAAGCAGAAAAATACCTGAATGGTTCTATTACGTTCTTATCATATGCCTGTATGTAGTAAGCGTCAGCTGCACCCGATTTTAGCATCCTGCTTGTGTCCTTGTTTCCACTCTGACCGTTAGACCTTCTCTGGTCAGGGTGGCTAATCAGTAGGAGGCTAAGCCATATTTATCCATTTTTTAATAGTACCTTTGCAGGCTAATTAAAAAACAATGCAGTCAATTAGAAATATCGCAATAATAGCCCATGTTGATCATGGTAAAACAACACTGGTAGACAGGATTATACAGGAATGCAATGTTCTTGATATGCACTCTGGTACACAGGAACTCATACTTGACAGTAATGATCTTGAACGTGAGAGGGGAATAACAATCCTTTCAAAGAATGTTTCGGTAAGATACAAGGATGTGAAAATTAATATTATTGATACACCCGGTCACGCTGATTTCGGGGGAGAAGTGGAAAGGGTGCTGAAAATGGCTGATGGTGTTCTCCTGCTTGTAGATGCATTTGAGGGACCGATGCCACAGACAAGGTTTGTGCTGAATAAGGCTGTCAGACCGGGTCTGAAACCCATTGTTGTAATCAATAAAGTTGATAAAGCTAATTGCAGGCCTGAAAATGTGCAGCAGGACATTTTTGACCTCATGTATAATCTTGATGCTTCGGATGAACAGCTTGGATTTGAGACTGTTTACGGATCTTCCAAAGAAGGCTGGATGAGCCTGGACTGGAAGAAGAAAACTGATAACATCAGGGTTTTGCTTGACACAATTCTGAAAGAAATACCTGAAGCTCCCTTTCGTGAGGGTTCACTCCAGATGCAGATCGCCTCACTGGACTATTCCAATTATGTTGGCAGAATAGCAATAGGGAGGGTTTTCAGAGGAGAACTGGTTTCAGGGATTGATTATACCATCTGCAAAAAGAACGACATACACAAAAAGGTGCGTGTCAAAGAACTTTATGAATTTGTTGGATTGGGAAGGGAGAAGACCGGAATAATAAGAAGCGGGGATATATGTGCAATAGTTGGATTGGAGGATTTTGAGATAGGAGATACCCTCGCTGCCCTGGATAATCCGGAGCCACTGCCGAGGATATCTGTAGACGAACCTACCATGAGTATGCTATTTACTATTAATACCTCGCCTTTCTTCGGTAAGGAAGGACAATATGTGACATCGAGGCATTTAAGAGAAAGGCTCATCAGGGAAACAGAAAAAAACCTGGCCCTCAGGGTTGAGGAGACAGATTATGAAGACCGCTTCAATGTTTATGGAAGAGGATTGTTGCATCTTTCCATACTGGTCGAGACAATGAGGAGGGAGGGTTATGAGTTCCAGGTTGGCAAACCCAAGGTTATTTTCCAGGAAGTTGATGGTGTAAAGAACGAACCATTTGAGATACTTGTCATAGATGTTCCTGAAAAATACTCCGGTAAATCAATTGACCTGGTTACAAAAGTGAAAGGAGATTTACTGGTCATAGAGCCAAGGGGAGACCTTCTCCACCTCGAGTTCGATATCCCTGCACGTGGATTGATAGGTCTCCGGAATAATCTTCTTACAGCTACGGCCGGTGAAGCGGTCATGAATCATAGGTTCAGGGGTTATGGTCCTTACAAGGGGGAGATGGGGATGCAGGAAAATGGTTCACTTATTGCTCTTGAAACCGGCCAGGCAAGTGCCTATGCCCTTGACCGCCTCCAGGACAGGGGAGTTTTTTTTATTGATCCCGGTACCCGGGTATACAGGGGCCAGGTTGTTGGAGAATATACACGTGTGGGTGATCTTGAAGTAAATGTGACAAAAGGTAAAAAGCTTACCAATATGAGAGCCGCAGGCTCAGATGAAAATTTGAAAATAGCTCCTCCGGTGAAGTTTTCCCTTGAAGAAGCTATGGAACATATAAAAGAAGATGAATACCTTGAAGTAACTCCACAAAACCTCAGGATGCGTAAAATCAGTATTTAGACCCATTTACTGTTTCGGTTGAAAATTCTAGATTTGCAGCATAAAATATATTTCACATGACGGAATTTACAGGAAGGTTTACAAGGCAGGAAGAAATGGCAAACTGGATATCTCATTTTGCGGGGGCGATATTGGCCAGTGCGGGCCTGACCTTGATGATTGTGGCCTCGGCATTGAAAGGTAATGCCTGGCACGTGGTAAGCACGGCCATTTTCGGATCGACAATGGTCCTTTTGTATTTTTCATCTGCCGTAGCACATGGACTTCCCGAGGGAAGACTCAAGCAGGTTTTCTTCGTAATTGACCAGGCAGCAATTTTCCTCCTTATAGCGGGCACCTATACACCACTTGCACTGGTGGCCCTTCATGGCCCTGTAGGATGGATTTTATTCGCCCTCCAATGGGCCATGGCAATAGCGGGAATTACTATGCAGGTCTTAAGGAAAAACAAGGTGGAACACGGCGCCAGTCTGATAGACATTATAATCTATGTGGCAATGGGCTGGATGTTCCTGATAGCTGTTGTTCCTATAATAAAAGCCTTACCCCTGATGGGCTTTTTATGGATATTAATAGGCGGAGCCTGTTACTGCTTCGGTATAATCTTTTACAGGAAAGCGAAGTTTAAATATGCCCACCTTGTCTGGCACCTTATGGTCCTTGCAGGAAGCATATCACATTTTTTCACGATATTCTTTTATGTTATCCCGATGAGTGTCAGATAGCCGCTTTATAATTCAGGACATTCTACGTCAGCAAGATTTGAATCCCAGCAATGCCAGTCATTGTAGAGGAAGTGATTTTCGTTCCTCACCCTTCCGGCTTTTGTTGCCAGATCCCACTGTATTTCAACTGTTTCAGTAGAACGATCAATGGTATACCAGGCATTATAGTCAAGAGATGGATCTTTTCCATATGTAATGGAACTACCTGTTTCGTCCTGGCCGGTTTCAACATAAACATAAGTCAGTGCTGAAGTATTTGCTTCGAAATCTTTGGTCCAGTCTATTTCAAGCACTTTGGCAGAACTACCCTCATTATACTTATAAAGATCCCATGAAGCAGAAGTATGATCATAACGGCACACACCCTCAAACCACTTAAATCCAAGCTCAGGGTTTGATTCTTCCGCAATTACCAGTTCCATGGAAAACTCTTCATTGTTTAGCCTTGTCCCGGTAAGCGTAGCAACGTAATCTGTCTCCTCGTAGGTAAAATAATAAACCCATTCCCATACATTGTCACCTACGTACCTGGCATTCTGGCTAAGAAGATGTCCATAAGCCGTTGCCGGGATAGCCAGGTAACTTGTGGTTAATGTGTGCCAGAATGCGACATTCAGGAATGAATACACGAAATTATTATAAGTGGTTCCTTTTTGATCCGGTCTGGAATCAAAATCTGAAAAGTCCATAATAAGACTTTCCTGGGGAGGAAGCTCAGGTTTCTCTCCTGCTTTATCCTTCTCTTTGCATGAAGTATTAAACATTATTAATGATACAAGCAGGAGAAAAATAATCGGTTTAGTGATAATTGAATACTTCTTCTTCATAATTATCAGGGTTTGATTTACATCTTGTTAGTGATTATTACGAACATAATTATGCATTGTTACATACATAATAACATACGACAGTTAGTATTTATTGTTAAAGTTATTAAAAAGAAGGCTTATTGCCTATGTCTTTCGTAAGTTTTATTATTAGTTGAATTATGTCCTCAACTTCATCTTCAGGTATCCGACCCTGGTAAACAGCCCTGCATATGCGATTCTTATCGGCAATAACTATGGTGTAACTGTCCATTGGGGCACCCCACTTTTCATGTAATAAACCATCGTAATCAAACAATATGGTTGTACCAT
>JAYEGY010000018.1:0-4732 GCA_034659275.1 Bacteroidota bacterium | reverse complement strand
AGACCGTATACCCAGAAAAATATCCTTACTATATCGGAACATATTTCGCAATGCCCTACAGGATAAACCGTATAAGAGAAATGTTAGCAGAACAGGAAGTATTCGGCGTTGATGATTTTAAAAGAATGATCACCGACAGGCATTCAGATTATGCCAGGCAGCTTTGCGAGTTGCTATTGCCGGTGCTCCAGCAGACAGATGATATGAGTGATCTTGAAAGGGAAGTGTATGATAACATCTCTGTATGGGATTATAGTATGTCACCAGATCTCTTCGCACCTACTTTCTTTGAGTATTACCGTGATATTTTTGCCGACCTCCTTCTCGAAGATGATATGGGTGAAATATATGAGAATTTTGAGTCATCGGTAAGGGACTATTACCTGATGAAGATAATTAACGGTCAGCATGTGCTCTTTATAGATGATGTCAATACGGAAGAAAAGGAAAACCTTGAGGATATTTTACTCAATACTTATCATAAAACGATTGAGAAGCTTAAAGATGAATATTCCGCAGATACTTCGAAATGGATATGGGGCGACATACATAAATTTACTGCCATTCACCCTGTGGGAAGCGTAGGTATTATGGATTTCCTCTTCGGTTTTAATGAAGGGCCTTACAGGGTTGGAGGAAGCAATCATACAGTGTCACCATATTCCTACGGACCTGATTTTGAAATTGATCATGGTGCATCCCAGAGGCATGTATATAATACTGCTGACTGGGATGAATCTTACACCGCTATACCAACTGGCACATCAGGTGTTCCTTCTTCGGAGTTTTACTGCTCGCAGACTGAAACTTATTGTAAGGACGGGTTTTATAAAGATCATTTCAGCGAGGAAGCAGTCAGGGAAGCAGCGAAATATACCCTGACTATAAAACCAAAAAAGGAATAAGTATTATTTATTAATTATGAGTTATGAGTTATTAATTATGAGTTATGAGTTAAGCAAACCATTGTACAAATAATATCCTCGTTCCAAATAACTCTAAATAGCATTTAAAAAATGAATGTCGAATAATGAATATCGAAAGCGATGTATTATTGTTCGGGGATTAGTAAATATCTTTTCAATTGGCTAATAACTAAATTTATGGATAGGCCATTGTATACTTCGACATTCGACATTCGACATTCGATATTCGATATTCACAACCTATAAAAATTGTAAAAACTGCTGTTGTCGTTTTAGTTATATGATAATTATGAATGATTTAAGATGGTCTTTAAAGGATAAGCTGGCTCTTGTTACGGGTGGTACAAAAGGCATTGGGAAAGGTATAGCTGAGGAATTGATCGCTCACGGGGCAAGGGTAATATGTACGTCGAGAAGCAGTGTAACAGAAGGTGAGGATCAGGATAATCCTGTTTTTATACGTTCGGATACATCGTCAGGCGCTGAACGTACCGAACTGGTTAAGGAAATCAAGGAAAGATATAAGAGGCTGGATATACTGGTTAACAATGTAGGGACGAACATCAGGAAGAAGACTATAGAATATTCAGACGATGAACTCGATTTTATTCTTCGAACCAATCTTATTTCCGCCTTCAGTCTTACCAGGGATCTATATCCCTTATTAAGAAAGGGTAAAGCGCCCTCAGTTGTCAATATAAGTTCAGTAGCCGGCCTGAAGCATATAAGAACAGGTTCCATTTACGGGATGACCAAAGCAGCTATGAACCAGCTCACTAAAAACCTTGCCGGTGAATGGGCACCTGACGGAATAAGGGTTAATGCCGTCGCCCCATGGTATATTAACACTCCTCTTGCCCGTCAGGTTCTGAAGGATGAAGTTTACAGCAGTGAAGTACTTTCACGTACCCCAATGGGCCGGGTGGGGGAGGTGGAGGAAGTGGCTTCACTTGTGGCCTTCCTCTGTATGCCGGCCTCTTCTTACATAAGCGGCCAGGTTATCGCTGTTGACGGGGGGTTCACGATAAAGGGTTTCTGATTATGATGTTTCACCGCCTTTACCTGTCCATTTGGTATGAAAAAATTCGCCCCGCGGCTTGTCCATACGTTGGTAGGTGTGGGCTCCGAAATAATCTCTCTGGGCCTGTATAAGATTAGCCGGCAGTATGTTTCTTCTGAATCCGTCAAAATATGACAATGCTGATGATATAGCTGGAATTGGAGTACCGTTTACAGCTGCGGTGGCTACCACCCGCCTCCATCCTTCCTGTGCTTTCTCAACCTTTTCATGGAAGAAATCATCAAGGAGCAGACTCTCAAGGCCGCTGTTTTTATCATATGCCTTTTTTATATCATCCAGGAATGCAGAACGTATAATGCATCCACCTTTCCATAAACTGGCTATCGATCCGTACTTGAGATCCCATTTATACTCTGATGATGCTTCCCTCATAAGGTCGAATCCCTGGGTATATGAAATGATCTTTGAAGCATACACAGCATCCTTGAGATCTTTCAGGAAGCGGCTTGGGTCAGTGGGAGGCCGGGCTTCAGGGCCCCTGATCAATCTTGATGCTTTTTCACGAAGGTCTTTTTGTGCCGAGAGGCAACGTGCAAATACCGCTTCTGAAATGAGTGTCAGTGGTATACCGAGCTCAAGGGCTGTAATGCCTGTCCACTTACCGGTTCCCTTTTGACCCGCCTTATCGAGAATTTTTTCAAGCAAGGGATAGCCGTCTTCATCCTTAAAAGTCATTATTTGAGCTGTTATTTCAATCAGGTAGCTGTTAAGCTCCCCCTGATTCCACTCTGAAAATACTTCATGCATATCATCAGGCTTCATAAAGAGGAGGTTCTTCATAAGGTCATACGATTCGGCTATTATCTGCATATCACCATATTCAATGCCATTGTGTACCATTTTGACAAAATGACCGGCGCCGTTGCTTCCCACCCATTCAACGCATAGAGTACCGTCTTTTGCCGTGGCGGCAATAACCTGGAAAATATCTTTCATACAAGTCCATGCCCCTGGGCTGCCACCCGGCATTATTGAAGGTCCTGTTAAAGCGCCTTCTTCTCCGCCGCTGATACCCGTACCGATATAAAGCATATTTTTACTTTCAACATAAGCACTGCGTCTTATGGTATCCTTATAATTAGAATTCCCTCCATCAATAATAATATCCCCGGCTTCAAGAAGAGGTATAAGCCGGTCAATAAAATCATCAACCGGGCTGCCCGCTTTCACAAGGATCATGACCTTACGGGGTTTCTCAAGACTGCTGACCAGTTCTTCAAGTGAATATGTCCCTTTGATGTTTTTACCTTGTCCACGGCCATTAACAAATTTTTCAACCTTATCTGTTGTCCTGTTGAATACAGAGACCGTAAATCCTTTGCTTTCCATATTAAGAACAAGGTTTTCTCCCATTACTGCCAGGCCTATAAGTCCGATATGTGATTTGGTCATGTGTTTAACAATTTAAGTTATGTTAACTGAACCCTAGATTTCTTAATTTATTTACGATTAACTGCTTATCACCTTTAACAGTATAAGCATGAAACTCTCTTCTCATGCCGTAGTCATTCCTTAAATTTTCGAACAGTTCAGGGTTCTTCTTAAGTTTGTAACTGTCTTTTTCAATGTCATAGCTTTGCTTAACAGCCTGTAATATAATATCAATATCATTACCACCGAATCCGGAGATATCGATAACAGAATCATCCGGAACTGGCAGTGGACCCGGTTTCCAGTCTTTTAGCGGCAGATCAAAATATTTTGCCAGCTGTCTGACAATCATTTCAGTGGCATTAGCTTTCCCGTCAACTGAATAACCTGCTATGTGTGCTGTGCCTATATTGGTTAGTTCCAGTAAATTACGGTTAATACCAGGTTCATCCTTCCATACATCAAGAACCGAAGACTTAATCTTTGTTTTTACTATCTGAGCAATTAGTGCTTTTTCATCTACCACCTGACCACGTGAGGTATTTATCAAAATAGAATTCATCTTCATCCCTGAAAGGAACCTGTCATTAACCAGCTGGTAAGTCTTATCGGGTCCCTCGAAGGTAAGAGGTACATGTAATGTTACTATATCTGATTCATATAAGAGATTATCAAGGGAAGTGAACAAGTCTTTCCCTTCGATTCTTTCGCGGGGAGGGTCATTAAGTATAATTTTGAATCCAAGTGACTTTGCCATATCAGCTACTTTTGAGCCTACATTTCCAACGCCAACGATTCCCAAAGTACTTCTGGACGGGTCAATATTATATTTAACTGCCAGGTATAATAATGATGCGGTGAGGTATTGCATTACAGAGCCAGAATTACAGCCGGGGGCACTGGCACAATGTATTCCATTTGCCCTGCACCAATCAATGTCAATATGGTCAGTGCCTATGGATGTTGTACCGATAAATTTAACACCTGTACCCTCAAGCAAGTTTTTATTACACTTTGTCCTGGTTCTTATTATAATAGCATCAGCTCCTGCCACAAGCTCACGGCTGATCTTGCTGCATTCAACATATTCAATATATGCACAGGGTTCCAGTACCCCGTGTATAAATGGTATATTTTTATCAATGATTATTTTCATTTTGTCCATTATTTATTGATCTTTTCCTTTGAGGACCCACAGGCCAAGGCCGGGGTCTGATATATAATAGAATTCTTCGCCTTCCGGGCTTATATTGAATCCTTCCCTGAGTTTATTTATGTTAAATTCTCTCTTAATTTCTCTATAAGATGAATAATCGTAACCCACTTTCTTTATTTCATATTTATTCATTTTATT
>JAYEGY010000017.1:0-23085 GCA_034659275.1 Bacteroidota bacterium | reverse complement strand
GATATATGAAAAGGATCAATCGGTAAATAACGGCTCCGACTGTGCATATCTTGACCTTGTCAGGTTCCCAGCACATTCATTTGTGCCATCTGCCATAAATCTCAATAAATTAAGCTCACCAGAAAAGGGCCAAACCTATGATGAGGAAGTAATTGCGGTTGAACTTACCAATCTCGGTCGTGACACTATCAATTTGCTCTCGATGACATACGTGGTGAATGATAATTCCCCCGTGAATGAAACATTCAACACCGATTTGAAGCCCGGAGACACCACCAACTTATCCTTTTCTCAAACGGTAGATATGTCTCTTGAAGATACCTATAACATAATGGTATATTTAACATATCCTGAAAACTATTTCATTGATGATACACTCAAAACCACCATTGTCAGTACGGGCATAAATGACACGGATCTTAACAAGAATGCTTTTACTCTTGCACCAAACCCGGTAAAAGATAGAATAAGATTAATATGCCACCGCAATTCGGAAGACAATTCATTTATTCTCTATAACTCATCCGGAATGATGGTTTACAGGAAGGAAATAGATTATATTTCCGCAGGTGAGCAGGTATTTCTGGATCCCGAACATCTTTCCAGGGGTAGTTATATCCTTATTATACGTAACACAGAGAAGAGATATCTTTATAAAGTCATTAAGCTTTAGTCTGTTTTACGACCTGCAATGTTTCACGTTAGCCCTTATTACATGGTTGACTTATCTATATTGACACCCATTTTTCTTCCCTGGAAGATTTAACGACAGCTTCCAGGAATTTCATTCCCCGAATGCCGTCATCTATACCCGGGTAGTCCAATTCCGGATCATGCTCTTCCCCTTCGTTGAGCGCCTGCAGATTAAGCGCAAAATTCCTGTATAAATTACCGAAGGCCTCTATAAATCCTTCAGGGTGACCGGCAGGCAGCCTGCTGTGTTCATCTACAATATTACCCAGTGATTTAAAACCAGTAGCCGTTCGATATACCTGCATCGGGCTATCTTTCCATCTCACAATCAAACTGTTTGGTTCCATCTGCTTCCACATCAGGCTTCCTCTTGTGCCGTATATCCTTATGCTCAGACTATTCTCCTCGCCCAGTGCTACCTGGCTGGCTACAATGCTCCCCTTTATGCCATCCTCAAAATTGAGGATAACATTACCGTCATCATCCAGCAGTCGACCGTCAACGAATGTATTCAACTGCGAGTACAATTTCTCTGCTTTTTTGCCTGTTATATATTCAGACAACTGGAATGCGTGTGTTCCGATATCGCCCATGCAACCTGCATTGCCTGCTTTTGCAGGGTCAGCCCTCCATTCGGCCTGTTTATTTCCCTTTTCTTCCTCCTTATCGGATAACCAGCCCTGTAAATATTCAGTAACTACCTTTCGTATGTTACCGAGCTCACCCTTCCTCACCATCTCTCTTGCTTTTTTCACCATGGGATATCCGGTATAATTATGTGTAAGGCAAAACAAGTTCTTGTGTTCATCCAATGCCTCCTTAATTTCCAGTGCTTCTTCTACCGAAAGGCACAGGGGCTTGTCACAAACAACATGGAAGCCGGCTTTTATCGATTCCAGGGCCGGTTCATAATGTAAATAATTAGGAGTTGCAATGCAGACAAAATTGGGTCGCTTATTTTCAGGTAGCCTGCTCTCCTTTTCTATCATTTCCTGCCAGTTGTTGTATATCCTGTCCCGTCCCAGGCCATATTCAAGCCCACTTCTCACTGAATTATCGGGATCGCTGCTGAAAGCACCTGCAACAAGTTCAGCCATACCATCCAGCCTGGCAGCCATAAGGTGAACAGGTCCTATAAAGGAACCCCTGCCCCCTCCTATCATAGCCATTCTTAGTTTCATAAAGGTTCGTGTTTATAAAATATTTCAATATTGTTTGTTTCGGCATAGTCTGTAATAAAATCTCTCACCCTCTGCCACAGATCAGGATATTTAAGCCCTAATTTTATCCTGAGCCTGGATGAATCGCCCATATGAAGAACCATATCATATGACCTGATCTCCAGTTTAGTTATCTGCCTGGATGAGATTTTTCTTGCTGGCAACAGGCTGTTCTGCCTGATAAAAATATTACCGTTTTCCCTCTTTATGTAACATCTTGCATAGCCGAATCCTGAATACACCTGGTAGATCCCGAATACTAAGAGGAATATACTGGCGGCCCAGAATATTTTTTCACTTTCAGGATATCTGATAAGATAAACCGCCCACCATCCTGCTGTAAATATGCACATTATACCGAATATAACCACAAAGACCCTTACAAGCAGTTTATCTTCTCTTTCACCCAGGTAAATAATCTGGTTTTTCATGATAGCATTAATTGAACCGCAATTTATTCTTTTTTAGCGACTATAAAAAGTCAAATTTTCTAATTATATGACTGTTAATTGTCATGTTTTTTTTAATTTTAGAACTTACAAAACTTAAATTCATCAAATAATGAAAGAAAAATCAAGTAAGATTTCACGACGTTCATTTATTGGGAAAAGCACTGCGGCTGCTGCCGGCCTGACAGTCATTCCCAATTCTTTTGTAAGCGGGCTGGGACATGTTCCACCAAGTGATAAACTTAATATAGTAGGCATAGGCGTTGGAGGTATGGGTAATGCCAACCTGATGAATCTCAAGGACAAAGAAAATATTATTGGAGTATGTGACGTTGACTGGGCTTATGCAAAGCCTAAATTTGAAAATTATCCTAAAGCAAAGCGTTACTGGGATTACCGAAAGATGTATGATGAGTTGGAAAAAGATATTGATGCAGTTGTTATTGCTACTCCTGACCATACACACGCAATAACAGCAGCACATGCCATTGACATGGGTAAGCACGTATATTTGCAGAAACCGCTTACTCATTCTGTATATGAATCACGATTATTGACAAAACTTGCGGCAAAGCATAAGGTTGCCACACAGATGGGTAATCAGGGTGCATCGGGTGAGGGTGTGAATAAGGTTGTTGAATGGATACAGAATGGTGAAATAGGAGAAATAACAAAAGTAGAAGCTTTCACCGATCGCCCGATATGGCCCCAGGGCCTTAACAGGCCAACTGAAAAAATGGAAGTGCCCGACACCCTTGACTGGAACCTTTTCATAGGACCGGCTAACTGGAGACCCTATCACAGTATCTATACACCATGGAACTGGCGTGGCTGGTGGGCCTTCGGCACGGGAGCCCTTGGCGACATGGCATGTCATATACTGCACCCTGTTTTCGAAGGATTAAAATTGAAATATCCTTCGAAGGTTCAGGGAAGCTCAACTTTGTTGTTGACAGATTGCGCACCAAACGCCGAGATGGTAAAACTCACCTACCCAACCCGCCCCGACAGGGACGATTATAAGATAAGCCTGCCAGAAGTGGAAGTGACATGGTTTGACGGTGGACTGGAGCCAATGAAGCCAGAGGGATGGCCCGAGGGTAAGGATATGAATGACGCCGGTGGAGGAGTGATTTTTCACGGCACAAAAGATAAGCTCATTTGTGGTTGTTATGGTAAGGACCCCTGGCTATTATCAGGACGCGTTCCGGATGCACCCAAAACACAACGCCGGGTAGAAGTGAGCCATGAATCCGACTGGGCACGGGCATGTAAAGAAAGTCCTTCCAGCCGTATCCACTCAAAATCTGACTTCGCCGAAGCAGGTCCCTTCAATGAAATGGTTGTAATGGGTGTGCTTGCAGTACGCCTGCAGGCACTGAATAAGGAACTGGAATGGGACGGTGAAAATATGGAATTCATCAATATCAACGACACTGAACAAATAAGAATTGTAATTGAAGATAATTTCACCATTAAAGACGGTCACCCCACCTTCAATAAGGTATGGACAGACCCGATGAACGCAAAAGAATTTGCTAACGAAATGATAAGACATACTTATCGTAATGGCTGGTCAATGCCGGCCATGCCTTAAAATTATTATGGTTAATCTTAAAACTTTATGAATATGAGAATAATTAATCTTTTACTTGCTTTTTCAATTATTATGCTTATGAATACTTCATGCGGCTCCCAGGGGGGCGAGAAAGAAGGTGAAGCAGCTAAATCAGAAGAAGAATGGACAATTTTGTTTGACGGAAGTTCCACTGAGAATTTCAGGGGCTATAACCAGGAAGAATTCCCTGAACAGGGATGGGAAATAGTTGATGGTACATTGCACTGTATCGGATCCGGCAAAGGAGAAGCCGGGGGTAAGGGCGGTGATATCATAACTAAAAAGAAGTATGGCAATTTTGAACTTTCCCTGGAGTGGAAAAGCTCCGAAGGTGGCAACAGCGGTATCTTCTACCTGGCACAGGAGCTGGAAGGAAAGCCTATATACATGTCGGCTCCTGAAATGCAGATACTCGATAATGAAAGACATCCTGATGCTAAACTGGGAGAAAACGGAAACCGCCAGGCTGGTTCATTATATGATTTAATTCCCGCCGACCCTCAAAATGCAAAACCCGCGGGTGAGTGGAACAAGGTTGGAATAATGGTTTACAAGGGCACTGTTGTTCATTCTATGAATGGTGAAAATGTTGTGGAATACCACCTCTGGACTGACCAGTGGGAAGAAATGTGTGCTGATTCAAAATTTGCTGATTGGCCCGAATTCATAAATACCGCTGAAGAAGGGTATATTGGATTGCAGGACCATGGCGATGATGTGTGGTTCAGGAACATAAAGATCAAGGAACTGTAAGAAATAACGAGTACATCGTTAGTTATAATCTCCTGGAAGTAAATAAAGGAACTTATGAATAACGAATATCGAATATCGAATATCGAATATCGAATTTAGTTGATACTACTTCATCATTCGGCGTTCGATATTCGACATTCGACATTCTTTTATTCGTCAGGCAACTCTCCCTTCAAACCAATTTCCTCGGCCACCTGACGCATCCCGTTAATACAGTCCTGAATTAATTCGGGCAGCTCCACTCCCATCATGGCTGCTCCATTTTCAATAATAGACCTGTTAACCCCGGCAGCAAACCGCTTATCATTCCACTTTTTCTTGACTGATTTTACTTTCATGTCGAGCACGCTTTTTGAAGGACGTACCATCGCTGTGGTTGTAACCAGTCCGGTAAGCTCGTCTACGGCATATAATGTTCTTTCAAGCCGGCTCTCCGGCTTTACATCGGTCACTATTCCCCAGCCATGACTCATTACGGCCCTGATATACTCCTCAGGCCAGTTATTTTCCCTCAGTATTTCCTCTGTTTTCTGGCAGTGCTGCTCGGGATACATCTCGTAATCAAGATCATGAATAAAACCAATGATCCCCCATTTATCTTCATCCTCACCATATTTCCTGGCCATATACCTCATGACCCCCTCAACGGCGAGAGCATGCTTATAAAGACTTTCCGACTTATTATACTTCTTAAAAAGCTTTACCGCATCTTCCCGGCTTGGTATATATCCGCTCATAACAAATTGTTTTACAAAAACATCTTAGAGTACATTTTCCAGCAGGTAATTCCTGCTGATTTCAATGCTTTCGATTGGTGTATGTGTCCTGCATTTATCCTGTTCAATAAAGAAATACTTCATTCCAGCCGTGCCAGCTTCGGCAAATATGGGCTTAAAATCTATTGTTCCCTCACCCAGAGTAGCATCCTCATTTTTTTCTGAAAGGTCCTTCACGTGTAATAGTTCAAAGCGTCCCGGGTATTTTTTAAAATACTCAATCGGGTCATTGCCAGAGCGTGTTATCCATGCAAGGTCCAATTCGAAGGTAACAAGTGCCGGGTTGGTGTTATTGAGGAATAAATCATACGGAATTTCTCCTTCTACCGGCTCAAATTCAACCCAGTGGTTATGAAAACCAAGTTTCATTCCATTTTCACGGCATTTCTCACCTGCAGTATTCATAAAGTCTGCAGCTTCTTTTAAACCATCAAGGCTACTCATCATATTAAAAGGCAGTGAAGGTATGACAATATATTGCAATCCGGCTTCACTTGCTGCTCCCACTACCTCATCAAGGTTCTCCGGGCTTAAGCCGTTATGGCTGCTTATCAGCTCCATACCCCTGTTTTCAATCATTTTCCTGAATTCAGATGGTTTATGTCCATGGAACTTACCATCAGCATAGCCGGCAGCTTCCAGCCAGTTATAACCTATCTCAGCAATTTTGTCGAGTGTACCTTCCGCATCATTAGCCATTTCATTTCTTACGGTATAGAGTATTAAACCGGTTTTTTTCTCGCCTGGTGAACAGGCGAAGGTTGGCATAATCATAGCTGCTGTTGCACCAGCAACCGTGGTTTGAATAAATCTACGTCTTTTCATATTACCAAATGTTTTATAATTAATCAGATGATTTTTTCATTTGCCCTATCCCATTCTACTTTTCTGCCTTCACGATAAGCCATAGTATCCATATGAGCTGTCATCGCCTCTTCAAAGCCCTTATCAATATTACAGGAAGGGCTTTGGCCGGTACGGATACAATTAAGCCATTCCTTAATATGCAAATGGGTAGTATCAACTCTTTTACCCCCCCTGTAGGTATAGAGCAATCCACGCCCCGCAAAATATTGCTCAGTAGCGGATGTGACGGCATCAATGCTTTTCTTTCCGGGTGTATATGATAAAATAGGCAATGAAGGATCAATAATTCCTGACCTTATTTTCTCGCTGTATTTTGTTGAATTCCGGTCGGTATACACTGACATGGTGTTACCAACTTCCATATATCCATCATGTCCCATTATCACCTTACCCCTTGATTTGCTACTTGCAAGAGTTGCACTGTACATCAGGCTTAAATCATAGCCCTTGAATTCGAATACAGTATGCAGCACATCAGGCACGGTTCGCCCGTCTTTGAAAAAATATATACCCCCTGAAGATACTGCTGAATCGGGTATGCCCAGTCCCAGTATCTGGTTCATCGCATCATACTCATGTGTAAGCAGGTCACCGGACAAGCCGGTACTGTAATCCCACCAGCATCTCCAACGGAAAAAGCGCTCAAGGCTGAAATCGTGCCATGGAGCCTGGCCTATAAACTTCGGCCAGTCTATTGTATCCGGCCCTGCCTGGGGATGGATCGGATATACCCATGCACCATTGGGTGTATTCCTGTTAGTGGTAACTTCGATCAGGTTTACATCTCCAAGTACCTTGTTATCAATTATTTCTCTCGCCTTATTGTATGCTTCCGTCTGCCTTCCCTGGTGCCCGAGCTGAAAAACTACGCCTGCTTCCCTTATTGCTTTGCGCAGTTCATATGTTTCGTCTACCGACCAGGTCATGGGCTTTTCGCAATAAATATGCTTACCTGCCCTGGCTGCCTCTATAGCCATGGGACCGTGCCAGTGATCGGGTGTTGCAATAATTACAGCATCAACATTCTTATCAGCAAGGAGCTTACGGTAATCCCTATATATAACAGGCATATCCCCGTACTTTATATCTGCACCTTTCCTTTCACTGTTTGCACCGGTTTCCTGGGCTTTTTTGGCATACACGCTAAAGATGTCACATATCGCACTTATCTCAATGTTGAGATCTTCCTGTTCAATAAATTCCCTGTACCTTATATCAGCACTGTTAGCAGCTGCATTCTGCTTTAATGATTCCACGTCATCAGGATGAAGATATCCTGCGGCTTTGGCTATCTGGGGTCCCCTTATTCCGAAACCTATTATCCCGAGCCTTATCTTCTCCCCTGCACCAGATCCTACTGCCATCTCCGGTTTGTCATCTGTAAGCTTTATGTTTTCCAATATACTGTTCTTAACCTGCCTTGAGTGCTTTCTCTTCCTGTAAAAAGCAATGGCAAAGGCACCCAGCACGGGTACGGTAGCCAATCCCTTAATAAGCTTACGCCTGCTTATTCCCGTTGACTCATTATTGTTTTCAGCACTATCACTCATATCTAATTCACTTTACCTTAAAAATAAACCTGTCAATACCAATTTGCATCCATGTGGGGAAAACCAACAATACAGCAAGGGCTGCCATCTCGATAAGATTTTTATCTACCCACAGGTAAGACCCTTCAGCAGGAACTGAATAAGAATACCCTACAAAGGGAGGATGCGACAGGTAATACATTCCCAGCAAGGCAATCCCTGCAATTATTGATGCCCTGGAAAATAAGCCCAGAATTAAACCCAGGCCAATAAGTATGAGACCCCAGATATTAAGAAAATCAACAATCTTTATAAGCTCTGGATTTGAAGCCAATGAACTAAAAAATGAAGCCAGAAAACCTTCTGAATCAAGTAGAAAACCAATTGAAGACCAATCAGGATTAACAAGTTTAGCTAATCCCTCGTACAAGAAATGCCATCCTATCAAAACACGTAATACAACCAGCAATATAAGTTGCCCGTTGTTATAATTAATCTCACCTGTCATTTAATGTGATAATTGTATATTGAAGTTTGAAATACGCAAATTTATCACTTCTGATGGTTCCTCCAAAATTGCGTAATAATTCAAATGAGTCAATAAAAATTCATTTTTGCTCCTCTGCAAACTCCCCGATGTATTTCTCTATCAATTGCATATATTTTTTTTCAATTAACTGCAACATATCATTTACAACGTTGAATTCATAATTCTCAATAGTACTGAAAGGTAATACATTAGGTGATGTACCTGTCATAAAAGCAGAATCTATATGTTTGAATTCGTCGATATGCAGGCACCTGAATTCTACCTTTATGTTCTCCTCTTTACATATTATTAATATCTTTTCCCGTGTTATACCACCAAGAACGCAATCATCAGGCGCCGTAATAATGTGCCTGCCCTTTATAAAGAAGATATTCGATCTGCTACCTTCTGTTATGCAACTTTCACGATTAACCAGAAGGGCTTCGTAAGCTTTTGCCTGTATCAACTCTGAATATATTGAAGAGCGTAATTTGTGATTAAAAATCTTTACCCCCGGATTACGCCTCTCGGCATAATATAAAATACCTTTTACTCCTTTTATATACATTTCCCGGCTAGGGTACTGTGCATCAATGTAATAAATCAGGTAGCCGGTATAAGAGGGTGAATATTTGAGGCTTACTTTGATATTTCCTTCTTTTATTCCACTTATCTCGATTAATTTGAGGATATGTTTTTTGAGTTGGTCATAGGTTAAAAGCAATTCATTTCCGTAATAGCCAGCACTTTTACCAAGACGGTGAAAATGATCCTCCAGAAAAATAGGGATGCCCTGTCTGATCCTTATTACTTCATAAATTACTTCATCTTCAAAGACCTTGGAAATATCAAATTCAGACTGATCACGTATAGTTCCGTTTTCAATAAATAACTTACTGAAGCATTCACTCATAATCCGGGATATTGAACCATAAAAATAATAACTTATTTTCATGAGGACTCAAAATCTACATATATTAGTAGTTATTTTACAATCATTGTATGCGATAGTTGACATAGAAACCACAGGAGGCAGTCCCAGGAAGGAAAGAATAACTGAGATTGCTGTTTACATTTTCGACGGAGAAAAAATTATTGATGAGTTCTGCAGTCTTGTTAATCCTGAAAGGAATATACCTTATTATATCACCAATCTCACCGGCATCACTAATGAGATGGTGGCAGATGCACCCAAATTTTATGAGATAGCAAGAGAAATAGTGGAAATCACTGAAGGAAAGACATTTGTCGCCCACAATGCCAGGTTCGATTACTCATTCATACGACAGGAATTTAAAAGCCTGGGATACAATTATAAGAGAAGCCTTCTGGATACTGTAAGCCTGAGCTGTAGATTCTTTCCCGGGCACAGATCATACTCGCTGGAAAGCCTCTGCCAGGAACTGGGGATAGAGATAAACGGCAGGCATCGTGCTTCAGGTGATGCCCTGGCTACGGTTAAGCTTTTTGAATTACTATTGGAGGCTGATGAAATATCATATAATCCAGGTATAACACACAATAGTAAAATTTCAAAGCTAAATCCCTTACTTGACATTAACAAGTTGGATAAACTACCCGAGGAACCGGGTGTATATTATTTCTATAACGATCATAGCGACCTGATTTACATTGGTAAAAGCAAGAATATACACCAGAGGATAATGACCCACCTGTCAAACAACAGTTCAAAAAGGGCTATGAAAATGCGTGATGAGATAGCTGATATTGATTTTGAGTTAACAGGTAATGAGCTTATTGCTTTACTTAAAGAGTCGGAAGAAATAAAACAGGACAAGCCCCGGTATAACCGTGCACAGAGAAGAACAGGGTACACATGGGGTATTCTGTCCGGACGCAATGACAAAAATTATATTGTTTTTCAAGTAAGCAGTATTAAGAATAATACTGTTCATCCCCTATCGGTATTTACTTCAAAAGAAGCAGCAAGGTCCAGGCTGGCTTCTCTTGTAGACAAATATGAATTATGTCAACAGCTCTGCGGGCTGTATAAATCAAGCAATGGTTGTTTCCACAGGCAGGTAGGAATATGCAGAGGTGCTTGCACAGGCGAGGAAAATGCAGCAACATACAACCTGAGAGCGCAGAAGGCCCTTGATGAGTTCGCTTTCAGCCGTGATAATTTCTTTATAGTCGATAAGGGGCGGTATGATGAAGAAAAATCAGCTATAAAAATCATCAATGGTCACTACGAGGGTTATGGCTTCTTTGACATTAACGAAATGGGATTTGGCCTCCGGGCTTTGCATGACTGCATAAAACCCTCGGTTGATAATGGCGATACCCAGGTAATCCTGAAAGCATACATGAAAAATAACAAGGAATACAGGCTTATAAGATTCTAAATTTTATTATCTTAATTACATATAAAAAAATGATTGCTTATGGGAGTACTTACCAGGCACATAGGAAAAGTAATTATTAAAATCGATGACTTTTTTGATTGTGTTGAAGATGGCCTTTTGACCTTCAGGGAGTCGATAGGCAGTTACCTCAGGAAAGACACCGATACTTTCAAAGATTATATCGACCGGATTGACAAGCTGGAATCGGAAGCCGACAAGAAACAAAAATCTATCGAGAACGATATGATCATACACAGCATTCTGCCACAGCATCGCAGTGAAGTGGCTATGCTGATTGACCACACCGATGATCTCATTGACACCGTAAAGGAGGTCATTTACCAGTTCGATGTTGAAATACCGGCTTTCCCTGAATCGCTGCATAACAGCTTACTGCACCTAACGGAAACTTCAGTAGCCACATGTGAAGAACTTATACCCGCTCTAAGAGCCTTCTTCAGAGAGCCGCACAATGTACGCGAAAAGCTTAACAAGGTATATTTTTATGAAGGCGAGACAGACACTGTAGCCAACAAAATAAAAAGGAGGATCTTTCATGAGATGCCTGAACTCAACCTTGCAGAAAAATCACATCTCAGGTATTTCACTCATCATATTGAAAGGCTTTCCGACAGGGCACAGGATGTAGCCGACCTGCTCTTAAGCCTTTCAATGAGGATAATAATGTAGATATGATATTCTTTTTTCTCACAAGCGGACTGTTCCTGGGCTGGTCCCTTGGAGCCAATGATGCAGCCAATGTATTCGGGTCGGCTGTAGGTTCCCGTATGATATCATTTATTAAGGCTGCCATCATAGCCTCTATCTTTGTTATTATTGGTGCAGTATTCCAGGGACAGGGGGCGACTAAAACATTGGGCGACCTTGGTGCCGTGAATGCACTGGGTGGTTCCTTTACCGTTGCACTGGCCGCAGCCCTTACAGTATATTTCATGACAAGGCTGAGCCTTCCTGTTTCAACAAGCCAGGCTATAGTAGGAGCAATAATAGGCTGGAACTTGTTCACAGGCAGTAATACAGACTATGATTCATTAACAATCATCGTAATAACATGGGTTACCGGACCTGTACTCGGTGGCCTTTTTTCAATACTTCTATATTTCCTAATCAGGAAGATAAAAAGAAGCACCAGGATACACCTTATAAGATATGAGTCATATATAAGAACAGGTCTAATAATAGTGGGGGCCTTTGCAGCATACAGCCTCGGAGCAAATAATATAGCCAATGTTATGGGAGTCTTTGTTCCGGCTGTAAACTTTGGCAAAATAAACCTGGGATTTATAAGCCTCGACAGTGCACAACAATTATTCCTGCTTGGTGGAATAGCTATTGCAGTAGGTATTTTTACATACTCCCGGAAAGTGATGCAAACAGTGGGCAGGAATATTTTCGAATTAAGTGCTGATGCCGCTCTTATTGTGGTACTGTCACATGCCTTAGTATTGTTTATTTTCTCGTCGACCCGGCTGTCGGAGTTTGTATCAAGCCTGGGGCTTCCTCCTATTCCCCTTGTCCCTGTCTCGAGTTCACAGGTCATAGTGGGAGCCATAATTGGGATGGGTATTCTCAATGGTGCAAGAAACATAAATTTTAAAGTGGTCGGTGGAATTGCCAGTGGCTGGCTTATTACACCAATAATAGCCTGTATAATAGCCTTTATCTCTCTATTTTTTGTTCAAAATGTATTCGACATTACCGTGCAGAAAACAAATGATTCACCAGGCAACCAGGAAACAAAAATTCAAAACATGGGCTCATCAATGAGCGGGGATAATAATTGTAATATTTCAAAGCTGCTTACTGATTGAAAAAAGGAATTCAATACCGCCGCCTTCTATATTCTTCACCGATATCTGACCCTTATGAAACTGTACAGCATGCTTGACGATTGCCAGGCCAAGACCCGTTCCCCCTTTTTTTCTCGACCGGCCTTCATCAATCCTGTAAAACCTCTCAAACAATCTTGGAATATGTTGATCCGGTATTCCCCTCCCATCGTTTGAATACTTGAAATAGTAATAATTATCATCTTGATAATGCAATTCGGTATGGATATTTACATTTTCCCCTGCATAATTGATTGTATTCTCAATCAGGTTCTGGTAAATTGAATGTAATAGTATTTTGTTTCCTCTTATCCTTAGATTTTTAGCTATATCATTTTTCACCTTCATGCCTTTCGTTTCAAGTCGCATCCTCATACTGTCAACCACACCCATTACAACATCATAAATCAGTACATTTTCGATCTCGTAAAAGCCCGGACCTTCTTCCAGTTTATTAAGTACCGAAATATGATCAATAAGTTCTGAAAGCCTCATGGCTTGATCTCTTGTCCTTGACATAAACAATTTTCTTTTTTCCTCGTCAATATCAGCATTCAGCAAGGTCTCAAGGTAACCAATTATTGACGTTACAGGAGTACGGAGTTCATGAGCAATATTCGAGGTAAGCTGCTGTTTAAGAACCCTGTTTTTCTCTGATTTTGTTACATCCTTAATTATTATTTCGAAACTGTTATCCTTAAAGATATTGGCCCTGATAAGAAAATATTTATTTTTTTTCTGGCACACTATCTCCTTATAAGGTACCTCCCCCGCCACATCCAATTTTAATTCATTGCTTTTCTTATCAAGGTAATGCACCACACTTCCGTCAAGTTTTATATGCAAGCCATATTGTCTGCCGTAACTATTTCCTTTTTGTCTGATTTATTTTAATTTTGCTTATACCATCAAAACAAGCAACAAATGAAAAAATATCTTACCATTGTCCTGGCATTATTTTTTTCTGTTTCGCTTAGCAGCCAGGACAGGATTACAGGTCATGATTTTGCCACCAGGTCTGAAGTAATAGCAGTTAATGGCATGGCCTGCACCAGCCAGCCACTTGCCACACAGGCAGCACTCGACATACTCAAGAAAGGAGGCAATGCCATTGATGCTGCCATAGCAGCCAATGCAGTCCTAGGTCTTGTTGAGCCTACAAGCTGCGGCATTGGAGGTGATCTGTTCGCTATTATCTGGAGTGAACAGAAACAAAAACTTTTCGGTCTGAATGCCAGTGGCAGATCACCCCGTTCGCTTAAACTTGAATATTTTAATGAGAATGGATATGAATACATACCGGCAACAGGGCCGCTCCCCGTTTCGGTTCCGGGATGTGTCGACGGGTGGTTTGAGATGCACGGTATGTTCGGTAAACTACCCATGGAAAATATACTTCAGCCGGCAATTGATTATGCCCGTGAAGGCTTCCCGGTATCTGAACTGATTGCTTTCTACCTTAATATAGGAACACGGAACTTGAAAAGATTTCCCAATGTTGCTGATGTGTATATGCTGGGCGGCCATGCACCCCGCAAAGGAGAGATATTCAAAAACCCCGCCCTTGCAAACACCCTTGAACTTATTGCAAAGGGCGGAAGGGAGGAATTTTACAAAGGTTCCATTGCAAGAATCATTTCTGATTTTATGGCAGAACAGGGTGGCTTTCTTTCATATGAAGATCTTGCCAGGCATCATTCAGAATGGGTAGAACCTATAAGTACTGATTACCGGACTTATACAGTATGGGAGTTACCTCCCAACGGTCAGGGAACAGCTGCATTACAAATGTTGAATATTCTAGAAGGTTATAATATTCGTGAAATGGGATTTGGCTCTGCTGAATATATTCATCATTTTGTTGAAGCTAAAAAGCTGGCTTTTGAGGACCGTGCCAAGTATTATTCAGACCCGGCATTCAACGACATACCGGTGCAGGAACTCATTTCAAAAGAATATGCTGATAAAAGGCGTAAGCTTATTAACCCGAATCGTGCAGCACGCGTGGTAAGTGCAGGTAACCCGGAATCCGGGAACACTATCTACCTTACGGTAGCGGATAAAGAGGGTAATATGGTGTCGCTAATCCAGAGCAATTACCGGGGTATGGGTTCCGGCATGTGCCCTCCGGGACTTGGATTCATATTGCAGGACAGGGGCGAACTATTCAGCCTTGAAGAGGGTCATTTTAATGTTTATGCACCTGGTAAACGACCATTCCATACAATTATCCCGGCATTCATCACAAAAGACGGTAAACCACTCATCAGTTTTGGTGTAATGGGTGGTGCCATGCAGCCACAGGGACACACACAGATAGTGTTAAACATTGTTGATTTTGGTATGAACCTCCAGGAAGCAGGTGATGCGCCACGTATCCGGCATACTGGATCATCGCAACCAACAGGCAGTATTATGACAGACGGAGGCGATGTTAACCTTGAGGATGGCTTCAGATGGGAAGAAATACAGAAGCTGATAAGGAAAGGCCATAGCGTACAATGGAATCTAGGCGGTTATGGAGGATACCAGGCTATCATGAGGGATCCCGAAACAGGTGTTTATTATGGAGCGTCTGAATCAAGAAAAGATGGACAGGCAGCAGGCTATTAAGTTAATCGTTTATTAAATATATAATCTAGACATCAAGCTGAAGTGAAGCATCGGCTTTTTCAAGCTTCTGAACACCTGTTGAACCACCTTCTTCGAGGTTGATATTATGTGGTTTATTATTCTTCCATGAACCACAGGTAAAGTCAGGTACTTCTATTGAATTTGACCTGTTTGCCACTGACCATTCGCTCAGAGGTGTTACCGAGCTCCAGAGGGCACCATCATAAACATCCTGGTCAAGAGGTAATCCATTCCTTAAACAATCAATAAGCCTCCAGTCCATAATAAAATCCATCCCCCCGTGACCACCGACCTGACGAGCCATATCGCCTACTCTCCTTATTATTTCCGGTGTATATTTCCTGCGTATTTCTTCGTACTCTTCCTCATCCACCCAGCTATGACCCAAAGCTATCCTGGGCTGTCCAGGCCACTTGCGGGCAATTCCTTTGGTACCGCTTATAAGATGTATTCTTGAATAAGGCCTGGGGCTTGATACATCATGCTGGACCATTATTGTACGACCCTTATTAGTACGAATAAGGGAAGTGTTCATATTACCCCTGAATTTATCTTCAGTATAAGGCTCAAAAAAATCATCTTCAGCTGCAAGCTCAAGTGCCCTCTGGTGCATAGTAAAATCCTTTGTCGACATGGAGGTAAGATATTCCATTCTGTCACCCCGGTTAATATTCATTACCTGGCAAACAGGACCAAGTCCGTGCGTTGGATAAAGATTCCCATTCCGTCCATAATTCTCCTTAAGCCTCCACATATCAATATACCCACTACCAGTAGGAGCCTCGTTGTCAAACTTATCAAAATTAAGATCTGTAAGTGTGTGAATATAGGCGCCTTCACCATGAACAATATCTCCAAACATTCCCTGGCGGGCCATATTGAGTGTCAACAGTTCAAAGAAGTCATAACAACAATTCTCCAGCTGCATACAATGTTTCCTGGTGCGCTCCGAGGTCTTTACCAGTAGCCAGGCCTCATCAAGGGTCGTGGCTATCGGAACTTCACATGCAACATGTTTGCCCTGTTCCATAGCATATAGAGCCATGGGGGTATGTAAGTTCCACGGGGTGCAGATATAGACCAGGTCTATGTCATCCCTCTGGCACAATTCCGTCCATATATCCTCATCCCCGCTGTATAAATCAGGTTCTGAAAATCCATAAAGAAGAACATCATCACGTGAACTTTCCACAGCTGCCAGCCTTTTATCACATAAAGCCCTTACTTCGGTTCCTTCAACGTTCATCATACGTCTGACAGCACCGGATCCCCTGCTTCCCAAACCAATAAAACCAACTCTTACAAGATCTATTGGCGGCGCTGAGTATCCGCACATATTAAATTCCTGGCTATGTTCAGTATTCACCATCTCCTTTATATGATGGAGTTTACTACGTTCGGGGGTATCAGACTTACATGAGCTTATACTACCTGCTGACATCGCTCCTGCACCTGCAAAAGCAGCTGTTTTAAGAAAATTTCTCCTGTTGGCTTTCATCTTATCTGCTAGTTTTTGAGTTTACACTTGTTCCTTAAAGGTATGAAGTGCAAAATACGAAAACTTGAGATAATAAATAAAGAATTATTGTGCAGATGATTTTTCTTCCTGAAATTGATCACCATGCTGCTTTACCATTCTTATAAGCCTTCAAATAATCATGCGAGCCCTGATGACAAAATTGTATATTTGCTGCGTAAAGCAATATTTGAACAAAACAGGATAATACAGATTAAATAAACTCACAAATAAGATGAACTACATTGACGGCCAGTCAGTAAGATCAGCCGTTCCGTACAGGAGCTGGGTAGATGCCTTTGAAAAAGCATTCCAGCTTGAACAGGATAAGGATTACCTGATGCCCGAACGAACACATGTTGATTTTGATAATAGCACCCTTCTGCTGATGCCATGCATTGCCGGGCGGTATTTTTCCACCAAGCTGATCACCTTGTTTACCGGAAATAAAAAGTCCGGTAATTCCCCTTTAAAAGGGCTGGTAATATTAAATGACCGTGAAGACGGTGAACCACTGGCAGTACTGGACGGCCCGGCAGTGACAGCTATGAGAACCGCTGCAGTTGGTAGTTACGCCGTAAGGCACCTTTCAAAACCCGGTTCGTCGAAACTGGGTATCATAGGCCTGGGTATACAGGGCCTGCACCAGGCACTTTTTGCCTGTTCTGAAAGAAACATCAGGGAAGTAAGCATATACGATAAAAATCAAGAATCATATCCTGCGTTTATACGGAATTTTAGCACTGAATACCCTGATATTAAGATCAATAAAGCAAAAAACAACAGGGAACTGTGTGAAAAAGCAGAAATAATAATTACTGCAACCAATGCCAGGGAACCTGTGCTGCCCGATGATGAAAAACTGCTGGCAAATAAGTTAATTATCGGAATTGGCTCATACAGGAAAGATATGAGAGAATTCCCTGACGCGTTATATAAACTTAGCGGAAAAATTTACGTAGATACACTGCATGGCCTGACAGAAAGCGGGGACCTTATCTATCCTCTGGGCAAGGGCCTGCTGGGCAGATCAGATATTATCGTTGCCAGGCATTTAACAAGGGTAAAGAAGGAAAAGACAACAATGATTTTTAAATCGGTTGGAACGGCCCTCTTTGACCTGGTTGGATCAGTTTTAATATACGAAACTTTATATATGCGGTAAAATTTACGATATTCGCTTTTTATTTTAACAGGCTAATGAAGATAATTCCAATAATTGAACTAAAATTTATCTTTAAATAAATGAAGATACTGGTGACAGGGGCAAATGGCCTGCTTGGCTCAAATATCGTTAGGCAACTTCTAAAAAGAGACATACAGGTAAGGGCAATGGTGCGGAAAACCGCTCAGCTACTGTCCCTTAAAGGCTGTGAGCCTGAGTATTTTTTTGGGAATATTATTTCAGCAGAAGATGTAAACCACGCGGCTGCCGGTTGTGACTATGTAATACATACAGCAGCAATAACCGACCCAACATTAGCAAGGTTGGATAACTACCTGGAAGTTAATGTGGAAGGAACACAGAACATTATAGATGCCTCCTTCAATAATAATATTAAAAGACTTGTATATATAAGCACTACCAATTCAATAGGTTATGGCACTAAAGAAAATCCGGGAACGGAAAATATTCCTGTCATGGAACCTTATACCGAATCATTTTATGCTGTAAGTAAGTACAAGGCAGAAGAAAGGATAATGAATGCCATTGAGAGTTCGTATCTAAACGCAGTGATACTTAATCCTTCATTTATGATAGGCCCCTATGACTCAAAGCCCAGTTCAGGAAAAATGTTATTGATAGGTTACATGGATAAATTTGTATTTATCACCCGGGGAGGGAGGAATTTCGTACCTGTTGAAGATGTTGCAATAGCCGCCTGCAATGCACTCACTAAAGGAAAAGCCGGAGAGAAATATCTGCTTACTAATTCAAACCTCAGTTACAAGGAATTTTATGATATTGTAGATGATGTAACAGGTTTTAAACGTACTAAAATAATATTGCCATCATGGATGGTAAAAGGTATCGGCTTGTTGGGTTCAGTGGCATCATATTCGGGCAGGCAGGTACTGTTGAACTATAATAACGCAAAAATATTGACTGTAAGGAATTTTTATAACGCTGAAAAAGCAGTTAAGGAACTTGACTTTCCTCAATCTGATATAAAAATCGCAATAAATAAGGCACTTAACTGGTTCAGGGAAAATAACTATATCAGCAAATGATCTCCTGTAATTTGAGCTTTATATGATCAGGTACAATTATTCTCTGAGGAAGTACAATACTTTTGGTGTAACAGCCAGGACAAGAAGGTTTATCAACCTGACATCTGCAGAGGAAGCAAAAGCACTTATTATAAAAGAAAATTTCGATACCAATAATTGCCTGGTACTCAGCGGAGGCAGTAATATACTTTTTACAAAAGACTATTGCGGTACCGTTATCAAACCGTCTTTCGATAATATAACAATAGAAGAAAAATCATCAGATAATGTCATCATATCAGCAGAAGCCGGCCTGGAGTGGGACAGGCTTGTGGAATGGTCAGTGGAAAATGATCTTGGCGGACTCGAAAATTTATCCTTTATACCGGGTAAGGTGGGAGCGGCACCAATACAGAATATAGGTGCTTACGGTGCTGAAGTATCAAGCCTGATAACAAGGGTCCATACTCTTTCACTTGAAAATAGTGAAAGCAGAATATTTTATAACGAAGAATGTATGTTCGGCTACCGGGACAGTATCTTCAAGAATGAATTAAAAGGTAAATACCTTATCACCAGGGTTGAATTCAGGCTGAAAAAGTCTCCCGTGACTTTTAACCTTTCCTACGGCAACCTGGAGCCTGTATTACAGGATAAGGGGGAAATAACACTTACGAGCATCAGGAAGGCTGTAATAAAAATACGGAAGGAGAAACTGCCCGACCCTGCCGTAAAAGGTAATGCCGGTAGCTTCTTCAAAAACCCGGTAATTGATATGCACAGGTACGCCGATTTAAAAATGAGATACCATGATATGCCTTCCTGGCAGACCGGTACCGGGCAATACAAAATCCCAGCTGCATGGCTTATAGAAAAAGCAGGATGGAAAGGAAAAAAAGCAGGCAGGGCGGGTGTACATCACAAACATGCCCTTATACTGGTAAATCTCGGGAATGCAGAAGGCAGCGAGATATTGGAACTGAGCAATTTGATTATTGACTCGGTCCGGTCAATGTTCGGTATCACTCTTGTAAAAGAAGTAAATATTATTTAATTATAGACTTACTTATAAATATCCAGGCGGTTGAGTTTAATATGGTATTTATTGGCATAATTCACATGGTCCCTCAGATTTGTCGAGAAATGATGGTAGCCTGAAAAATCATGCCTGGCTACGAAATACAGATAATTATGATCCTCCGCGTTTAAGACAGCATTAATGCCCGATTTGGATGCACAGCGTACCGGACCTGGTGGCAAGCCAGTGTGAATATAGGTGTTATATGGGGAATCTATTTTTAGATGTTCCTGGAGAATCCTCCTGAGAGTGAAATCCTTCAGTGCAAATTTAATTGTCGGGCATGCCTGCAATGGCATATCCCTGTTCAACCTGTTAATATATACACCTGCAATTATTGGTTTCTCTTCTTCTTTTAGAACCTCATCATCAACAATCGAAGCCAGTATAATTACCTCAACCGGAGTCAGACCCAGTTTATCTGCCTTCTCAAGCCGTTCACTGTTCCAGAATAATCTGAATTCCCTGATCATCCTTGATATCAACTCATCAGGTTTGATGGTCCAGTATACTTCGTATGTGTCGGGGATAAAGGCTGCAATGATAGTTACCCGGCTAAATCCCTCATCATTATAAAGGGATTCATCAAGAAGTGAACTATGAATACTGGCTGAATCTATGGCCAGCTGATTACCTAAGCGCTGTGATAAATCAGCCAGTGTTCTGATATTATTAAAAGTTATCCATACAGGTGATTGGTTCCCCGACCTTAATAAATTGACAATATCATTGTAACTCATGTTATCGGTAATTACATATCTGCCCGGCTTTATATTTGAAATGTAACGTTTCCTTTTTGACAAGAGGTCAAAAGCACGTTCATTCACAAGAATGCCCTTAAGTCTTAATGAGTCTTTTACATCTTCATATCCTGCGTCCATTCCAATATATATCTCGGTGCCTTCATCGGCAACCTTCACCGGAGAGAAAAAATACAACCATATAGTGACAATACCTGCCAGTGCAAAAAAAATGATCAGAAATAATATGCGCTTAAATAATTTCCTGTTTCTCATTTATGAATATTTATGAGTACAAAAATAATATAAATTGGAATATTGGAACCGAGTCCCCGAGGATTCGGGGGCGAGTCCTGCGAGCTCGACGAAACTCTAGGATTTGAAATGAATCAATATTGGAAAAACATTAATACTATCAGAATAATTTGTATATTTTATACGAATATCGTATATTTGTATTATATTCATATATTTTTATACTTTATACAATGAGTAAGAGAAAACAGATATTGGTAACGGCGAAGGAATTATTCTGGAAGCACGGGATAAAGAGGGTAACTGTGGAAGAAATATGCAGCCGGGCGAGCGTAAGCAAAATGACCTTTTACAAGCATTTTTCCAATAAAAATGATCTTGTAAAACATATACTTGACAACCTATACTCGGAATCAATGAAGAAATACAGTAATATAATGTCATCAGAAAAAAAGTACAAGGATAAAGTTGCCGGCCTTTATAGACTTAAACTTGAAGCTACCGATGCAATAAGCCATGAGTTCCTGAATGATTTTTATGATTCCGGTGATGAAGAGCTGAAGGAATATCTGAACAAAAAGGTTGAAGAGAATCTAAACCCGATTATAAAAGATTTAAGAAATGCTCAGGATAAAGGCAAAATAAGAAAAGACATAAAACCTGAATTCATTAATTTCTTCCTGAATCACATGGTAAAGCTGGTGAATGATCCTGCATTAAACAGTCTTTATCCCAGTGCCCAGGAAATGATACTTGAATTGACCAATTTCTTTTTTTACGGTATACTCCCTCCCGGCGAAAAATATGATAATGAAAAAGAAAGATAAAATATCTATACTGGCCGCTGTCTGTTTAACAATTGCTACAAGTTTGTCTGCCCAGGAGTGTAACCTGAAGGGCATGGCTACCGGATGGTTTACTGCCAGTAATAGCAATGAATGGGCTATGCAGTTTGGAGGAAGATATATTCCTGAATTTGAATTCCTTATCCCATTAAATGAGAATATCAATATTGAAGGTGAACTTTCTGCTAATTTTACAGGCAGCTACACTGATCCATCTAATGAAGATAATTTTTACGGTAAAGTCAAACCATACAGGGCCTGGGCAAAAATATCAGGAAACAGGTTTGAAGTACGAGCAGGCTTGCAAAAAATAAATTTCGGCTCTGCATCCATTCTCAGGCCTTTAATGTGGTTTGACAGGATTGACCCTCGTGATCCACTTAAGCTTACAGATGGCGTATATGCAATACTTGGCAGGTATTATACACTGAACAATATAAATTTCTGGGCCTGGGGTATGCACGGGAACAAGAATCTCAAGGGTTGGGAAATATATGAAACAAAAGATGAAAATATCGAACTTGGTGGCAGGTTTCAGTTTCCTCTTCCCCGCGCTGAGATAGGTTTAACATACCATCACCGGAAAGCAATACAATATGAACATTTCATCGGCCAACCCCCAACAGAGCCCAGGGAGATAATTTTCCCTGAGAACAGGTATGCAATAGATATAAAAGCTGACCTGGGTATTGGCCTGTGGATTGAAAATGTTCTTGTACATCATGATAATGATATGCATCCTCCCTACAAAAACATGCTGTGCATTGGTACGGATTATACATTCGGCATAGGTAATGGTTTAAGACTTATGGCAGAACATCTTATAATACAATACTCTAGCGAATTGTTTAGTGATGGAGAAGAAGTTCAGTTTACTGCCTTCTCCGCAAATTACCCCTTTTCGATATTTACCAGTTTAAGCTATATATCATACTACGATTGGGAGAATAATAATTTATATAATTTTATAAACTTTGGTTTGACCTTTGACAGGTTCAGTTATTATATAATGGGATTCATTAATCCGGCACGGTTCGGTATTTTTGATTTTTCAACAGGACCAAACTTGTTTAATGGAAACGGGATACAGGTAATGGCGGTGTACAACTATTAATTATGAATTATTAATTATGAATTATGAACCGAGTCCCGAATC
>JAYEGY010000016.1:0-23150 GCA_034659275.1 Bacteroidota bacterium | reverse complement strand
ATTAAAATTCAGATATATGTTGGAGGCATTAAAGAAAATGACTTTGATCGTTTATGGTGATCGGGAACAGTCTGCACTTATAAGATCTTCTCAAAAGTGGTTCGACCGATATGTTGGTACCCGACAAGGTGTATTTGGTAAGAATACAGGTGAGTTATATACTCCTGATAAGTTGTGCAACTTTTTTTCTGTAAAATTATCAAGCCACGGTTATTTTTTCTTTTTCGATTGATCTTTCTTCAACAACAGGAGCGCGCTCCTGTTGTTGAGCTTTCTTTCTTGACTCAAATTCCTCCAACATATCCATTCTCAAATAGATTTTTCCATATGCCCAATCCTCATGCCATTCTTTCAATAGGGCAGTGAAGAGCCTTAAACAACTCTTAGGATTGGGAAAGATCCGTACCACCTTGCTTCTTCGTTTGAGTTCCTGGTTCACTCTCTCAAGCATATTGGTGGTTCGCAAGCGCTTGTGATGTTCGTGAGGTGCAACCAGGTAAACCCCCAGGGTCTCCCAGGCATGCTCAGAAAGAAGCTCAGACAAAGCAGGGTACTTGTCCTGGTAATCCTCAGCAAGCTGATCCATTTTAGCCTGAGCATCCTCATACTCCTTACAATCCCATGCCTCCTTTAAGCGCTGGTACACTTCATCCCGACGGCTCTTGGGGACCAGATCCGTGGCATTAACCGAAAAATGGCGCTGGCAACGCTGCCATACGGCTCCAGGATAATACTTCTTGATAGCCGGATGGATCCCCGGATGGTCATCACTGGTAAACAGTCTGACACCCTTTAATCCTCTTTCCTTTAATCCGCCGATAAAACGGTCCCAGGAATCGCCCGTCTCCGACCAGGCAGTATCCATACCCAAAACATGCCTGTAACCCTCAGAATCGATCCCTATGGCAATCAAACAGGCTATATCAATGATCTTGCCATCTACCCGGCAGCTCTCGTAACGAGCATCGACAAAAACGTAAGGATAATCTTTGGTAAAGGACCTTTCTCTCCAGGCATCCAACTCAGCATCCAGTTGTGCTGAAAAACGGCTGATCGAAGCCGATGAAAACTCTTTGCCCATTAACTGCTCAGTGACCAGCTTCATCTTGCGGGTCGACACTCCTTGTAGATAGGCCTCTGACAGAGCCAAAACCAAGGCCTTCTCACTACGCTGATACCGCTCCAGAATCGAGGGATAGAACTGGCCATCCCTGGTCTGGGGAACTTGTAATAATAAGGAGCCTACACGAGTATACAGCGTCCTGGATTTATACCCATTACGCTGGCTGCAGCGCTCTGCGCCGCGCTCGTAACTTCCAACTCCAATATGTTCGTCTCTCTCCAGTTCCATTAAGTTCTGTATCCCTAAGTGGACAATCTCGCTGATTAAGTTCTCGCCATGATAATTGCTCAATTCGGTAAGCAAATCATCTGATTTCTTCGTAATTTGTTCCTGTTTTTGGAAAGTCATGGTTGTTTGTTTTTTTGATTAGACACTTTAAAACTATAAATCAACCGTGACTTTCTTTTATTTATTTTACTAATCCAATTTTACAGAAACAAAGTTACGTAGCGCCTAATACTGGTATAGTCGGGGGTTTTTAGATTAAATAAAATGTTAATATTTATTTTAATTCCTTACAACATTGACACAAACGAAGATTTCTTTTCTCTGAGACTCTTTTCTTTTTAAATATTTTTACTTACAGTATTCTTATTGTTATTATGGTATACCAGAAATTGCGCATCCACTAATGGCAAGCGCAAATATTACTTTTTGCTTATCGTTTAGATACTGCCACAAAGTGCCGTCCATGATCCCCGCTGGGAGTGTAACCCGTTTAATTTTCCGTTTCATTATCACTTCTGTAAGTATTGTTTTCAGATTCTGAGGGTGTCGTTGCATCAAGCTGCCTTTCAAGGTCAGTCATGCTTTCTTCATATTCGCAATTTTATCCCTGTTTACCGCAGCATTGTATTTGACTTTTTTCTTTCAGGTCTTTATTAATCTTTAAAATACAACCACCCCGACCTTAACCTTCGCCCAGAATCCCGGGCTCGGCTAAGGTCACCCCTCCTTACTTCTATAAGAATAAATTAATTTGTAATTTAGCACCTCGAATTAACTACAATATTTTTAATACAGTTACAGGATCATCACAGCCGGTAGCAATAATATAATGCATCTATGCCACGGGTATTCAAAGCAATAAATATAGAAAATGAAGAAAAAGAAGTTAAGAAGGATTACCTTGATCGACATATGCCCCATGTCATTTGTGAAGACAGGGTAAAGAAAGGTGAGGTGTTCAGGGTAAAAGTAAGGATGGGTGAAAATTACACCCATCCTGATGATCATGATCATTATATAAGCAACATCCAGTTATGGAACAGGGAAACCCTCCTGGCTGAAACCAGGTATTCATCGGGTGCATACGGGAATAAAGCCTCCAATGTAGAGGTTGATTTTTACATCAGTGCTCCTGATGTATCGATGAATCTATCGGCTATGGCCGTATGTACAAAACATGGATTATGGCAGAGTGAAGATAAACCAGTGAAAGTTATTTAAAATGGCAAAAACCGAGTCTAAAAAAAGAAGCTGGAGAGACAAGTACCGCTTTTCCATATACAATGATAAAACATTTGAAGAAGTATGGCATATACGGATGACCAGGTATAATGGCTTTCTTCTACTTGTTTTCCTTGTGCTTTTTATTGTCGGCATTACCACCGTACTTATATCTTTTACAAATCTCAGGGAATTTATCCCGGGATATCCTGATGGTAACACCAGACGCAATATTATAATGAATGCAATAAGACTCGATTCCCTTGAAAATGAACTGGAACTCAGAGATCAGTATTTTGCCAATCTGAATGCAATAATATCAGGGAGAGAGCCTATTGACAGGGTTGCCGGTCAGGATACCACAGCCAATTATGAGGATATTACCTTCAATAATTCTGCCGAGGATTCTTTGCTCAGGTTGCAGGTTGAACAGGAAGAACAGTATAACCTTTCATTCCTGGAAGATTACACTGCGCGCAATATGAATCTCTCCAATATTCATTTCTTCCCACCGGTGAAAGGTATAGTTTCAGGACATTTTAACCCCCGTACAAGGCATTACGGTACCGATATAGTAACATCTCCCAAGGCGGTAGTCTCAGCGACACTGGATGGCACTGTAATATTTACCGGTTGGACCATGGAGACAGGCTGGGTTATTCAGATTCAACATGCAAATAACCTGATCTCTGTGTACAAGCATAATGTCACCCTATTGAAGGATCCGGGTGATAATGTTGTGGCAGGAGAAGGAATAGCCGTGGTTGGAGATTCAGGAGAATTATATACCTCGGGGCCTCATTTGCATTTTGAGATATGGTACAAGGGTGAAGCAGTTAATTCTGAGGATTATATATTATTTTAATTTACGGGAGGAGAAAGTTGTGAAGAGACTCGCTATACTGGGTTCTACAGGTTCAATAGGCACACAGACACTGGATGTGGTTGAAAGTCACCCTGATAAGTTTGCGGTCAAGGTGCTCACGGGTTACAGTAATGTTGAGCAACTGGCGGCACAGGCAAAAAAATACAGACCTGACGCTGTGGTTATTGTAAACGAAGCCCATTATAAGGTTCTAAAGGGTCACCTATCCGGCCTGCCTGTGAAAATATATGCCGGTATAGAGGCTGTGGTTTATGCTGTTACACAAAACGACATTGATATGGTTGTTGCGGCTATGGTTGGTTTTTCCGGCTTGAAACCTGTCATAAAAGCCATTGAAAAAGGTAAGGATATTGCACTGGCAAATAAAGAAACGCTTGTTGTCGGCGGGGAAATGATTAATAAGCTGGTATTGAAACACGGCGTTAAGATAATTCCTATCGATTCGGAACATTCTGCCATATTGCAATGTCTTGCCGGGGAGGGAGATAATCCGGTTGAGAAGATAACACTCACTGCCTCGGGGGGCCCTTTCAGGCAGTATCCAATTGACAAACTTTATGATGTAACACCCGAGGAGGCCTTAAGGCATCCTAACTGGGATATGGGAAACAAAATTACCATTGATTCGGCTTCGATGATGAACAAAGGCCTGGAAGTTATTGAAGCAAAATGGTTTTTCGATCTCAGACCTGACCAAATAGAAGTAGTAATACATCCCCAATCAATTATTCATTCCTTTGTTCATTTTGCTGACGGATCTATCAAAGCTCAGCTGGGGATTCCCGATATGAGGTTACCCATAGTGTATGCACTTGGATATCCTGTCAGGATCACAACTGATCTTCCAAGGTTTAATATCCGGCAGTGTGATAAGCTTACTTTCGAAGAGGTTGATACAAAAAAATTTCGTAATCTTGCACTCGCTTATACAGCATTGGAAAAAGGAGGCAATTTGCCTTGTGCAATGAATGCTGCCAATGAAGTTGCAGTAGAGGCTTTCCTTAAGGGTGATCTCGGCTTTATGAAGATGACCGAGCTGATTGAAACAATAATGGATGAAACAAAGTTTATACAGACGCCGGGCATTGAGGACCTTGAAGAGACAGACAGACTAAGCCGGGCGGCTGCCGGCGAGTATGTTGGAAAAACGGATGTAAGATGACAGTATTGATAAAGATATTACAATTTATAGTAAGCCTTTCCGTAATAGTTATTATTCATGAGTTAGGGCATTTTATCCTGGCAAAATTATTCAAGACAAGAGTTGAAAAATTTTACCTTTTCTTCGACCCATGGTTCTCCTTATTCAAGTTTAAAAAAGGCAAGACAGAATATGGTATAGGATGGTTGCCACTGGGTGGTTATGTTAAAATATCCGGGATGATCGATGAATCAATGGATCGTGAACAGATGAAAAAACCGCCACAGCCTTATGAATTCAGGGCTAAACCATCCTGGCAAAGACTGTTGATAATGATCGGAGGTGTGGTCTTTAATTTTATCCTTGCCATAGTACTGTACGTGGTGGTACTTTTCTCATGCGGCGAGACATACCTGCCCACAGAAAATGTGAAGTATGGAATAGTCACTGATTCACTGGGCCATGAAATGGGTCTCAGGGATGGAGATAAGATAGTATCTGTAGACGGTGAATATATCGAGAATTTCTACCAGATAATTCCGGATATAATCCTTAATGAAAGGGATCAGCTTACTGTTGAAAGAGACGGGGAATTGGTTGAGATAGATATTGACAAAAAATATGTCCCGTATATTATAAAAGGAAAAGGAAGAATTGATGCCCGCATGCCATTCATGCCCTTTGAGGTCTCAGATTTTATGAAGGAATCGCCAGCAAAGGAGGCAGGCATACAGATTGGGGACAAGCTTGTAGGTATTGATGGTAAAGAATTTAAATTCAATGATCAATATGTCCAATACCTGGAAGATAAAAAAGGGAAGGAAATAACTGCAAATATCCTGAGGGGAAATGACAGCCTGGCAATAGACCTGGAAACAACGGATGAGGGCATGCTGGGAATCGTCAGGGAAGCTGAAGGCTTACTTGAGCTACGCACAGTTAAATACGGCTTCCTTGAATCAATACCTGCAGGTATATCCAAGGGATTCCAGACACTGAAAGATTACCTGAAACAGTTTAAATTGATATTCTCAAAAGATACAAAAGCATATGAATCACTGGGAGGTTTTATTACTATTGGCAGTATATTCCCCGGCATATGGGACTGGCAGGCTTTCTGGAACCTCACGGCATTTCTCTCCATAATACTGGCAATAATGAATATCCTGCCCATACCTGCATTGGACGGGGGTCATGTGATGTTCCTTCTTTACGAGGTGATAACAGGGCGGAAGCCAAGTGATAAATTTCTTGAATATGCCCAGCTGACAGGAATGATAATACTTATTGCACTGCTGATATATGCAAATGGGAATGATATTTTGCGTTTATTGAGGAAATAGCTTTTTTTAATTAACTTTGTACAGATTACTAATTGTTAACAATACAGATTATGAACGTTATAGCAGGCATGTTCGGACCAACTGAGATTATTCTTATTGTTCTTGTGGTTGTTATTCTTTTTGGCGGAAGGAAGATTCCGGAGCTGATGAAAGGTATAGGACAGGGTATGAAAGAGTTTAAGAAAGCCTCGAAAGATGAGCAAAAAGAAGAAGAAAGGCTGAACGAGAAGTAGTCACTCTTATAATATTGGTGTAAGAGCCTGCTTCAAGCAGGCTTTTTTTAACTTAATATATATATGAAAAAAATAGTTATACTCAATGTATCTATCCTCCTCTCCCTGTTTTTACATTCATGTGGCGATTCAGGGGGCGGCCAGACAATGCTTCCCAATGTTTCTGGTAGCTCCGGTGAGGTACTGGTAGTTCTTGATAAAGCGAAATGGGAAGGTCCGGTAGGCCAAAAAATAAGGGAGGTACTTGCTGCTCCTGTTGAGAGGTTGCCACAGCCAGAGCCAAAATTCAATCTTGTGCGTGTTAGCTCCACCGCGTTCAGCAAGCTATACCAGACACACAGGAATGTTATTTTTGTTGAAAGGGGTGAAGACAAAAAAAAACAGGTAACATTCCAGGAAAACACATTCGCCTTTTCACAACTGATGATAAACCTGGAAGGCAGCAATGAAAAGGAAGTGATAGATCTCCTGGATGAACAGGGACAGACGATAATAAATAAAATAAATATAGCTGAACGTGATAGATGGATATCAGTGTATAAGCAAACCCTTAACAGCACGATATTCAATAAGCTGAGAGACCAGCACAAAATGACTTTGTTTATTCCGGCCCACTTTTCACTCGACGTTGATGAGAAAGGCTTACTGTGGTTCTCTTATGAAACGCCAACCACAACACAGGCCATCCTTATTCATTATTTTGATCACAGGGGCGAAAATTACTTCAACAAAGACAGCATAGTAAGTATAAGAAACAACATGACTAAAGAGAAGGTGGAAGGTCCGACCAGGGGAACATACATGGCGATAGAGGACCAGGTGCCTGTAAAATACCAGCTTTTCAGATTCAGAGGGAGAGATTATGCCGAGATGAGAGGCTTATGGACACTCGAGAACGGATTTATGGGAGGGCCCTTCGTTAACGTGGTCACCCGGGATGAAGTTAATGGCAGGTTTGTAATGCTGGATGCCTTTGTGTATGCCCCCAATGATGAAAAGAGGGAACTCCTGAGACAGGTGGAAGCTATTCTCTTTACTATCGACTTTCCTGACGAAACAGAAATTGTTGTCACACCCGGAAATTAAGTAATTGATTATTCCCCCACAGGTTCATATTTCTGGTTTCTCAAAACAGGATTGAAACCGGCTTCGCTTATTATGGATCTTAGCTCTTCAGCATTAAACATCCCCGGTGAGCCGGCGGCACTTACAACATTTTCCTCCATCATCACCGACCCCAGGTCATTTGCCCCGGCATGCAGGCTCATCAATGCAGCATCCTTTCCGGTGGTAAGTATAGATGACTGTATGTTCCTGATATTATTGAGCACTATCCTGCTTATGGCTATGATTCTCAGATGGTCATTTATACCTGTCTTGTTATACACCCCATACTTACGTGCCAGCAAAGTGCCTTTGTGTTGGAAAGGCCAGGGTATGAAAGTGATAAAGCCATAATGGCCATCAGGTTTCTGGCTTTGCAGGTCACGAAGGCGTATAAGATGAATAATTCTCTCTTCAATGGTTTCAATATGACCATACATCATGGTGGCAGAAGTTGGAAGGTCCATGATGTGAGCTTCTTTCATGACTTCCAGCCATTCTTCAGTGCTGGCTTTTGCCGGTGAGATAAATTTTCTTACTCTCTCAACAAGTATTTCTGCCCCTGCACCCGGCAGGCTGTCAAGACCTGATGCGACTAGCTCCTCAAGGATGTATCTGAAGGACTTTTTTTCGATCTTTGCCAGGTGTACAACCTCCGGAGGACCAAGCGCGTGAAGCCTGAGTGCAGGGAATTCATTCTTGAGCTGCCTGAAGAGACCGGTGTAATACCTGAGATCCAGCGAAGGGTGTAAGCCCCCCTGCAGTAATAACTGCTTGCCTCCTCGTTTAAATAGTTCTGTTATTTTTTGCCTGTATTCATCAATGCTGGTGAGGTAAGTGTCAGGGTCACCCGGCTTACGGCAGAAATTGCAAAACCTGCATTGGGCTAAGCAAATATTTGTGATATTTACATTGCGGTCAATCATCCAGCCAGCATTATTTCCCGGCACATGTTTTTCCCTCAATAATTTTGCTACCATCATAAGTTCGGGAAGAGGTGACTCCCGGTAAAGGATGACTGCTTCTTCAGGTGAAAGAGGCTCCATGCTAAGAGCTTTTTTATATATTTTTCCCCTGCTTTTCATCACATGACAAAGGTAGTTGAATATCTAATATACGATCAAATTTTATTAACTTTACATCTTTTCAAAATATCTAATTTTCCACAGATGTATCCAAGAGTAGAAAGAATATATGATATATTACCCGACAGCTCAGCAGTAATAATTGTAAAAGAGAAGAAGCTACCCGACTGGCTGGTACTTACAAAAACTGAGCATGAATATACCAGGCGTTGTTTGGCTGGCAGTGAGGATGTTATACTCATCAATTCTTATTATAAATTAAGCATAATAATACAGGAGAAAGAATATGATGGATCCCACAGGAAGTACGAAGAGTTAAGGAGGAAGGCATCCAGGGTGCGGGAAATTCTGAAAGAACATAAGAAGGAAAAAATACTGGTTGCTGCAGACCATGATATGAATTCGGCCCTTTCTTTTACCGAGGGATTGATTTTGAGCTGTTATGAGTTCAATAAGTACAGTAAGGAAGGTAAAAAAAGAGACAATCAAATCTATCCGTCTGAAATTTATTTGTTTGGCGACGTTAAGACAGATGATATTCAATGGTTGAACGCCGTTGGCAAAGGCGTTTATTTTGCACGTGACATGGTTAATGAACCCAATAATTACCTTAATGCTGTTGATTTTGCGGATATTGTAAAACAGCATGCAGCTAATTCGGGAGTACGGGCAGAGGTATATGGAAAGAAAAAGATCGAATCTTTGAGAATGGAGGGGCTTCTTTCCGTAAACAAGGGAAGTGTTGATCCCCCTACTTTCAGTATACTCGAATGGCAGCCTCCTGAGCCTGTAAACAGCAAGCCGGTTATCCTGGTTGGTAAAGGTGTAATGTTTGATACTGGAGGCATCAACCTCAAACCCACCAATTATATCGAGGAAATGAAAATGGATATGGCGGGAGGTGCAGTGGTTGCAGCTGTATTGTCAGCCGTGGCCGAAGCGGGTATTAATATACATGTAATAGGACTGATTCCTGCGACTGATAATAGGCCGGGCAATGATGCCTTTGTGCCGGGTGATATAATTACCATGTTTAACGGTACAAAGGTCGAGATAATAAACACCGATGCTGAAGGCAGGTTAATACTTGCTGATGCATTGAGCTTTGCCGGTAATTATAATCCTTTACTTGTTATATCCATTGCAACACTTACGGGCTCTGCAGAAAATGCATTTGGTAATCAGGCCATTGCACTAATGGGCAATGCTGAAAGGGAAATGTTTGATCTGCTGGAGGAAGCAGGTGAGATTGTATATGAACGTCTGGCAGAAATGCCATTTTTTGATGAATATGGAGAAATGATAAAATCTGAAATAGCTGATCTTAAGAACCTTGGAGAAAAAAAGGCAGGGGCTATTACGGCAGGTAAATTCCTGGAGCATTTTACAGATTATCCATTCATACATCTTGATATTGCGGGATGCGCCATTTCGCAAAAAGCTGAACATTACCGGCCCAGGGGTGGTACGGGCACAGGTGTCAGGCTACTGGCCGAGTTTATCAGAAGACTTGAAACATTGGATAAGAAAAAGTAAAAAATTGGAAGAATAATGGATAAAGAGAATATTGTTGTAGGGATTACACACGGAGATATAAACGGGATAGGTTACGAGGTTATCATAAAAACCCTGTTGGATAACAGGATAACGGAAAAATGCACCCCTGTGGTATATGGTTCACCCAAAGTGGCAGCCTACCATCGTAAAGCATTAAACATAAGCAATTTCAGCTTTAATAATATAAAGGAAGCAAGCGATGCAAACCATAAGAGGGCTAATATAATTAACTGCCTTGACGATAATGTCAGGGTTGAGCTGGGAAAATCAACTCCTATGGCCGGGGAATCAGCTGTAATACCATTGGAGGCAGCAGTGAAAGACTTGATTGATAATAAAATAGATCTTCTTGTTACCGCACCGGTAAATAAATTTAATATACAATCAGATATATTTAATTTTCCGGGTCATACGGAGTATCTCAAAAACAGGTTTGGTGTAGATGATGTTTTAATGCTTATGGTAGCTGACAACCTCAGGATTGGGGTTGTTACGGGTCATATGCCCTTACGGAAAATACCCGATAGCTTAAGTAAGGAACTTATAATCACGAAACTAACAATTATGGATAGTTCTCTTACTATTGATTTTGGTATTCGCAAACCTCGCATAGCGGTGCTTTCACTTAATCCTCATAGTGGGGACGAAGGATTACTGGGCGACGAGGAGATTGATATAATCATACCGGCTATTGAACAGGCAACTGAAAAAGGCATACTGGTCTTTGGCCCGTATGCCCCTGACGGCTTTTTTGGATCAGGAGCCTACAGCAGCTTTGATGGCATAATGGCTATGTATCATGACCAGGGACTTACTCCTTTCAAGGCTCTCGCCCTGGGTGAAGGTGTCAATTTTACTGCCGGTCTGCCCGTGATCCGGACATCACCCTCACATGGGACAGCCTATGAGCTTGCAGGTAAAGGTCAAGCTTCCGAAGTGTCATTCAGAAAGGCTATATTCCTGGCCTGCGATATCTACAAAAACAGGGAAATGTACAGGGAAATAACAAGCAACCCCCTGAAGCACCACGATCTTGATACAAGAACTGAAATACCGGATGAGCTGCCCCCGGAAGAGGATAATATAAATGACACATTATGATTGAATACATCAAAGGAAAGATAACATCCCTCACTCCTACGTATGTAATAATTGAAGCCGGAGGACTTGGATATTTTATCAATATATCACTTCCAACATTTACCAGGCTGGAAAATTCAGAAGAGTGCAGACTACTTATACACGAGGTAATAAGGGAAGATGCTCATATCCTGTTCGGCTTTTACTCTGAAAATGAAAGGTATATTTTCAGGCTTCTGATATCGGTCTCAGGAGTTGGTGCAAACACGGCACGCATGATGCTTTCTTCAGTTGAGGCACAGGGTATAGAGAAAGCTATATTACAATCAGATGTTGGTATGCTCAAAGGCATTAAAGGGATAGGGGCAAAAACAGCTCAGCGTATAATAATTGATCTTAAAGATAAGGTAGGTAAATCTGCAGAGGCAGCTGAAATATTTACGGACCGGGACAATACTATCAGGGAAGAAGCGTTTACAGCATTAGTGATGCTTGGTTTTCCGAAAAACTCCGTTAACAAGACCCTTGAAAAACTCTTGAGAGAAGACAGGGATCTTACAGTGGAGCAACTCATAAAGAAAGCCTTAAAAATTTTGTAAAACCGAACGAAACTGGTATTGAGATCAGGGTCTGTATATAGTGTTAACCTGCCTGTAATAGCATTCTTTATTCTTTGTTTCCTGCCGGGAATAATGGTGAATGGCCAGGATGTGGGTCGCGATACCACCAGAAACCTGAGATTCCCTTTTGATGATCGCTCAGGCTTACCATGGGAAAAACAGGTTATTTCTCCGCTTAAGATGGATATGCCATCCAATTTCTCCAGTAAGGTGGTGTATGATCCTGAAAAAAATGAGTACATATACTATGAGAAAGTAGGAGGTCTCAATATCAGGCAACCGGCACATATGAACCCCGATGAGTATTATGACTTTGTTTTTGAAAACTCTATAAGGGAATACTGGAGATACAAATTCTCAGGTGATGAATCACTGGAAAGGGGATCACTGATACCACAGATACAGTTCGGAGGCGAAGCCTTTGACAAAATATTTGGGTCAAATACTATAAATATTATACCACAGGGATCAGCCGAACTCATCTTCGGCTTAAATATATCCAGAACTGAAAATCCCACCCTTTCAGAAAAGCTGAGGACAATACCAACATTTGACTTCCAGGAAAAAATACAGATGAACGTTACCGGTACCATCGGTGATAAAATGCAGCTTGGTATAAATTACAATACTGAGGCTATGTTCGATTTTGAGAACAGGACCAGGCTCGAGTATTCAGGAGATGAGGATGAAATAATAAAAAAGATTGAGGCGGGTGATGTTACACTGCCATTGCCGGGAACACTGATCACGGGAAGTCATAGTCTTTTTGGACTCAAAACAGAACTCCAATTTGGCAGGCTGACAGTAACAAGTGTTTTTTCACAGCAAAAAGGTGAATCGTCAACCTTGCAGGTTAAAGGAGGTGCCCAGTTAAGCGACTTTGAGGTCAGGGCCGATGAATATGAAGCAAATAAACATTTCTTCCTTTCACAATACTTCAGGGACACCTATGATAATGCCATGAAGAACCTGCCGGCTATAAGCTCCGGTATAAATATCGAAAGGATAGAAGTATGGGTAACCAATAAAACAAGCAATTTTGAAGAAACAAGGAACATCCTGGCTTTAATGGATCTCGCAGAGGATCAGCAAAATATTTATAACGAGGTGCCTGGCTTCCAGGCTGTGCCAGGTGCAGGTCCACACCCGGATAACGGGCTTAACGGACTGTACTCAGAACTTAAATCTGTATATCCCGATACAAGGGATGTGGATAAAATAACCGATTCATTTGATCCCATAGCACAGGATTTCCAGATAGGTACCCATTATGAAAAAATCGAAAATGCAAGGAAACTGACAGAACGGGAATATACGGTAAACAGGCAACTGGGATTTATATCACTGAACGTTGCTTTGAATAACGATGAAATACTTGCGGTGGCATATGAGTATACCATGGGAGGTGAGGTTTACAAGGTGGGAGAGTTCTCGACCGATGGGATAAGCGCTCCTGATGTTTTGTACCTGAAGTTGCTTAAAGGCACCAACCTCACACCGCGACTGCCAACATGGGATCTCATGATGAAGAATATTTATGCATTGGGAGCCTACCAGATAGAGCGTCAGGATTTTGAGCTGCATATACTATACCAGGATGATGAAACAGGAAACTCAATAAATTATATCCCGGAAGGTAATCTGAGTGATCAGATATTGCTGCGGGTAATGGAACTGGATAACCTGAACAGCCAGCTTGATCGTAAACCTGATGGCGTATTTGATTATATCGAAGGAGTTACAATTGAACCTTCCAAGGGCCGACTTATATTCCCCGTGCTGGAACCATTCGGCAGCCATCTGAGAAGTAAATTTGCTGACCCGGCCCTTGCCGACAGGTATGTCTTCCAGGAATTGTATGACTCAACACAGACAAAGGCTGTTCAAAGTGCTGAAAAGAATAAATTCAAAATATCAGGTACTTATTCATCAGCTTCAGGTTCTGAAATATACCTGAATGCTGTCAATATTCCCCAGGGTGGTGTCAAAGTCACCGCCGGTGGGGTTCCTCTTACAGAGAATGTGGACTTTACTGTAGACTATAATGCAGGAAGAGTAGAGATTATAAACCCTGCATTGATAGAATCTCAAACTCCAATCCAGGTATCACTAGAGAGCAATCAGTTTTTTGGTTTCCAGACCAAAACACTGGTGGGTACACATCTCGATTATAAAATATCGAATGATTTTAACGTAGGAGGAACAGTTCTTCACCTTACAGAAAGACCATACACCCAAAAGGTTAATTTTGGTGAAGAGCCTATATCAAACACCATCCTGGGTTTTAACACATCATACAGGTCTCAGTCGCAGTTCATTACAAAAATGGTGGATGCCCTGCCCCTTATTGAAACAAAGGACCCTTCGTCGATTACCTTTTTTGGCGAATTTGCCCACCTGATACCGGGCCACTCCAGGGCGATAAGCTCCGCAGGTAATTCATATATTGATGATTTTGAGGCTAGTGAGATACCGCTTGACATGAAAACATACAATGCATGGGTTCTGTCTAGTGTTCCCCAGGGTCAGGATGATCTTTTCCCTGAAGCAAGGCTGAATAATGAATGGACAAGTGGTTTTAACAGGTCAAAGTTGTGCTGGTATGTTATTGATCCCTTGTTTCTTCGTAATGGATTAACCACACCTGATCATATAAAAAACAATCCTGATCTACAGTCAAGTCATTTCGTCAGGGAGATATATGAAAACGAGTTGTTCCCCTTTAAAGAAAGTCCCTCAGGCATACCTACAAATATTGCTGTTCTTAACCTTGCTTTTTATCCCGACGAGAAAGGACCCTATAACTATGAAACAACACCCACAGCATATTCGTTGGGTATAAACCAGGAAGGTCTCCTGGCTGACCCTGAAAGCCGGTGGGGAGGTATCATGAGAGAAATACTCACAAGTGATTTCGAAACAGCAAATATCCAGTATATCAAGTTCTGGTTAATGGATCCCTTTGTTGAGGATCCATTGCAGACGGGAGGCGACCTATACATTAACCTGGGTAATATCTCCGAAGATATACTGCGCGACTCGAGGAAGGCATTTGAGAATGGCCTGCCAACATCTCCGGAAGTTATAAACGTCGATACCACAGCATGGGGAAGGGTGCCAACGGTACAGTCAGTAGTGCATGCATTTGACAATAATCCAGAATCAAGAAGATACCAGGATGTAGGACTTGACGGATTGTCCAATGAGGATGAACAAATATTCTTTAATTCTTACCTGGAACAGCTGGAAGGCATTGTTAACCCTGACGTGCTGGATAATATTATCAAGGATCCTTCTAATGATGACTTCCATTATTTCAGGGGATCTGATTATGACAGCCAGCAAAAGGGCATATTTGAGAGGTATAAAGAATATAATGGCATGGAAGGTAATTCGCCAACGGCGGAAATGAGCGAAGAACCATACCCTACCAGCGGGTCAACCATGCCCGACATGGAGGACATAAACAGGGATAATACCCTGAGCGAAACAGAAAGTTATTACCAGTACAGGGTGAGCATGAGGCCCGAGGATATGGAGGTGGGTAAAAATTATATAGTGGATGAAATAGAATACACCGCAACATTTGCCAATGGAGAACAGTCAACCGTAAAATGGTACCAGTTTAAAATACCGGTAACCGATTATTCCCGGATAATCGGGAATATTCAGGATTTCAAATCCATCAGGTTCATGCGTATGTTCCTGCGGGGATTTAGTCAGGACGTTATACTGAGGTTGGCAAAACTTGACCTTGTTCGTGCCGAGTGGCGTAAATATAATATTTCTTTCCTCGAGGGAGGGGAAAGGGTTAGTGTTCCGGAACCTGAAGACGGCACTTTCGAAATAAGCTCCGTAAGTATAGAAGAAAATGCAGGGAAAGAGCCCGTGAATTATGTTCTGCCTCCCGGGTTCGACAGGGTGATTGATCCTTCCAATCCTCAGCTCAGGCAACTTAATGAACAGTCAATGGTGCTCAGGGTTCTGGACCTTGAAGACGGTGATGCAAGGGCTGCTTTCAAAAATGTTAATCTTGATATACGCCAGTACAGGAAACTAAGAATGGAAGTACACGGGGAGGAAATTATAGGGGAGCCCCTGCTGGATGACGAGGTAAGCGTTTTTATACGTATTGGCTCAGATTATAAAGGTAATTTTTATGAGTATGAATTGCCTTTGAAGCTTACTCCCCCGGGATATTATAATAAGGATGATGATGATGAAAGAGCGATAGTGTGGCCCAAAGAAAACAGCTTTAATATTGACCTTTCCTTATTCCAGGACGCTAAAAAAGCAAGGAATGCCGAACTTAACCGCCAGGGTTCATCACTCTCAAGGTCAGATATTTATGTTTATCCCCTTGATAATGCAAGGATAAGTGTTTCGGGTAATCCAAACCTCAGTAACGTGAGAGTAATAATGGTGGGAGTGCGTAATCCCATTAAAACAAGGGGTGCAGACAATGACGATGGTTTGCCAAAATCAGCTGAAGTATGGGTTAATGAACTCAGGTTAAGTGATTTCAATGAAGATGGAGGATGGGCTGCCAATGCGCGTATGCAGGCCAAGCTTGCCAACCTGGGGACAGTGGATGTTGTTGGCCAGACCAGCACACCGGGGTTCGGAAGCCTTGATATGAAAGTTAATGAGAGAAGCAAGGAGCAGGTTTATAAGTATGATGTCTCATCCAATCTTGACCTGGGCCGGTTTTTTCCTGAAGAAGCAGGTGTAAGGCTGCCGGTATATGTGGGTTATTCGGAATCACATATACAGCCACAGTATAATCCCCTTGATCCTGATATATTGCTGAAAGATGCGCTCGAAGACCTTGATCCGGTTGAAAAGGATTCCCTGAAAACAATAGCTGAAGACTATACACAGAGAAAAACAATTACGGTAAGCAATGCAGGTATAAACAGGCAAAAGGAAAAGTCATACCCATGGGACATTTCAAATTTCTCGGTAAATTATACGTTTAACGAGATATACAGAAGTAATGTAAATACAGAAATAAATGTTGAAAAGAATTACCGGGGCGGGATCAATTATAATTATGATGCAGACCCCGAAAATATCACACCTTTTCAGAATGTCAAGCTGTTCAGGGGGCAGGCCTTCAGGCTTATAAGGGATTTTAATTTTTACCTCCTACCCAGGCACGTGGGCATGAGGACAGACCTCAGCAGGTATTATAATGAAGTAAAGACCAGGAATATCAATAACGAATACATAAAAATCAAACCTACCTTCAGGAAGGATTTCGAATGGACACGGTTCTATGATATAAAATATGATATTACAAAACAGCTGAAGGTTGATTTTACAGCCACGAATATTTCACGAATTGATGAACCCGAAGGAGGGGTCGACAGGGAAAGGTACACTGACCAGTATCAGGCATGGAAAGATTCTGTTTTGATTAATCTTCGCAATTTTGGGAGGAATACACATTATAACCATATAATAAATGTAAATTATAACATACCCATCAATAAATTGCCACTCCTGAGCTGGCTGAATAGCAACCTGCGTTACCGTGCCAGTTACGACTGGCTGGCCGGGGCTCTTTATCCTGACAGCATGAATATTAATCTGGGTAATACAATAAAAAACTCGAGCACAGGCCAGATATCGGCCCAGGCTAACCTTACCAACCTGTACAACAAATCAAATTTCCTGAAGAACATTGAGAGGTATACCAGGCCCGGTGCTGCCCAGAGGATGGAAACGGAATACCGTACCGTAACTTACACCCGTGAAAGAGTTGATCTGACGGCCGATGAAGCAAGGAATATTTATCATAACCTGAGGACAAGAGATGTAAAAGTCACCGTTTACAGGCCTGATGGTACTGAAGTACAGGGAAAAACCGTAATTGAAACAAACAGTAAAATAGTGTTCACGGCATCCGAGGATGTTGATAATGCAAGGGTGAAAATTGAGGGGAAGGTGGAGAAAAAGAGAAACCCACTGATTGTGGTAGGTGAATATTTTGTAAGAGCATTGATGGGTGTGCGAAATATTTCTGTTAATTATCAGATTAACCAGGGGCAGATGCTGCCGGGCTTTACCCCTGAATCAGAAGTTCTGGGAATGACAAAAACAGGTAATGTGCTTGCACCGGGATGGCCTTTCATTGCCGGTTATAATGACCCGGATTTTTTTGATAAGGCACTCAGGAATAACTGGATTACAAGTGATACACTACTTAATACAGCTGCTGTTTCAAACAGGAACGAAACATTTAGCATACGAAGCACGGTAGAACCCTTCCCCGGCATGCGTATCGATTTAACCGCCGATCGTCGTTTTGCACAATCGACATCAGCATATTATCGTGCCGATCGCAATGGCAATTTCCCTGACAGCCTCAGGAACAGGTTAGTATCAGGTAATTTCTCAATTACTATATTGTCATGGGGCACAGCATTTGAAAAGATAAGCGAAGACAATGCGTATGTGTCGGAAACATTTGAGAAATTTAAAGATAACACTATTATTATCTCAAGAAGAAAGGCTGAGGAAAGACAGGCACTTGATCCTGCCTATGAACCGGATATTGACCCTGAAACAGGGAATCCCATTGAAGGGCCTTATAAAAATGGTTACGGCATATCATCCGGGGAAGTTCTTATTCCATCCTTCTTTGCTGCATACTCCAGGACTGATCCTGAGAAAGTAAGCCTTGATATGTTCCCCGGGATACTTTCAATGATGCCTAACTGGAGAATAAACTTTGACGGCCTTTCAAAATTTGACCTTGTGCAGCGTGTATTCCGTTCAGTTAACATAGCCCATCAATACAGGAGTACGTATACCATAGGCTCATATACCACCAACCTGTATTATGATGAGGGTGAAGATGGCATAAGCAGGATCAGGGATCTTAATATGAATTTTATACCTCAGTATGAGCTGAATGTAGTTACCATAAATGAACAGTTCAGCCCTCTTTTAAATATAGACCTTAATTGGAAAAACAGCCTTACCACTCGCATCGAATGGAAAAAATCGCGCACGGTAAGCCTCAACCTTGCGAATAACCAGGTTGCCGATGTACGGAATAATGAATTTATCATAGGTGCCGGATACCGGTTTGATGATGTAAAGATAGAACTCAGGTCAGGCGGACGGCAACGCTCACTTTCCAGTGATCTTAATGTCAGGCTTGATTTCTCTATCAGAGACAACAAGACGATATCAAGGAAGCTTATTGAGGATGTAAACCAGCCGGTGGCAGGACAAAGGATATTTTCAATCAGAACTACTGCTGACTATGTATTAAGTGACAGGTTCAACCTGCAATTGTTCTTTGATCATAACCTTAACGAGCCTTTCGTTGCAACTACATACACTACCTCTAATACCAATTTTGGCTTTAGCCTTAAGTTTACGCTGGTACAGTAATTTGCTCGCTGTGCTCGCGTAATTTGCTCCCTATGGTCGCGTAATTTGAATTGCTAACGCAATTCGTAACTGGCCATGCTTGCGCATGGCGTAATTTGCTTCGCTGCGCTCAGCGTAATAGGTTTTAATAAAGTATCGCTAATTGTTAAGATCTTTAATTTTTTCAAGATGTGATTCCCAGTCAAAGAGATTGAACTTATCGATGATAATGCCGGCTGACATAATAAGACTGAGCCTGGGAAAATAGAAGGCAGTATTCCATTGTCTGTCATATGCCCCAACAGCATACCGGTCACCATTAACATTAAAGTTTGATACATAATGTTGTGATGTAAAACACAGAATGTTATAACTTAATTGTGAGTGACCAATATTGGCCCATGATGTTGCAGTGATTATTGCAGAATCATTGAATATCTCGTGGTTAAATTCAATAAGTGAATCATATGCATGCCAGTCAATATCCGGTATATGACGTATTGAATCATCGCTGAAATCATAGTTATTATTCTGATCAACAATCATGATCTTTTCATCCTTTTTGTCGGCTGTTAATATGGACAGGTAGTTTTTCTCGACAGCTTTATCTGGTAATAAGCTTGTATCACCTCCAAGGAAATGATATCCCCTGTTAAAACTTGATTTTGTTAACTCACCCAGCAGAAATTTTTTATAAGCGTTTTGCTTTATATCAAGTACTGTCACGGCAACCTCTGGATTATCAAATCTTTGCGGAATATTAAATTCAATGCCGTAAAGATTTGACTGCGGAGCGTTAAATACCAGTGATCCGGATCCTGGTGTGAATAAACCACATCCTTTTATTTTTTCAGTTTTCAGAATCAATGTATCAGCATATGAAGAGAAGTGATTTATGTTCTTCTGATTCTGGCAACTGAATAGTAATAATAATAACAGGATTATAAGAATCCCCGAAGCTGTTGTTTTCATGATATCTATTTGTTATAAGATCTACTAATTTAGGAAATAAATACAAACCATGACAGCGAATTAATTACATGGAAAGCAGCCCGCCGTAGCCTTGGCGAAGGCAGGTGACCTGTGCCGCGGGATTCGTCGAGCTCGTCACGCTTTGCGGTCCTCGGTTGAAAAAAGGGATCCCTGCTCCCTGCAATTACATCCCCCTAACCCCCTTGAAAGTGGGAGCCTTAGCCTCTACCTGTTATTGCCAGATTCTTCGCTGTGCTCAGAATGACAATTAGATTCTTCGCTGTGCTCAGAATGACAATTAGATTCTTCGCTGTGCTCAGAATGACAATTAGATTCTTCGCTGTGCTCAGAATGACAATTAGATTCTTCGCTGTGCTCAGAATGACAAAAATGAGCTTTTCATTGTTTCAATTGATTTAAAAACTTATTTTTGGCTTTACTTAACAGAAATAACTCAAAAACCTATTTTAAATATGAAAGTACCTGACAATTTAAAGTACACAGAAGACCATGAGTGGTTACGTGTTGAAGGTGATAATGGTTTTATTGGAATCACTGATTTCGCACAGGGTGAATTGGGTGATGTAGTATTTGTAGAGATCGAAACGGAAGGTGAGACTCTTAACAAGGAAGAAGTCTTCGGAACCATAGAAGCTGTAAAAACTGTTTCTGACCTGTTCATGCCTGTGGGGGGTGAAATTATCGAAGTCAATCCCGTTCTTGAAGACAGCCCTGACCTGGTTAATAAGGATCCTTACGGTGATGGTTGGATGATAAAAATAAAGATAAGTGATCCTTCAGAGATTGACGGACTACTCTCACCGGAAAAATACAAGGATCTTGTAGGTTAGACCTGATTATTTAATAACTGTCATCCTTCACTATGCTCAGGATGACAGGCATGGTTAAAGAGTTTTCTTGACTTCTATTTGCTGGTAGCCTTCTACAATATCCCCGACCTTGATATCATTGAAGTTTTTGATATTGAGGCCGCATTCATAACCTGATGTCACTTCTTTCACATCATCTTTAAATCTTTTAAGTGACCCCAGTTCGCCGGTATAAATGACTATACCGTCCCTTATGACCCTGACTTTTGTATTACGTGTGATCTTTCCTTCTCTCACGTAGCATCCTGCAATGGTTCCTACCTTTGATATCTTAAATACGTCTCTCACCTCTACTGTGCATGTTATTTCCTCACGCACCTCGGGTGAGAGCATACCTTCCATAGCGGATTTTATCTCGTTTATAGCATCATAGATAATTGAATACAGCCGTATATCTATTTCTTCTTTCTCTGCAAGTTTTCTTGCGCTCAGAGACGGCCTTACCTGGAATCCGATAATAATAGCATTTGATGCTGCTGCCAGAAGTACGTCTGATTCAGATATTTGTCCTACTGCTTTATGTTGAATATTTACCTGTATCTCTTCTGTGGATAATTTAATCAGTGCATCGCTCAGGGCTTCCACAGAACCATCAACATCACCTTTAACAATGATATTAAGCTCCTGGAAATTACCGACTGCTATACGTCTGCCTATCTCATCCAGGGTTATATGTTTCTGAGTACGCATACCCTGTTCTCTCTGCAGCTGGGTCCTTTTGTTGGCTATTTCTTTTGCTTCACGGTCGGTTTCCATCACGTTAAATTTATCACCTGCCTGAGGTGCACCATCCAGTCCGAGTATAAGAACGGGGCTTGATGGTCCGGCTTCATCTAACTTATGGCCTCTTTCGTTATACATAGCTTTTACGTGGCCATAATATGAACCGGCGAGGACTATATCACCCAGTCTGAGTGTACCTGATTTTACCAGTATCGTGGCAATATATCCACGGCCTTTATCCAGGGACGATTCAATTACCGTTCCTGTGGCTTTTTTGATTGGGTTAGCTATAAGTTCCAGCATTTCGGCTTCAAGCAGGACTTTCTCCAACAATTCTTCAATATTTATTCCTGATTTGGCCGAAATTTCCTGTGACTGGTACTTACCTCCCCAGTCTTCAACGAGGTAATTCATATTTGCCAGTTCTTCCTTGATTTTCTCAGGGTTTGCCGTTGGTTTATCAATTTTATTTATGGCAAAAATAATAGGCACCCCGGCTGCTGAGGCGTGATTTATTGCTTCAACAGTCTGTGGCATAACACCATCATCAGCAGCAACCACGATAATTGCAATATCGGTTGTCTGTGCACCACGGGCCCTCATGGCGGTGAATGCCTCATGCCCGGGTGTATCAAGGAATGTTATCTGTCTTTCTCCATCGAGAGACACACTATATGCTCCTATATGCTGGGTTATACCCCCTGCTTCACCGGCAATAACATTGGTGTTGCGTATATGATCAAGCAGTTTTGTTTTACCATGATCAACATGCCCCATAACGGTTACAATCGGAGATCTTGGCTCCATCTCCTGGGGTTTATCTTCTTCTTCCTTCACTGCATCCAGCAATTCAGCGCTGATAAAGTTCACTTCGTAGCCAAATTCTTCAGCTACAAGTGACATTGTTTCAGCGTCGAGCCTCTGGTTTATTGACACAAAAAGCCCGAGATTCATACATGTTTCAATTATTTCTGTAACAGGTACGTTCATCATGTTTGCCAGTTCGTTTACAGAAACAAATTCGGTGACTTTCAGAACTTTCTTTTCCTGTTCCTGCTTTTCGATTTCCTCCTGTTGTTTCTGGCTTATGGCATCCTTCTTTTCTCGCCTGTATTTGGCCCCCTTAGATTTACCTTTTGAAGTAAGGCGTGCCAGTGTTTCTTTTACCTGCTTTTGCACATCCTCCTCGTTAATTTCAGGGCGTACCTGGGTTTTTCTTTTTCTTTTATCCTTTTTATCTTCTCCGGATGTTTTAAGGCTTACTTTTTCTTTTTCTTTCTTTATTCTCTTTCTTCTCTTTTTTGATGAAGCCTTTTCCTTATTAATATCAATCTTCTTGGGTTTCTGTGTTTTTTTCTTTTCCTCGGCCGGAAGGTCAATCTTTCCCACTACTGTAGGTCCTGATAACTTCCTAAATTTTGTTTTAATGAACTTATCCTCATCACTCTCTTTTTCCTCTTCAGCACCAGTTTCTTTCTTTTCTTCTTCAACTTCAGGTTCTTCTTTCTTTTCTTCTTTTTCCTCTTTTTCTTTTTCCGCGCTTTTCTTTGCTGCTGTT
>JAYEGY010000015.1:0-4768 GCA_034659275.1 Bacteroidota bacterium | reverse complement strand
GGTGTTAATAACCAGAATAACTCTGCGAGTTATTTCCGGTTATATAACACTATATTACATCATCATATTATTAATAAAAATCAACTTAAAAAACCAATCCAGTGGTCTAAAAATGGGTAGTACTTTAATAATGCCATAATCAAAACTGAATAAAAATTCCAGGATATTTTTATTTTATTTGGTGTTTGATTATTATTCCCTTCTAATTGTATAAAGACATAATAAAATTATGCTTTTTTTTTTAAACCAACATTTTTAGTTAATAATATTAATATTTTCAATATGGCAACTTAGTAATTCCGATATCTCCCGTATTAATGTTCTCATTATTAAAATTGAGGATCTTTTACTTATTGCCAGGAAGACTTAAATAAACAGCAGCCTACCGGGAATGAATATATTATTATGAAATAGATCAGTACCTTGGATCCTGCTTTACCGGCAGTTTAGCCATTTTCTCCACTTCCATCTGGTGAAAGCCGAAGTCTTCGACTATTTTTCCCAGCAGGAGGTAGGTCCCGCTGCCCCGGAAAGGGTATTTCTCCAGTGAATCCGAAAAATGCACCGTGTCAAAAAACTGTCCCTTATGGTCAATAAAACAGCCGAAATTCATCCACTGCCTGTTAACTGTCTTAATATATTTCACGGTGATAAGATGGCCGACCATTCTCACTGTGCTGCCGGTCATCCTGCCCATATCCGATGCTGTGATATCGCCCCTGAAAGATGTCTTAAGCAGACCGAACCAGCTGATACTAACTGGGAAACCAAGCAGTTCTATCTCATCATAGGCGTCTTCTATCTTGTGATTCTCAAGCTTTGGAAGCCTGTATTCCTTCGCCGGGCTTTCAAACAGGCTGTGTGATTTTTCCGTTTTTTTATTATTGAGTATCAGATGTGCCATCCATAAGAGTTCCGCCTTGCTCTTGCCGGTAAAGCGGAACGCTCCAACCCGTATAAGCAGTATTGCCTGCTCAAGCCCTGGGCGTACTCGCTCCAGGAAATCATTCAAATCCCTGAAATTACCATCCTGGCTTCTGACTTTCTCTATAATTGTTGCAACAGAGCTGTCAAGATTCTGTATATGTATGAACCCCAGGTATATATTATTGCCTTTTATGTTTGTTTTGTACCTGCTGTTATTCACGCAGGGAGGGTGCAGCACTGCATTATATCTCAATGCCTCATGAGCATATACCCATGTACGGTAGAATCCGCCGAAATTATTTATTACTGCCACTATGAATTCAAGAGGGAAGTGTGCTTTGAGGTAGAGGCTCTGCATACTTTCCACTGCATAGGATGCCGAATGGGCCTTGGAGAACGAATATCCTGCAAAAGATTCTATCTGCCTCCATACTTCTTTGGTGATCTCTTCAGGATAACCCTTCCTGCGACAGTTTTCAAAAAACCTGGTGGTTATTTTTCGTATTTCTTCCTTTGACCTGTATTTGCCGCTCATACCCCGCCTCAGGGTATCGGCATCCGAGAGGTCAAGCCCGGCAAAGTGGTGGCATATTTTCAGCACATCCTCCTGGTATACCATTACACCATAGGTCTCACTGAGCTGCTCCTTCATCACGGGATGCAGGTATTTGAATCCCCCCGGATTATGGAATCTCTGAATATATTGTTTCATCATTCCCGAACGTGCAACACCGGGGCGTATAACAGAACTGGCTGCCACAAGGGTGGGGTAGTCGCTGCACTTCAGTTTTTGAAGCAGTCCGCGCATGGCCGGGCTTTCAATATAGAAACATCCTTTGGTCTCACCTCTGGCAAGATATTCCTTCACCTTGCTATCGTTCTTAAACTTTTGAATTGCATGTACATCCACATCAACACCCCTGTTTTTCCTTATTATGTCAGCGCTTTCCTTAATATGGCCTATACCTCTCTGGCTCAATATGTCAATCTTTTCAAATCCCAGTTCCTCGGCAACATACATATCCCACTGTGTGGTGGGAAAGCCTTTGGGAGGCATGTCAAGTGCTGTGTAACAGGTAATTGGCCTTTCCGATATCAGTACACCCCCGGCATGTATGCTTCTCATATTGGGAAAGTCTGCTATCTTGCTTCCGAAATATAATATTTTGTCAGTCAGACTGTTATGATTATTTTCATCGCCGGGATTATTGATCAGACTGTCAATTTCTTCTTTAGGTAAACCATATATTTTACCTAATTCCCTGATGATTGACTTTCCCCTGAAAGTGCTCATGGTACCCAGCAGTGCTGTATGGTGGCACCCATAACGTTTGAAGATATAGTCCAGAACATCATCCCTCTCTTTCCATGAATAATCAATGTCAAAATCCGGAGGGGTGCTTCTTCTGGGATTGATGAATCTTTCAAAGTAAAGGTTTAGATCTATGGGATCAACATTTGTGATTTTCAGGCAATAAGCAATTATTGAATTTGCCCCGCTGCCCCGGCCAACATGGTAGAATCCTCTCGCCATTGAGTACCTTATAATATCCCATGTGATAAGAAAATATGCAGCAAAGCCAAGCTTATCTATTATGTCCAGCTCGTGTTTTATCCTTTCTCTGGCCACTGCATTATCATTACCGTACCTGTACTGCATGCCGTCCCATGCCAGTTTCTCCAGCAGCAGCCTGTCATCGTACCTGCTTGCGGAGAAGACCTGTTTGTTTCTCAGGGCATTGTCATCAAATGATATAGCGCAGTCATCGAGGAGCCTGGCGCTGTTTTCCATTATTTCAGGGTATTGCACGTAAATATCCTTCAGTTTGCCGGCATCGATGAAATATTCACTTTTACCGGCCAGTTGTTCCGGTTTAAGATGGTCGATTAGTGTATTGTTATCAATTGCCCTGAGGTTCCTGTGAATGTCCCATCCTTCTTTGTCTCTGAAGCTTACAGTCTGAAAACCGACAAGTTTATGTACATCAAACCGTTTCTTCATACTCAGAAGCCTGTTTACCTCCGGTGGCTTAATATTAATCCTTTCATTTTCTTTCAGCTCCCGTTCCGGGTGATTATCAATTGGATAGACTGTATACGCGTCATTGAATTCAGATGGGGGGAAGGGCAGGGGTGTTTTGTTAATGTTATGATGGGAGAGAAATTCATTCAGTTCCCCCAGACCTTCGTTATTGCGTGCAATGCCGGTGTAAAGGTACTTATTCTTATGTCTGAACTCAATGCCCGCCACAGGCTTTATTCCTGCTTTCTCACAATCCTTCACAAAATAGGGTATGCCTGTGCTATTGTTTATATCAGCAAGTACAAGGGTATTGATGTCCATGCTCTTAGCTGTGCCTATCAGTTCCTCGATTGACAGCACCCCGTACCTGAGGCTGTAATATGAATGAGAGATATACATGTTATTTGCTCGTTTCACTTGCGTAATTTGCTCCCTGCGGGAGCGTAATTTGTTCGCTGCGCTCACGTAATTACATCGAGCGTAGCGAGATCAGTTACATCCCGCGTCAGCGGGATAAAAGCCTTTCTTCCATCTCCTTGTGCTCTTTAAGCTCATTTTCAAGCTTTTTAAGCGCTTTTTCCTCTTTTTCCCTGGGATTCCACACTCCGCATGCTCTTTTTACGGCATTCTGCCCGAAACGCCTTCTCAGGCTGTCCATGGTCAGGTAGAGACTTACCATCTCGGGTGTATCCTCGAACATGTTCAGTTGCTGTACACCTCTGACGAGGTGACTGAAGCGCACACCTAGCAACCTTATAAGCATTCTTCGCTTATATAGTTTGGCAAACAATTCCTTTGCAGCATCTATCAACACATGGTCGAATGATGTATACGGGATCTTTTTCTGCAGGCTGTGGGTGTCAAAGTTTGAATATCTTATTTTCACTGTTATGCAGGAGGTCAGCTTCTCCTGCTTACGCATCTGCCATGCAATCTTTTCCACCATTGATGCCAGTATCTGGTTGAGCTGTACCAGGTCGGTGGTATCCTTATCAAAGGTAGTCTCGGTGCTTATGGATTTCTGCTCCGAATATCTTATTACAGGGCTGTGGTCAATACCATTTGCCTTTTTCCATATATCCATCCCGTTCTTGCCCATCAGGCTTACTACCAGATCAGAAGGTATCTGCCTGAGAGTGTATATTTTAGATATGCCCATTGAACGTAACAGGTGATAGTTCTTTTGCCCTACCATTGGAATTTTACGTATTGACAGGGGATCCAGGAAGGGATTTACCAGAGTTGCCTTCACCTGCTTCTCTCCGTTAGGTTTGGCTTCGCCCGCTGCTATTTTTGATACTGTTTTATTGACCGAGAGCCCTAGGGATATAGGTAATCCTGTTTCTTTTATTATTATCTGCTTCAGCTCCCCGGCCCATTTATAAGTACTGTAAAACCTGTCCATGCCTGTCATATCAATATAATGCTCATCCACAGATGCCTTTTCATATGCAGGGGCCTTTTCGGCAATGATATCCGTTACCGTTCGCGAGTATTTTGAATATGATTCCATATCACCCCTTATTAAAACCGCATCGGGACAGAGGTTACGTGCCATCCTCATTGGCATGGCAGAGCTGACACCATAGTGACGGGCTTCATAACTGCATCCGGCCACCACACCGCGGTCGGACATCCCGCCAATGATCACGGGTATCCCGTTAAGCTTGCTGTTTTTCAGCCTCTCCACCGACACAAAGAATGTGTCAAGGTCCATATGTAGAATTGTGCGTTCCATAATTATAGCAGGGAACCAGCCTTCGTCCCGAGTCCTCAGGACTTCGGCTGACAATGCAGGGGGCAGGGGGTTAAGAATGT
>JAYEGY010000014.1:0-4769 GCA_034659275.1 Bacteroidota bacterium | reverse complement strand
GTCAATCCGGAAATATTGTGTGTTTTTGGATAATACATCCTATTTTGAAAAAATTAATGATGTATTTTTACTTGAAAATTGAGTTTATGAATTAATCAGGCTAAGATACGAATTAGAAAAAGTAATACACTGCAATCAGGGCTCTTAAATTACTAACGGTGTTGGTAGTTTCCGGAAGGTAATTTATATCATAGTCTGATCCGTATGAGGCTGATGTATATTCAAGCTCCAGTGCCAACCTTGTTTTGGCCGAGTTTATTATTAGTCTGGGTGAAAGCCTGTACAGGAATTTAATATTGGTTGCCAGTCCATATACAGGGAGTTCAGTATTAGCCATGGGCTCTTTTGTACCCATATTATTAGTAAAACCGCCAAAAATACCTGCCTGTATCTTTGCCCCATTTGTATGTATCTCACCCCAGAAAGTCATACTCTTCAGCGGAGTATACGATGATTCACCTGTAAAAATATCTACAACATCTTTAACGGCAAAACCGCTGATTGCTAACACATCCGCAATATTTTCCCCGTATCTTACCTGGGCTTTGAGAGTAACAGGATCTGTAATAACTTTAAGAAAGCCAATTGCTGTAAGTCCTCCCACTTTTTCATCAACTTTAATCATCCATGGGACGACCGTATTTTCCAGGCGGGGGACAATGATTTTATATGCCAGTCCTGTACCAAAAACGAAACCAGTATTACTTTCTGCATTTATGGAACTGTACATTGCCTGCAGGTGCATATCGGGTATTCCTGAATTACGCAGATAAGATGAACTTACTCCATTCACGCCTCTTGACGAATAATCCCTCTGAGATAATACTGCAGCAGTCAGCCGAAGGTTCGATGATTTATATGAAAATCTGATTTGTGGATTCCTTGCAAAAGACTGAAGGGGTGTACCGGTATTGAAAGACACTGTACCCGGGAAACAATCTGTTACAAAAAGTAAATTCCCGTATTGTCCTGCCATAAGTTCAAACCTGGTCCAGTCAAGCTTAACAAATGCATGTCTGAGCCTCAACAGGTTTATGTTATCGTTAGCCTGTGCAAAGAAATCGGCTTCAATAACACCTGATGTTTTTGCACCGAATGCATCTGGTCCGCTGATAGATGCTTTAAGCCTGGATTGAATAGCAAGAATATTGAAATTTGCTTTTGCATTAATATCCTCACCATTAATATCTTCTTCCATGGGAGCCGGCCATAATAAAAAATGACCTTCGCGGGCTGCAACCGTCTGCCTGGTGTCAAAGAAGAAATCATTTTTTACATACCCTGACCATGTAATTCCAAATTTGGACTGTTCCTGTGCGGTAAGAGTTGCAACTGTTAAAACTGTAATAAATAAAGCAACTAACTTTTTCATATCTTTTATTTTCATCTTTTTTTTTTCAGGCGCAAAGCCTTGCGCCTCTACTATTTTTCCGGAGGAAAAAGGTTCTGGATAATATTTCTTTTTTTCAATGGTTTGCCGTGCAGTGTATTAAGATTATTTTCTGCGCTCAGGTTTCTAACCCATAAATCCAGTGCCTTTTCATAGCACCTTACGGCTGCTTCATATTCTCCCCTTTGTCTTCTGATAACATCCATATTGGTATAGCATACCGAAAGCCTCCGGTCAGTTTCCTCAACTGCTTTCATAATCTCATCTGCCCTTTTCTCAATATATTTATTAATTAAATCCTGATCATCTGTAAGCATTTCTTTTCTGAACTCTGGGGCTATTCGTTCAGCTATATCTTCCCTGCTTTTACGGCCAAATTTTTAATCCAGTTATTATAAATTGATATCGCTTTTCTGATATTAGATTCAGCCATATTCATTATTGAATCACTCGAAGTGTTAAACAGGGGATTATAGTCAGCTCGTATACTATCCCTGAATAATGATATAGTAATCAATGCTGCTGCCCTGTTATTATAAATCACGCCCAGCTCAAATGAATTTTCGTAATGGGGGTAAGATTTATAGACAGCCTCCACAGCTGCAATCTTTGCCCTGACATCTGAAGAAGCCAGGCCATAAATCTCCTGCAAGAGAGGTATTAATTCATTCTTAGCCGCAACGTATGCATCATCTGTAGGATCATCCGAAGTTGCAGCAATCCTTTCAAATGATTTAAGCTTTTGCATCAAAAGAGTCCTCTGATCATCGTCAGCAATATTGAATGCTGACAGCTAATCATATTATCCAGCGCACTTCTGTGCTCCGGATCAATAGCTACTTTCCCGAGTACTGACAGAGCAGACTGAGATGCTTTCTTAAGCAGATCAGGATCGATTGATCCGGCTTCGATTTCTCCCCAGACTGATTTATAAGTATCCCAGGCCGGTTCGGGAGTGGGTTTCTCAATTACTTTCAGCAGAATCTGAAAGCCGAATATCGCCACAGCCCAGATCAATACAAACTGAACAACCATGTTCCTGTTGCGTCTTGCACTGTCAGTTGTGGGTTTAAAGAAGCTAATGTGGTAATCGTATGGGTTTGATTCCATCAGGCGGTAAGTTTAAGGTAGGCCGGTAAACATAAGCGAAATATTGAAAATTTAATGTTGGCGAAAAGTTTTTTAAGACATAGCTAGCTTTATTAGTCTGGATATGTGCCAAAAAGCATGACTCTAAAGCCTGAATTCAAATACTGGCTCGAGTCGCCAGATTCGCGTTAATTCGTCCTAATTCGTGCTAATTGGCGTTAACCAGAATGAATATGAATAACTATTTTCGAGTAGCCTGTATTGAGGATGTGGCCTTGCACCCCAGGAATTATCTCCTCCAACACCGATCTGGCCAAAATCAATGTTCACAGCTACCAGGTCCCTTGGTTTAACATCAGTGGTATGTGTATTGGCTGTTTTAGCATCGGTCCTGTATGTTGCCAGGTTCCCGGAAGATGCAAAATCAGAATGCAGGTTGTGCAGGGCACAGAAACATATTGTGGGATTTCCTCTTACCATCATCCCGTTGCCATCATCATCGGTCAGGCTAAACCATCTTGTATCTGTTTTATAAGCGTTTTCCTGGGGCTGGATAAAAGGAACATACTGTTCCGATACTTTCCCTGAATAAACACCCACGAAGGCAGATGTTTTTCTATCGGAATAACTATGATGCGGACCCCGTCCATACCATTCCAGGTTATCAAAATCCTTACCAAGCTGCATCTTAAGCCCCATCCTGGGCAGTTCAGGTAAATCCTTATTGCTCTTGCTGAAATCGACATCAACAAGTATATCTCCTGAATAATAGATCTTGTAACTGATATTTTCCTCTGCCAGCAAAGAGCCCAGTTCATCAAGTATATCCATAATTACTGTGATCCTCACTGAGCCATCGTCAAGCTTTTCACTCTCAAAGGAATTTACTATTGTATTGCTGCCTGCATTTTCCCATATGGCAGCCCTTTCATCAAGGCCATTACCATAATCATTATCCGTCAATGGTCTCCAGAAATCGGGTATCAGCCCTTCCTTTATAAGTTGAGTATCTCCGGACTTCCATGATGTAATCACGCCAGATTCTTTTTCAAAATCAATACTGAAACCCTGTCCTGTAACAATCACTGTTTCACCATTGTCATTGAACAACACTTCAGCCTGTGCTTTCTTTGGTGTGTAAGATTCTTCCGCACCGGAAACCAACAGTTGTTCACGTGCATATATATGACCTGCCGGTAATATGGTCCACTCCTCTTTACCTTTAAGCGCCAGGTTAAGGAATATTTCAGAACCGTCATTAATGTCATTCTCCTCGTAAGGGATGGTTAGAAGACCTTTTTCCCCTGCCGTCATTGTGAGCTTCGTAATCTCCCCGGATTTAATTTCTTCCCCATTGCTTATAAGGGCCCACTCGAGGATAAACTTTCCCATGCCGGTAAAATCATATTTATTATGAACTTTTATTATGCCTCTTTCTGCATCCTGGAACTCAAAACCGGCATACTGATAAACCTTCTTAACTTCTTCAAGCGCAGGATGTCCTGACCTATCGGGCCATACGAGTCCATTTATGCAAAAGTTACCATCACTGGGTACACCTTCCGGCCCGAAATCGCCTCCGTAAGCCCAGAATTCTTCTCCTTCATCATTTGTTGTCAGCAATCCCTGATCAACCCAGTCCCAGATAAATCCACCCTGCAACAAAGGGTATTTTTCAATCACATCCCAGTAATCCTGCAGGTTACCTACACTGTTACCCATAGCATGTGCATATTCACACATTATAAGGGGCCGGTAGCTGTCGTTATCCTGTGCATATCTTTCCAGGTAAGCGATACCTGCATACATAGGACACCATATATCGGTGTGATGCTCAGGGGTATTTGTAATTTTTTCAGCTCTTTCATATTGCACTGGCCTGGTTATATCCCTTTCCTTTATCCAGTTATAGATATCAACAAAATTCTGTCCGTCACCAGCTTCATTACCCATTGACCAGATAATCACGGAAGGATGGTTCTTATCTCTTTCAACCATCCGTACAGCCCTATCAAGGTGGGCCTCAGCCCATTCAGGTTTATGAGCCAGTGTAACATCTTTATTATAACCAATACCATGTGATTCAATATTAGCTTCATCAATAAGATAGAGTCCATACCTGTCGCAGAGTTCATACCATAGCTCAGGCTGGGGATAATGAGAAGTCCTGACAGCATTAATATTATGACTTTTCATCATCATGATATCATTAAGCATGGTCTCCTTATCTGTAACATGTCCCTTCACATCATGATGTTCATGCAGGTTAACTCCTTTCAGGTAAATATAT